>JAPVSX010000204.1:0-5582 GCA_047519495.1 Armatimonadota bacterium
CATGCTGCGGAAACTCGGGCCGGACGAGCCGAAGAAGTACAACTACCGCTTCAAGTGCATGACGACCGTGGGGGAGCCGATCGAGCCCGAGGCGTGGAAGTGGTACCATGACATAGTCGGCAAGGGCGGGGTCGCGATCACCGATACCTGGTGGCAGACGGAGAACGGCGGGTTCCTCTGCAGCACGAAGCCGGCGCTCGACCCGATGAAGCCCGGCAGCGCCGGGCCCGGCGTGCCGGGGATCCATCCCGTGATCTACGACGAGGACGGCCGCGAGATCCCCCGGGGGTCCAACAAGGCCGGGAACATCTGCATCCGGAATCCCTGGCCCGGGATCATGCAGACGATCTGGGGGGACCGCGACCGCTTCGTCCGGCAGTACTACGCGAAGTACTGCAAGAACCCGAAGAGCAAGGACTGGCGCGACTGGCCGTACTTCGCGGGCGACGGCGCCGTGCAGGCGGCAGACGGCTACTTCAGAATTCTCGGGCGGGTCGACGACGTGATCAACGTCGCGGGCCACCGCCTGGGGACGAAAGAGCTTGAGTCCGCGTGCCTCACGGTGCCTGAGGTCGCGGAAGCCGCGGTGGTGCCCGTGGTGGACGAGCTCCGGGGCCGGCTCCCGGAGGTGTACATCTCGCTCAAGCCGGGCGTTCCCCCCAGCAAGGAGCTCCAGGACAAAGTCGTCCGTGCGATCGAGACCACGATCGGAAAGATCGCCCGGCCGAAGCAGGTCCGGATCGTCCCCGATATGCCGAAGACGCGGTCGGGCAAGATCATGCGCCGTGTCCTGGCCGCGATCTCCAACACGATGGACACCGGAGACGTCACCACGCTGGCCAACCCAGACGTCGTGGAGCAGATCCGCCAGGCGGTCCAGGGCAAGGGAAAGGTCGCGACGAAGGCGGGCCCCGAGGACATCCGGCGCTTCGGCGACGAGCGCTGATCCCCAGGGGGCGCTCCTCGGCACGCTCGCGGTCGCCCGCGGCGTCATCCCGGCGGTACAGCCGGCCGCCGGGGGCCTAGTCCAGGACCAGCTCCTGCCCGACCCTGCGGTCAAGCGCCCGCCGGTACGCGAACTGGGCGGTCGCTACGTCCTCGACCGCCATCCCGAGGGACTTGAACAGCGTGATCTGCTCCGGGCCGGTGCGCCCCGGGTGCCGCCCCGCGAAGACCTCGCCGATCTCCGCCTGGATGTGGGCCTCGCCGATCGCCCCTTCGCGCAGCGGGCCCACGATGTCTCCGGCCTCGACGGCCGCCCCGGCCCGGGAGTCCACGAACAGCTGTGACCGGACAACCGCCTCCGTGTCCAGCTCGCGCCACTCCGGCCGGGCGGCGCCCACCGCGTTGATGTGCGCCCCGGGGGCGATCCACTTCCCTTCCAGCACCGGCGTCTCGCTCGCGGTCACGGTGCAGATCACATCGGCGCCCGCCACCGCCTCCGCGGCGGAGGCCGTGACGCGCACCGCCACGCCGACCTGAGCGCGCATCGCCGCCGCGTACCGCTCGGCGCCGGCCCGCGTGCGGGTCCACACGCGGGTCTCGCCAGGTGAACCGACCTCGCGCAGCGCGGCGAGGTGGCTTCGGGCCTGCACGCCCGCGCCGAGGACCGCGAGCACCCGGATGGGGCCCCGCGCGAGACGCCGCGTGGCGGCCGCAGACACCGCGGCCGTGCGCATCTCCGTGATGAGCCGGCCGTCCATCACCGCAAGCAGCACGCCGGTCTCCGGATCGATGAGCAGGATCGTCGCCAGGTGAGTCGGCAGCCCGCGCGCGGCGTTGCCGGGATACACCGCGACCGCCTTCAGGCCGAGCGCCTCCGGCGCGCTCAGGTAGCCCGGCATCACCGCGAGGAAGCCCCGGTGCGCGTCCACCGGCACGACGGTCCGGACCGGCTGCACCGCGGCCCCGGTGCTGAACGCCGCAAGCGTGCGCTCCATCAGCGGCACGAGCTCGCGCATCGTGAGCAATTCGCGAAGGTGCGCTTCCCGAAGGAGGAGGGCCATGGCCGCGCCCCGGGTAATGGAGTAGACGGCAGGTCTCGCGGACAGAGTTCTGCGGCGGGACCGGGGGGCTCCTCTCGATGCCGATCCGCGCGGTCACCTTCGACGTCTACTCCGCGCTGTTCGACACGCCGGCCGGCCTCGCCCGGGCGCTCGACGACCTGTTCCGGCGCCGCGGGATCGCGGCCGACGTCCCGGACGTATTGGCTCACGCCGTAGGCCCGACCGCGCAGGCGTGGCGCCGCGCGCAGCAGCAGTACCTGCTGATCGCGAACTCGCTCGACCGGGAGGGCGCGAGCAACCGCGCGGCGATCGAGGCGGCCGCCCGCTACGCGCTGCGGCGGCTGGCGGCGCCGCTCACCCCCGGCGAACTCGCGGGCCTGGTCGAGGCGTGGGAGCGCCTCCCGCCGTGGCCGGAGACAGTCGAGGTCCTCCAGGAGGTCCGCCGCCGGCCCGTGATGCTCGCGACGCTGTCCAACGGCGATCAGATGATGCTCGACGCCCTGATGGCCTCGGTACCGGTGCGGTTCGACCGGATCATCTCCACCGAGGGGGGAAAGTTCAAGCCGCACCCGTCCGTGTACCAGAAGACCCTGGCGGCGCTGGGAATCCGGGCGGAGGAACTCCTGCACGTGGCCGGCGCGCCGGCCGACGCGGCCGGCGCGACCGCGGCGGGCATCCGGACGGTGTGGATCAACCGCCTCGGTGACGCGGTGATCGACCAGCGCTTCGTCCCGGCCGTGGAGGCCGCCGACTTGCGGGTTGTTCCGACGCTGCTTCCACCCGTCGGGTAGCCGGGCGCCGCCCGGCCCCGCCGCCGTTACGGCTGCCGCCGCAGGGCCCCGAAGAACTCGCGCAGCAGGGCGCTGCACTCCGCCTCGCACACGCCGCCTGCCACCTCGACGACGTGGGAGAAACGGGGCTCCCGCAGCAGGTCCACGACGCTGCCCGCCGCGCCCGCTTTGGGGTCCGCCGCGCCGAACACGAGCCGCGGCAGCCGGGCCTGCACGGCGGCGCCCGCGCACATCGCGCACGGCTCCAGCGTGACGTACAGGGTGCAGCCGGGGAGCCGCCACCCGCCCAGGTGCTGCGCCGCCTCGCGGAGCGCGATCAGCTCGGCGTGGGCCGCCGGATCGCGGTCCTGCTCCCGGCGGTTGTGGGCGCGGGCGATCACGCGCCCGTCGCGCACGACGACAGCGCCGATCGGCGCCTCCCCCAACGCGGCCGCGGCCGCCGCTTCGGCGAGCGCCTCCCGCATGAACGCCGCGTCGTCCTGCACGGAGAGGGCGCCGGCTATTCCCACCCCAGCAACTTGCCAGCATGCGGCAATTTGCCTGCCCTCGTCAGGGGGCTGGGGACCCCGGGCCGTGCCAGGCTCAACGGGAATACCGGACGAAACATCCGCGCGCCCAGGCCCTATTCGGCCGGGGGAAGCGGCGCCCCCTCGGCCGCGAGGCGCAGCGCCTCGAGGGCGGTGAGCATCGCCGCGACCGCGGCGGCGATCTTCCGCGGACGGTCCGCGTCGACGAGCTCGTCTTCCTTCAGGACCACGCTCGACTGGACCCGCGCGCTGTAGGCGGGCGGCGCGTCCTCCGTCGAGAAGTGCTGCTGGAGGCTGATGCTGGGCGTCCCGGGATCGGGGCCGACGTGCGTGATCGCCCGGCGCAGGGCGACGACGTCCGGGGGGACGAGCAGCCGGTCCATCGTGATCTCCGTGAGCAGCTCGCCGAACACCTGCACTTCCTCGTGGACGGTCCGCGAAAACTCGACGCCCTCATCGTATTCCGCGATGTGCCGGCCGAACGAGAGCGCATCGACGAGGAACCGCAGCTCCGCCCACGGCCAGGCGAACGTCTGCGGGGCGTCCACCGGCGGCTCGCCTTCGAGATGGACGACGTATCGGTACTCACGGCTCATGTGATCCACGTCCACGAGAAACGCGTAGCCGGAGACGACCAGGTGGTTGTCTTCGAGCGCCTCGGTCAGCCGGCCGGCGAACTCGTGGAACGGATCGTGATAGTCAAGCCGCTTGGACACAGGTCACCGGTCTTTCCGCAGCCCGACTCCCGGCCGCGCGCCGGCCGCGGCCTCCCGCATGCTGGCGACCTGCGCCTGCCCGGCCCAGAGGATCAGCCGCGGCACGCTGTCGAGAAAAACCGTGACGCCGAGCTGCCGGTACGTCCGGACGTCGTCGGCCGTGAGCGCCAGGATTCCCACCGAGACGCCCGCCGCCAGCCCGGTCTGGATGATCCGGCGGAACGCCGCCTGCACGTCGGGGTGCCCCGGCTGCCCGGGATGGCCCAGGCTGAGCGAGAGGTCGGAGGGGCCGATGAACAGCACGTCGACTCCCGGCACCCGCGCGATCGCCTCTACGGCCTCGAGGCCGCGCCTGGTCTCGATCTGGAGCAGGTTGATCGTCGCCGCGTTGCTCCGGACGACGTGATCCGCCAGCGGAACCGTGCCCCAGCGGGCCGCTGCGGTCGCGCCCGCCAGGCTCCGGGTGCCCTCGGGGGCGTACTTGGTGGCCGCCACCGCCGCGGCCGCCTGCTGGGGGGTCTCGACCTGCGGGACCATCACGCCCGTGCACCCGCAGTCGAGCGCCCGGAGGATCGTCTTAGGGTTGTTCTCCGGCACCCGGACGAGCGGGGCGACGTCCACGGCGCGGCACGCCCGGGCCATCGCCTGGACCGTCTCGGGCGTGAGCGGCCCGTGCTCCGTATCGAGCAGGATGCAGTCGTACCCCGCCAGCCCGATGATCTCCGCCACGTCCGGCGACCCGAGGGGCAGGATCGTCCCCAGCACCGTATCATCGTTGCGCAGGCGGTCCTTGAGCGAGTCCACAGCCATCGACTCCTCCGGGTTCACGGCTTCCGGGCATGAATTCCCTCTCAAGCGGAAGAATTCCCCCACGTGGTCTCGCTCGTGTACCTCGTGCGCCACGGCATGACCGACTGGAACGCCGCGGATCGCCTCGCGGGACGCCTGCCGGGCGTAGGCCTGAACGCGCAGGGGCGGCGGGACGGCGAGGCGCTCGCGGCGCGGCTCGGCCACGTACCGCTCCGCCGAGTCGTCTCGAGCCCGCTCGAGCGCGCGCAGGAGACCGCGGCGCTGATCGCCCGCCGTCACGGCCTGGCAGTCGCGACGGACGAAGCGTTCACCGAGCGGGAGTACGCGGCCTGGCAGGGCCTGCTGTCGTCCGAGATCCATGCGCGCTTCCCCGAGGACGTCCGGGCGGTCGACGAGGGCGGCGCGGTGGCGGGCGTGGAGCCGGTGGCCGCGATGGCGGTGCGCATGCTGGACGGACTCGAGCGTCTGGCGGGCGCGCATCCCGGGGAGGCGGTCGTAATCGTGTCGCACGCCGATCCCATGCGCGCGCTCGTCGCGCGAATCATCGCCGCGCCGGCGGCGGCGCTGCGCGCGCTCGCGGTCGACACCGCCTCGCTCTCCCGGCTGCGCGTCCGCGACGGCGTGTTCGTCGTGGACTACCTCAACAGCCGGAGCCACCTCGCGGGCTAGTGCTCCGTCTCGTGGCAGGCCCCCGCGGCCGACCGCTTCGGGAACATCCCTCGCGAACCCGCC
>JAPVSX010000205.1:0-5756 GCA_047519495.1 Armatimonadota bacterium
CAGGCGCGCCACTGCTGAACGAATATCCCAGGTTGCCGTGCAGGACCTCGCCGAGCCACTTCACGTACCGGACGTAGACGGGCTGGTCCAGCCCGAGCGCATGGCGCTTGATCGCCACGTCGGCCTGGCTCATGCTCGGATCGATCAGCATCTGAACCGGGTCGCCGGGCGTGAGCGACAGGATAAAGTAGCTCAGCGCCGTGATGCCGAGCAGGATGGGGAGGGTGATCAGGGTCCGGCGCAGCAGGTACCGCAGCATCGTCCGCGTGTGGCTTCCCGACGCCGCCCCCGGCGTCCCCTCAGCGCTGCGTGAACTCGTGCAGGAACTGCGCCAGCGACCGCTCGAAGAGGCGCATGCCTTCCACGGTCGCGTACTCGTTCGGGCTGTGCGGCCGCCCGCCGTGGCCCAGCCCCCCGGCCGCAAACGGCTGGCCGAGCGTCCGGCGGAACAGGTAAAAGGGCGCCGAGCCCGCGATGTGGGGCCACACCTCCGGCTCCTGTCCGAGCGCGCGGAACGCTCGGATGAGCGCCTGCACGACCGGCTCCCGAACGCTCGTCTTGGCCGGCGGATACCCTTCGTAGAAGTGCACCTCAAGATCGCCGAGCCCGATGCGCTGAAGATGTGCGCGGATGCGCTCCCGGACGCGTCCGGGGTCCATGTTCGGCACGAGCCGCACATCCATCTTGACCCGGACCTCGTGGGGGAGGAGCGTCTTCATCCCCGGCCCGGTGTAGCCGCCCCAGATGCCGTCGATGTTGAGCGTGGGATCGTACAGGTACCGCCGCAGCAGGTCGGCTCCCCGAAGCGGATACTTGAACCGCTCCGTGTCCCACATCCACAGGTGCGTCGCGGCGTCGAACGTCTTGCCCAGCTGCGCGAGCAGCTCTTCGTCCTCGGCGCTCGGCGGCACGACATCGTCCCGGAGTCCGGCGACCTGGATCTGCTCGTCGTCGTCCATCATCGTGGCCAGCGCGCGGACGAGCCGCCAGGCGGGGCTGCCCACCCACACCGCGTTGCTGCCGTGGACGCCGCGGGTGCGCGGCCCGCCCCAGGCGCCGCCCCGGCACGTGACCTCGAAGTACTGAATCCCCTTGACCCCGAGCCACAGCTCCGCCTTCCCATGCCGGTCCTGGCCGTAGAACGGAAAGTAGGTCGCGTCGGCCCCGAGCCGGTCCCGGTACGCGTTGATGAATCCAGGCAGGTGCGGGCTCCCGAGCTCCTCCTCGCCCTCGACGACGAATTTCACGTTGACCGGGAGGCGCCCCTCCACGGTCTGGATGCTTTCGAGGACGTTGAAGAGGCCGGCCAGCGGACCTTTCGTATTGTAGACGCCGCGGGCCACCACGCTTCTTCCAACCTCGGGCAGGTCCACGATCTCGCCCGCGAACGGAGGCGCGACCCACTCTTCGCCTTCGACCGGCTGCACGTCGTACATGCCGTAGAGGAGCAGCGTCTTCGGACGGCCCGCGTCGACCTCGCCGTAGACGACAGGCCACCCGGGCGTCGGCACGATCTCGGCGCGTCCGCCGAGGGCGGCGATGCCATCCCGCACCAGGCCCGCCATCTCCTGCATCCCGACGCCCTCGCCGCTGATGCTCGGCTGGCAGACGAACGCCCGGACGCGATCCAGGTGCCGGTCAAAGACCTCGTCGATGTGCGCAAAGATCCGCTGAACTTCCATCGTCCTCTCCGCAAACCGGCGACCGCTGCGCCTTCCCGCTACGACGGAGGCCGGCACCCCTCCTCCCCCGCCGGCCCGAGAGCTTCACGCACCGGTGAGGCGCTGTAGGCGACAAATCGCGGTGCGGGGAGGGACCCGGTGAGACACCTCGAGCCGTTTGCTCCGCCCGCGCCTACCTGAGCAGCCTGGAGCGCCTGCGGTCGGCGTAGACCTTTCCCCCGGCCTGACACTCGGGGCAGTAGTACGTTTCCCGGTCCTCGTAGTAGATCACAGCGATAGGCGTCCCGCACCGGGGGCACGGCTCCTTGCCGTGGCGGTGGACGCGCAGCAGATCCACCGGCTCCCGCATCGGCAGCGCCCCCGCGAGCACCGCGCGGTGCCCCCGGACGGCGCCGTCGAGCGTCGCCACGATCGCCCCGTGCAGCTGGACCGCCTCCCCATGGGTGAGCGCAGTAGTCAGGACCTGCGGTGAGAGACGCGCTTCCCAGAGGATCTCGTCCGCATAGGCATTTCCGATCCCGGCGAGATACCGCTGCGTGAGCAGGAACGGCTTGAGCCGCATCCGCTCCTGGCGCAGCATCCCGCCGAGGGCCTCCGGCGTGAACGCCGGG
Source organism: Armatimonadota bacterium (assembly GCA_047519495.1). Classification (GTDB taxonomy): domain Bacteria; phylum Sysuimicrobiota; class Sysuimicrobiia; order Sysuimicrobiales; family Segetimicrobiaceae; genus JAPVSX01. The sequence continues at coordinate 2,294 of JAPVSX010000205.1, forward strand.
GACAGCGGCTCCAAGCCCAGCCCGGCCATCGGTCCCGCGGCCTCCTCGCCGGGACGGCACAGCCACACCGACGCCGCCTTCTTGGGGCCCATCTCGATCATCTGGAGGTCGGTGCCGCCGCCCAGGGCGAGGACGAGCGCGAGGTCGCGCCCTGCGCGGCGCGGGCCGCCGGACGCCGCCGGCCTCGGGATGAGCCGGAGGCGGCCGTTCCGCATCAGGTGCATGACGAGCACAAGCGGCGGCCTCAGATCCACGAGCAGGAACTTCCCCCGCCGCCGGACGCCGGTGATCGCCGCGCCACGGAGCGCGCTGATCGGCGGGTCGAATGTCTTCAGCACCGAGGCGCTCCGGACGAGCACGTCCTCGATCGTTCGCCCCTGCACCTGCGCGAGCAGGTTCTCGGCGAGGATGCTGAGGAACGGCAGCTCAGGCACGGGGCGCCACCGCGGCGGCTTTTGGCCGCCGTCTCTTACGAGCGCGCGGGAGCAGGAGCCCGGAGCCCGCCTCGGGCCGTCAGATAGTCCACGAGCCGTGCATAGGGGTTGAACCCGACGACCGCCTCGGCGTCGGCGACAAAGTTGGAGAGCACGTTGACATCGTAATAGTACACCCGGTCGTCTCGGTCATTCACGAGGTACTCTACCCCGGCGAGGTCCAGATCCGCCGCCCGCACGATCTCGAGCACGTCGTTGATGACCGCCTGCGGGGGCGTGTACGCCTCGACCCGGAGCGCGACTTTGGGGAGGTCCACGGGGCACAGGTCGGCCGGCGATCCCGCCGCGGGCGCTGCAGAGGGCGTGGCCGCCCCGGCCGCCGACTCGACTGCGGCGCCGGGCTGGCAGATATCCGCGGGGCACAGATTGAACCCGGCGTCCGGCCTGGGATAGACCTTGATCGCGTAGAGGAACTGCCGGTTCATGATCTCCACGCGGACGATGTGCCCGTCCCGGGCTGGGAGAAACTCCTGCACGAGCGCGGTGCGGTCGATCCCGAGGTCGACGGTCCCTGCCTCGACCGCCGCCCGAAGCGCCTCCGGCGCGTCGAACCGCTGGATCCCGGCCCCGCTGCCGCCGATGTTGGGCTTGACGGCCACAGGAAACGCGAGCCCCTCTCCGGCGGCCGGCGCCTGGCTGGGGTGGTTGATCACGCGGGTCCGCGGCGCCGGCAGGCCGAGGCGCTCGAGGAGGAGGAGCTGGGTGACCTTCGAGGTCTCGAGCGCGAACGCGTCCGCGCCGTTGACCACGTCTGCCCCCGCGGCCTGCAGATAGCGGAGAAACTCGCGCGCGTAGATGATGGCCTGCCCATGCCCCCGGAGGTAGGCCGAGGGGCTCATCCGGTTGAGCACGATCGTCCAGGGAATCTCGCGGACGGCCGGATCGAACGTATGGGCCGTGACGTCGATCCGGTCATAGGGCACCCCGCGCCGGTCCAGCTCGGCGAAGAGCGGGGCGAACCACTCGGGATGCTCGTACACAATGCCGAGGCAAGGCAGCGCTGTCCTCATCGGGACCACCTCTTTATTATATTGTAGGAAGGCGTCAGACCGGGAGGCGGAGGCCTAGGACCTCCGCGGAGGACAGATGCACTCGCGCGGGCGCTGTGACGGCAGTCCGTTCGCGGCCATACCAGCGATGATAGTAGCAGAGCGAACGGGGCCGCGCAAGCAAGGCGCGCGTCCCGCGCGGCCCGAACCTCAGCGCCGCTGCTCGCGCCCATCTGATCATCTCCGGGAGCGGCCGGGCGCTGCGTGTACCTGGGGTAGGCACCCCCGGCAGGCGTTCACCCGCCGCGTGTCTAAAGGCGTGTCTTGGGGCGGGATGTCCCGCGGGTTCTCCCCTGGGACAGGGCCCGCACGACCCGACGCGGAGCGCGGAGGAGGCATGGCCGTGGCTGATCACAGGACAAAGGCAAATGCACACCGGACCCGGGAGGCCGGGGGCATGACCCGCCGGCGGTTCCTCATGACGGCCCTCGCCGCCGGCGCCGCGCCGGCCCTGGCGCGCGCGTTCCCAGGACTGGCCCCGGGCGCCGCGCGCGCGGCCCAGGCTGACAACACCCTGCACTTCGGCCAGTCAGAGGCCGACCTCGGGACCGCCGACCCTCACTACGCCGCGGGCACGCAGGACCGGGCCCTGGTGGATATGATCTTCAACGGGCTGCTGCGCTACAAGCCGGGCGACAGCTCGGCCTTCGAGCCCGACCTGGCCGTCGACTTCCCGAAGCCCCAGATCGTCGCGGGAAAGCAGGTCTGGACGTTCAAGCTGCGCAAGGGCGTGATGTGGCATCCGAGCGAGAAGACGCCCGCCTACGAGCTGACGAGCGACGACGCGGTGTTCTCGCTCCAGAAGTCCGCGGACAAGGCGCGCTCAGCGTACTCCGGCCAGTACGCCGGGATGGAGTTCCACGCCCTCGACCCCCAGACCGTCAGCGTCGTCCTGGACACCGCGCTCTCGCCCAACCTCTTCTACCCGCTCGTCTCGAACTACGCGGGCGGGTTCATCATGTCGAAGCGCGCGGTGGAAACCTACGGGATCGACGGCATCAAGACGCACCCGGTCGGGACCGGCCCGTTCATGCTGCGACGCTACAGCCCCAAAGAGAGAGTCGAACTCGCCGCCAACCCGCAGTACGTCCGGGGCCGACCGCATCTCGACGGGGTGGACTACCGCTACATGGCCGACGCGTTCAGCCGGGAGCTGGGGCTGCGCGGCGGGCAGCTCGACGGCGTCTACGGCGCGAAGGACGAGGCCTGGGTGGACAAGATGCAGGCCGTACCCAGGATGCTGGTCGACATCTTCGGCGTCGGGGAGTCCACGGTCATCTACTTCAACACGACTGTGAACCCGCTGAGCCGCAAGGAGGTGCGCCAGGCGATCGCCTACGCCCTCGACCGCGACCAGTTCCTCGGCCTGATCGGCAAGAAGGTCGGACAGGAGGTCTTCGCCCCTCTCGCGTCGTTCACGCCTGGGGCGCTGACCGAAAAGGAGGTCATCGCTAAAGGGCTCGACTACAAGCTGAACCTCCAGAAGGCCAAGAGCCTGCTGGCGGAAGCTGGCCTCCCGAACGGCTTCTCAGTGGATCTGGTGACCTCCGAGCTGTCCGACTACCGGATCGTGTACGAGTCCCTCCAGGCGCAGCTGGCGAAAGTCGGCATCCAGGTCCGCCTGCGAGTCGTGGACCATCCCAGCTACCACGCCCTGATCCGCAAGGACGTCAACCCGGTGGTCGTATACATCGCGTTCCGGCCGACCGCGGACATCTACCTGCGGAGCTTCTACCACTCGGACTCGACGGTCGTGACGGGTAAGCACCCGGACACCAACTTTGCGCACTACGCCGCGGTGGACGGTCTGATCGACCGCGCGCGGGCCGAGACGAGCGCGCCGGCGCAGGTGGCGCTCTGGAAGGAGGCGCAGACGCGCATCCTCCAGGACATGGCGGCGTGTCCGATCATGTACATCAA
>JAPVSX010000206.1:0-1791 GCA_047519495.1 Armatimonadota bacterium
CGGGCCCCACGCGGGCGCCCCTCGACGCGGTGCGTTATCTCACCAACAAGTCTACGGGCCGCCTCGGCGCCCTCATCGCGGAGGCGGCGCTCGAGGCCGGCGCCGACGTCACCTTTGTCTTCGGCCGCGGCAGCGACCTCCCGGTCGTCCGGGGCGGCCGCCTGGATCACCTCCGCATCCTACCGGTCGACACCGTCGAGGAGCTTGTGACCGAGTTCCGCCAGGAGCTGCCCCACGGCTACGACGCGCTCATCCACGCGATGGCGGTGCTCGATTTCGCTCCCGCGGAGGTGCGAGAGGAAAAGGTCACGAGCAGCCTGTCCGAGTGGATGATCCGCCTCGTCCCGACCCCCAAGGCGGCGGCGCTCGTGCGGGACCTCGCGCCCGAGACGTTCTTCGTCGGGTTCAAGCTGGAGGTCGGGAAGGACCGGGAGGAGTTGATCAAGATCGCACGGGAGTGGGCGCAGCACAGCCGCGCCGACCTGGTCGTCGCGAACGACCTGCGGGACATCGAAGCCGGCACGCATATCGGATATCTCGTCACCCCCGGCGGCAAGATCGAAGCAGTCGCGGAGGGCAAGGAAGCGATCGCCCGGACGATCGTGGACCTCCTCGGACGGCGCCTCGCGGAACGGCCGGAGTCGCGGCAGGAACTCCGGGCGCCACGTCTGCGGCGGCAGCGCCCGCAGGGCCAGGTCTAATGTCCCCGGGAACGGGGCACAGCACGCTGTGCAACCTGAGACGCGGAGGTGTTGCTGATGCCGGTTCCGGCGCTGCTCCCGACCGAGGCGCGTGGCGAGACGTTTGGCGGCGTGACGTACCACATTGAGGGTGAGCTCGTCCCCGTCCTCCAGCTCCAACTCGGTAACGTCCCCGTGTACTTCGAGCACCACATTCTCTTGTGGAAGGACCCGCGCGTCGAGATCACGCTCAAGCCGCTGAAGGGGGTGATGAAGCGCGTCCTATCCGGCATGCCGGTGTTCATCACTCAGGCGCAGGGGCCGGGACGGATCGCGTTCAGCCGGGATGGGGCCGGACACGTCTTTGCGCTTCACCTGAAGGCCGGGGAGGCCTTCGATGTCCGGGAGCATCAGTTCCTCGCGGCGACCGACGCGGTCGACTACACGTTCACCCGGGTCAAGGGAGCGGCCAGCCTCCTGTTCGGCGGCACCGGGTTCTTCATCGACACCTTCACCTGCGCGGGCTCTGAAGGGGTCGTCTGGCTCCACGGCTACGGAAACGTCTTCACGATGACGCTGGGCCCCGGCGAGCAGATCGACATCGAGCCGGGGGGATGGATCTACAAAGACCGCACGGTAGAGATGCAGACGATCTTGCAGAAGATCTCCACGGGGCTCTTCGCGAGCGCGGGCAGCCTCTTCTGGAACCGGTTCACGGGCCCCGGGAGGATCGCGCTTCAGTCTATGTATCTCCACATGCCGACGGAGAGCTGACGCTGCGCCGCGCGTGATCCGCCCCGCCAGCCTTTGACGGGAGCCCCCGGCAGGGATATAATTAGCGTTGTAGTATTCGAGCCGATACAGGTGAGCGGGAATAGCTCAGTTGGTAGAGCATCTGCTTCCCAAGCAGAGGGTCGGGGGTTCGAATCCCCTTTCCCGCTCCATATTTTTCAGGTCTTTCCCCGCCTCTGCGTCGACGTCCCCATCGCGTACTGTAGCCCAACTGTAGCCGATACCTATACAAGAAATCCGGCTGTGGCCTCTATTGAGGATTGAGGCCTAGAGACCTGCTGAGTCGGTAAGTTCGGTGCGGGCATCATGGCGATCGGCA
>JAPVSX010000207.1:0-3461 GCA_047519495.1 Armatimonadota bacterium
GCTTGTGATCCTCGGCTGGCTCGCCGTCCTGGCGATGACGACCGCGCGACCGGCGGCCGCGTCAAACAAACCCTCCCGTTAAGCAGGCGGCCGGGCCTCCCCCGCCGGCCGGACGGACGTGCTACCCGTACCGGAGGGATTGATCATGCGCATCGTGCGGAGAGCCACCCTCGCACTGGCCCTGAGCGCCGCCCTCGCCGGATCGCTGTTCGTTTCGAACGGCCAGGCAGCAGTGCCGCTGGCCGTGAGTATCTCAAGCCTCCAGATGGTCGCGCCCGGGCGGGTTGGGGTCGACGTGGCGATCGCAGGTCTCCGGCCCGAGCTCCAGCCCACCATCGAGGGGACGACCGCCCTGGGCGGTCACGTGATCATCGAGGGACCGCGTTTCCCTGTGGCCGCCTCTCGCATCCCTGCTGCCATCGACTTGCCGGCGGGCAAGTTCCGGGTCGGGGGCGTGGGCACGCACGACTTCGCCCCGGTGCCCCCTCCCGACGAGAACACGTCGATCGCGGTCGAGGTCACCGTGCGCCAGGGCGATGAGGTGGCCACCGCCCGGCAGACGGGTGTGCTGCTGCTGCCCACGCTCATCGTCCCCGGGTACCTCAATGATCTGGGCGGCACGCCTTATCCCCGGATCATGTCTGTCCTCAAACAGCGGGGCTATCGCGCCACCGGGGCGTCGCCGAACGTGTTCTGGTTCGCCTATAACTCCCGGCGCCTCGGCGTGGAAGCAGCGGCCCGGGCCCTGGCGGCCTATGTCCGCGAGGTGGTGCTCCCCTCGACGTACGCCGCGCGGATCAATGTCGTGGCGTACAGTCTGGGCGGGCTCATGACCCGGTGGAACCTGGCGTTCGAGCCCGGGTGGGATCAACTCGTGAACCGGTTCGTGATGGTCGGGGTGCCAAACGAAGGGGCGGTCATGTCCTATGTCTACGCGTGGTATGCCATTGCCAGCATGGCGCGGACGCCGGCCGCCCGCGATCTGCTCCCGACGTTCCCGTTCTGGCGGCCGTCTCCCAAGGCGGCGTGGGGCTTTCCGCCGGACGGGCAGAACCCGGAGTTGGAGACACTCAATACCCACCCCTTGCCTGAGGGAATCCGGGCCTACGCCTTTTACGGCAACCGGCAACCCGGCCCGGCCGGCCCGGGCACCGAGGCTGGGATCACCGGCCAGTTGCCGAGGCCCCGGTTTTCGTACGGGCCTGGCGATGGGATCGTCTTGACGGCGAGTGCCCTGGGATTGCCCGTCAACGGCGGCACCGGGGTGCCCGGCCTGGTCGATCGTCTCATCATGCAGGTGGACCTCGGCGCCGTCGGCCATCTGTCGCTCCTTGAGGCGGCGATGCCAAAGATTGCGGATCTGCTGATTGACCGATCGACAGCTGACCGTCCCAACACCCCGAGGGCGGGAGCGGAGAGGACACGCGCAGTTCTGGGTGCCGTGACGAATAGCATCGGGCTTCCGGACGCCGGGACGAAACGAGAAACGTCCGGCCAGCCATGATCGTGCCAGGCGCGCGCTTTCAGAGGACCGGCACCGGGGGGTATCCTGCCGCGCAGGTCACGCCAGCGGGGCGCTGCTGGATGGCAACACACAAGAACGTACCGGGCTGGCTGCACAATGCAGTCGGCGCTCCCGCGTGCGGGATTGTGGCGGCCCAGTGGCCGACGCCCTGACGCCCCGGGATCTCAGACTGCTCACCCGGTTACTTGGGCCGGTGCATAGCCATCCCGGCGACCTCATGCTACTACGGTTCTCACTCGGCATCAAGGCGACCCGGCGCTCGGTTGGCGGTCGGGGATGAAACCCACCCGGCCATGGATAGTATCGATTAACACTTCGAGTAACCACAGGACCGGCAGTGGCTGCAGCCGTTCTCGTGGATGAGCGAGTTGCCGCAGTCGGGGCAGACGCCCGCGAACGTCAGGAGCGGCTGCTGGACCTCGCCGGCAAGACTCTCCTGCGCCGCGGCCGCCGGGGCCGGGGCGGCCGCGGCGGCGGGCGCTTCCTCGGCGTGGCCGTTGCTATTCCCATGACCGTTCGTATGGCCGTTCGTAGACCGCGGGTGCGGCAGCCGGTCCGCCATCGGGAAGACCTGGTCGGGACGGAACGCCGGCCCGTAGAGGGCGCGCCCGAGCGCGAGCGCAACCCCCTGGGCGACGGTCGTGATGCGCACGACCGTCCCGTCGCTCGACCGGTCGATCGCCACCTCGCGGGACTGCACCCGCCAGAGCTGCTCGATCACGTCCCGCGGATCGGCGCCGGTGCGGAGGGCCAGTGAGGCCATCCGGCCGGTCGCGTCGGCTTCCACGTCCAGCGACTGGACGAACACCTCGCAGACGCCCTGATCGTCCTCGTTGATCGTGACGTAGATCCGGCCCCGCGGCGTCTCGATCCGCTCCGTCCGGCCCGCCGTCACCTTCGGCCGAGGCCTGGTGGGTGCCGCCCCGGGCGCGGTCACCTGGGCGGCCGCCGCCGGATCCGGAACGGCTGAGGCCACTGGCGCGGGAGTGGCCGGAGTCGCGGCAGCGGGTGCTGAGGATGCCGCCGTCGCGACGGCGGGCGCGGTACCCGCCGCCTTTGCCGAGCGGCTCGTGCCCGCGGTCAGGATGTTCTCGCGGGAGTCGGCACGGTACACGGTGATGCCCTTGCACCCCATCTTCCACGCGAGGAAATAGATCTCGGCTACGCGCTCCTCCGAGGTGTCGGCGGGGCAGTTGACCGTGGAGGAGATCGAGTGATCGATGTGCTTCTGGATCGCCGCCTGCATCTGGACCCGCATCTCCGGCTTGATCTCGTGGGCGGTGACGAAGAACTCCGGCAAGTCCTCCTCATGCGTCCCGAACCGCTGCATGTACGCCTTCACGAGCGGGTGGTACACGGTGAATGTCTCCTGGGAGAGCGATTCGCTCCGCCGCGTGTACCCCAGGTCGAAGATCGGCTCGATGCCGCTCGTCGTCCCGGCGAGCGACGCGCCGCTCCCGACCGGGGGCACGGTGAGGAGGGCGACGTTGCGCAGCCCGTGCTCGCGGATACGCGCGAGGACCTTCGGGTCGAGCGTCTGGAGGAACGCGCCCTTAAGGTGCTGCTCGCGGTCGTAGCCTGGGAACGTCCCCTTCTCGATCGCGAGATTCGCGCTCTCGTCGTAGACGATATTCTTGATCCGGTCGAACATCCGGTCGACGTACGCCACCGCCTCCTCGGTGTCGTACTTGAGGCGGAGCTTGCACAGCATATCCCCCAGGCCGGTGAAGCCGACCCCGATGCGCCGCGAGTAGAGGCTGGCTTCACGCTGAGCGGGGAGTGGGTGTTTTTCTGCGTTGTAGTCGAGGACGTTATCCAGGAAGCGCGTCGCCAGCCGGAGAGCGTGCTCCAGGTGGGGCCAGTCCACCTGCGCCTGGGGGGTAAATTCATCGCGCACAAATTCCCCGAGCGATAGGTTGCCGAGGCAGCAACAGCC
>JAPVSX010000208.1:0-1940 GCA_047519495.1 Armatimonadota bacterium
AGGAACTCCCCCAGCACGTCCGGCTTCGGCACCGGCCTTCGATGCAGTACAGCTTCCCCGACTGGCCCCTTGCCGACCGGAATCTGCATGTGCGCCACATAGTCGGCATCGAGCCCCTGCGCCGAGCGGATGCGGAGGACCCGCCGCGTTGCATCAAGCGCGTAGATCGCTGCGGCGTTGGCGCAGAGCAGGCGGATGGCCTGGTCGACGATATGGTCCAGGATTTCGGGGGTCGATCGGTCCGAGTTCAGGATCGTCAGGGTCTCCCGGAGGCTCTCCGCCACCTGACGCCGGCGCTCGATCTCCTGCGTCCGCTCCTCGACGAGCCGCTCGAGGGTCTGCTGGGTCAGGACCCGCTGGGTGGTGTCCCGAACGATCCCTTCCACGGCCACAATCTCGCCCGCCTCGTCCAGGATCGGGATCATCCGGTGCTCAACCCAGACGGTCCCGCCGTCCCTGCGGGTGAGCCGAATCGTGAGCGGGGATGCCATCGACGCAGGGCCGCGCGTCGCCGCCTCGATGAGCGGACGGTCCTCGGGATGAACGACGGCCCGGGCGAGATCGGGATCGGCGTAGTAGTCCTCGGGCGCGTAGCCAGTGATGACCGTGACCGCGGGGTTGACATACTCCATGCCGCGCGTAGGTTTGTAGCGATAGCGGAAGACGATGTCCGAGGCGCTCTCTGCGAGCCGGATGAACCTGGCCTCGCTCCCCGGAAGCCCGGCGTCGGATTGAGACGGCATGGCGATCTCCGGCGGATGGATGTTGGCCGAACTCGTCGTGCGCACTCCTCGGTCGGGGTGGACGACGCATCTATGATACTCCCGCTGTGACCGCTTGAGAAGACGGAGCCAGACGAGCACCTGCTCCCGGCATGCGCCGCCCTTGCTCTCGAGGCTCCCTGGCCAGATGGCGGGGGACACGCCTCGACGGCGGGCGAGGTCAAGGTCTCTTCCCGTGGCCGAGGCCGAGCAGACCGGCTTGTGGTACGAATGGATGGGCGGCGCAGGGCCGAGAATCGGAGGGAACACGCAGTGCGGAGATCAACGGCAAGCGAGCACGTCTATGCGACCGGCGGAGGCTCCACCCTGGTGGGGGAGCGCGCCGCGCTGCACATATCCATTGTGTCCGCGGTCGACGGCCCGCGCTTTGCCGCCGTTGCGGCAAGCGAGCAGGAGTGCCTGGCCCAAGTCGCGGCATATGTCGCCGAGCAGGCCGCGGGAGAGCTCTGGCCACCGTGCGCGCACCGCGTGCACGGGCTCTTGGCCGCCGGCGACATGGCCGGCGCGGTCGCGGAATACTTTCGCCACTCCGGGGAGCGATGGGACACCGAGTGGCTCGTGACCACCGTTCTTGGTCTGGACCCGCTCGCGACCGCCTGGTCGGGCACGGTCCCCTTGGGCCGCGCGTCCGGCCGAACCTAGGTAAGAGAGTCCGTAGCGTGCCCGGCCCCACCGGTCCGCCAGACGGCCGGTAGGGGTAGGGGCCCGGGACAGGTATCCCGGGCCCCCGCACTTCCTGGCGCGGCCGGGTTACCCCGCCGCAACTGCCCCGCACTGGACTATGGCGAGGCCGCCGCGCCACGACTATGGTTGATGTTCGGGACCGTCCCGGCGGCGCCGTCGTAGCTGTTGACCCACGGGTCCGGCTGCTGGTCCGCCGCGCAGGCCACATGGCCGTAGGACGGGGCTGCCGCCGCCGCGGTGCTGCCGGTTGCGGAGCCCTGCGACAGATAGTAGTCCAGGCCGGTCGGGGTCGTCGACTGGGCGGGATCGTCCGGCTCCGCAAACGCGCCGGACAGCGCATACTGCGGCGAGCTGGTCAACTGCCCGAAGCTCGGCGTGGATTTGTCGAACGTGTTCCCGGTGTAGATGGCGTTCGTGTTGTCGGTCGTCCACATCGCCACCGACGTCTCAAGGTTCCGCTGGTTAGAGACGCAC
>JAPVSX010000209.1:0-3119 GCA_047519495.1 Armatimonadota bacterium
AGGTCGTGGCCCGGCGCAGGGGGACGCCTCGCCGCGCGGATCAGGGCCTGCGTCGCCTCCGGCGCGAGCGTCGGCCGGCCGGCGTGCGCGGATCGGATGGCCCGGGCAAGTTCGTCGGCGGAGACGTTCTTGAGGAGGTAGCCGAGGGCGCCCGCATCGAGCGCCGCCTGGACCTTCTCCTGGTCCTGGAAGCTCGTCAGCGCAATGACCTGGGCGTCTGGCTGGCGCTCGCGGATCGCGCGCGTCGCGGCGACCCCGTCCATCTCCGGCATCAAGAGGTCCATGAGGATCACGTTGGGCGAGGTCTGCGCGCACAGGCGGATGGCTTCAGCGCCATCGGCGGCCTCGCCGACGAGCTCGAAGTCCTCGAAGGCCTGCAAGAACGTCGCCAGTCCGCTGCGGACCACGGCGTGATCATCCACGATCAGGACGCGGATGCGGCCGGGCGGCGTCACGGCTGCTGTCCCTCCGCCGGATGCGGCCAGACGACGGTCACCGCCGTGCCCTGGGCACGATGACTCTCGATCGTGAGCAACGCCCCGATCGCCTCGGCGCGTTCCCGCATGATCCCGAGCCCGAGGTGGTCAGAGGAGATACGTGCCGGGTCGAATCCCCGGCCATCGTCGGCAACGCGCAGCTCGACGCCGGGGGAGAGCGGGCGCAGTGCGAGGTCCACCCGGCCGGCCCGTGCGTGACGGGCAACGTTGTTGAGCGCCTCCTGAGCGATACGGTAGAGCGCGATCTGAACGTCGCGGGGGAGGGAGACGGGCTCCGCAGCGGATACGGTGACGGAGAGCCGGGCCCGACCGTTCACCGCCTCGGCCAGCTGCCGCAGGAGGTCCGTCAGCTTGGCCTCCTCGAGCGCGGCCGGCCGCAGCTCGAGCAACAGCGCGCGCATCTCGGACAGCGCCCCCTTGGTGAGCTGGCGCAACTCTTCGAGGTGGCGCCGTCCCTCGTCCGGGGCCCGCTCCCAGACACGCGGCAACACGTCGGCGATGAGGCTCGCGGAGAACAGGGTTTGTGTGACCGCGTCGTGCAGCTCGCGCGCGAGCCGGCTGCGCTCGGCGGCGGCAGCCGCCTCGGTGATCCTGTCGCGCAGCTTCGCGTTCTCCAGCGCGAGCGCGGCTTGGTCGGCGAACGTCGCGGCGAGTCCGAATTCCTCGTCTGAGAACTCCCGGTGGCGCGCGTAGTACAGGGCGAGGCCACCATAAACTTGGCCCTTCACGATAAGCGGCACGGCCAGGATGGCGCGGTATCGGGCGGCGAGCCGCTCCAGGAGAGGGCGCCGGACCGGGTCGTCTCTAATTGCGGGCTGCTCGAGGATCTCGGCGCCGATGTCGACCACAGCAGTGGGCTGGCGGTTCTCGACCGCCCGTCCAAGGGGCCCCTCGCCGGATCGGATGAACATGCGGTCGACGTACTCGGTCTCCAGATCGCGCGCGACCTGAATCCGGAAGACCCCGTCCCTCAGCCGGTAGATGGCCACGGCGTCCGCTTCCAGCAATCGGCTGGCCTGCGCAGCGATGTAGTCCAGGATTTCGTTCAGCGTGCGGGAGGAGTTGAGGACCGCCAGAATACCGCGGAGGCTCTCCGCCACCTGGCGCCGGCGCTCGACCTCGCGCGTGCGCTCCTCGACTCGCTGCTCGAGCGTCCGATAGGCGAGCTCCCGATCCGTGGCGCTAATTCCGACGAGCAAGGCGCCCACGGCGCCGTCACGCTCGACGAGCGGCGTCGCGACGGTGTCCCGATAGTGGGTCGCGCCACGAACCACCAGGCGCAGCGCCCGCTGGGAGGCGGTCTCGCCGGCGAGCGCCTTGGCGATCAGCGGGCCGAAGGCGTCTTCATTCCCCGGGAAGAGGTCAAGGAATCGTGGACGGGAGGCCATCACATCCGGCGATGCTCCGAGGCATTCGACCATGGACGTCTGAAATGTCTTGTTCCAGCGCCACAGCCGGCCCTGCCGGTCCAGGACGACGATCCCCATCGGCATCCGATCGCAGACCGCGTCCAGTACGTGGAGCTGCTGGCGGAGCGTCAGCGGCGCAGCAGTCGCGGAGGCGGTCTCCCCCTCTTCCGCGTCTCCGATCGGATCGGGTCGCTCTGCTGGCCGCACGGACGCTTGCCCAAGGGTCATCGCATCACACCATGCTCTGAGCAGACATGTGGCGCATGAGGCGATCGCGAGCCGTGCACGTCACCGAGCCGATTCGACGGCCGCAGGATCGGCTCCTCGGCTGGCGCCCCCGATCGGCGCCAGCCTTACTGCGCCCGTGTCCCGCAGCAACCGGAGCCGGAGTCCACATCATCGCGGCCATGATAGCCCTCGGCGCCGGCGCGAGCGCCCGACGAGGCCCCCGGCTGGACAGGCGGGGAGTCTCTTGCCCGGCCATCTGGCCAGGAGCGGCTGGGTGGGGCCGGCCTCTCGGGAGCTGTAGTCTCCCTGGAAGTGCCGGACCCACCACCCGCACGTTGTGCCGATCCAGTGATTTCGGGAACGGATGCAGGAGCGAAATCCCGCGGTCTCCTCACCGTCCGCCTTCGAAATCGTCCCGGACCTGGCTTCCCGGCTGAGGGGTGCTCGGGCCAGCCGGCGCCGTCTGGGTCTCATCGGACGAGGGAGCCTGGTATGTCGGAGCTTGGCCGCTCGCCGGATATCCATTGACGCTGTCGTCGGCCAGCGCCGCCGACGCGCCGAGTGCCAGGCTCGCGCCCAGCATGAGCACTGCCATTGCGTGCCGCATCGTGTTCACCTCCTTTCTCATGGAACTCACTGCCCGTTCTGCTGCAGGCAGACGGGACTCTGATGGGGCATTCTGGACGGTGGTGACTGCAGCGGTCATATCGTCGGGTACCGGATTGACCGGCTGGACGGGCACCGGGACCGGATGCAGATCGCCTTGCCAGTTGTCATCCGCCATCGCGGCGGCCGGCGTCCGCGCCGTGACTGTGCCCAGCGTCAACACCGCCAGAAGATGGCGCATGGTCGTTTTCTCCCTTCCAGGTGGCCGAAGCATCGCTGGCCCGAATGGCATCATGACGCATGGGCCCGGGGGATGCACCAGCCAGGCGGCGAGATGCGATGCGGACAGCCGGAGAGTCTTTCCCCTGGTCGGGAGGTC
>JAPVSX010000210.1:0-14217 GCA_047519495.1 Armatimonadota bacterium
CCGAACGTGTACTGGCTCGTAGAGCCCGGGCAGTTGGTGCCGGCGCCGAAGCAGGCGCTGTTGAAGACCTGGTAGGTCTGCCCGCCCACGCCGCCGCCGGTCAGGAGCGCCGCGATCAGGTGCACATCGGGCGCCACGCTGCCGTCGAGCACAAGCTTGAGGAGCTCGCGCGAGAACCCCAGCTGCGGATTGCGCGAGGCGTCGGTGGCCCCTGTGGTGGAGTTCCCGTTGGCCCCGCACCCCGACGGGAACCCGCTCGCGCAGACGCCGGAGTCACCGGTCGCCGTCCGCTGGTTGTCGTACCGGAACCGGAAGTCGCCGCTGAGCCTGACGTTGTCCAGTCTGGCCTTGATCGCGTTCAGCTCTTCCTCAATCGCCGTCGTCCGGACGCCGAGGGCGGCCAGCTCCGCCCGAAACTCGCTCGTGAGGCGCTGGATCGCGTCCACGTCGGCCTTCGTAACTTCCGGCTTCTGGGGCGCCGGGATCTGGATCGACTCGATCCGCGCCAGGAGCCGGGCCACGACCATGGCCATTTCGTACCGCGTCATCGCCCGATCGCCCTTGAAGGTCCCGTCGGGGTAGCCCTCGACCAGGCCCTTCGCCGCCAGCCCGGCGATCGCATCGTACGCCCAGTGGTTTGTGGGCACGTCCGCGAACGGCTGTGCCCGGGCGGGTACGATCAGAGCAAACACGAGCGCGGCGGCCACGACCACCGCAAGCTGTCTCATCTGGCTGACCCCCTTGCCTGCTGTGACATGGTGCGGGCGAGGCGCTGCGTCCTACCCGCACTACCCGCACTATATGGGGGGCGGCCTCGGGGGGCATCCCGAAACACCGCCATCTTGGGATGATGCCTTTCGGTCAGGCGGGGTCAGGTCGAGAGATGACGCCGGATGGGGTGGCAAATATGGCGAATCCACTGATCACCGCGTTCAGCGCGGCGAACTGATAGCCGAGGTATGGGTTAGACCCCCGCAACTTACGCCCGCAGCGGCCGGAATCCCACCATCCGGCAGACTCCCCGCTTCCGCTGCGGAGGCCGGGCGGGGGTCTCCTCGTAGTGGGCGATGGTCAGATCCGCGAACACCCGCGCGAGCTCCCCGGGCCCAACTCGCCGCGCGATGTCGTCGGGCCGATCATGCGTGGGATCGTACAACGGCGTCTCGACAAGCACCGCTCCCCCCGGAGCAAGTGCCCGAGAGAGCTGGGAGAGGAGGGGCCGGTTCAGGTAGTAGGTGTTGACGATCAGGTCGTAGACCCCCCGAGGAAGCCTCAGACCATCCAGGTCGACCGCCGCCGCCCTGACCGGCAGGCTCTGGGCGCGGGCCTGGTAGACAAGCCGGGTCAGGCCGACGAGGGAGATATCCAGCGCGTCGACTCGATACCCATGCTGAGCCAGATAGATCGCATGGCGCCCGCATCCCGCCGCCAGGTCGAGCGCCCGCCCTGTTGGCAGGTAGGGCAGCCAGGCCACCAGATACGCGACCGGCGGTCCATCGAGCGCCGGCACGCCGGCGGCATGTTTCTGATCCCATTGCACCCGGTCCTGGCGCATCGCTGCTCCGCCTCAGCCGAGGCCCACGATCCGGCCTTCGTCGTCCAGGTCGATCTGCGCCGCCCGCGGGTGACTCGGCAGCCCGGGCATGGTGGTGATCTCCCCGGCAAGGGCGTAGAGATATCCCGCGCCGGCGGCCAGGCGCACTCCCGTGATGGGGAACGTGTACCCGGTTGGGGCGCCTTTGAGGGCCGGATCATGGGATAGGGAAAGCTGGGTCTTGGCTACGCACACGGGCAGGACGCCGTAGCCCGCCGAGACGTACCGGGCCATGTCTCGCTCCGTGTCGGGGGAGAAGGACACTGCGTCCGCGCCGTACAGGCTGGTGGCCAGGGTCACCAGCTTGTCGCGGGGCGAGTCGTCCGGGCGGTACAGCGGGTGGAACGCGGACCCCAACCCGCAGGCGTGCTCCACCGCCCGCGCCAGCTCGAGGCAGCCCTCTCCACCTTGCTCAAATGCCGTGTGCTCGGCCACGCTAACCGCGCCGGCCGCCAGCGCCTGCGCCCGCACCACGGCGAGTTCCGCGCGCGTGTCGGTGGGGAAGCGGTTGACGGCCACGACGACCGGGACTCCGAAGAGGCGGAGGTTTCGGATCTGCCTGGCGAGATTGACCGTCCCCGCCTCCACATCCGGCACGTTCTCCTCCCGGATCGCGTCGGGGATCGACCGTCCCTCGCGGACGCGGTACCGGCCCGAGTGGCTCTTGATGCCCTGCACGGTGGCGACGACGACCGCAGCGTCGGGGACCAGGCCCGAGGCCGCGCACTTGATGTGGAAGAACTTCTCCGCGCCCATGTCGGCGCCGAAGCCCGCTTCCGTCACCAGATAGTCGACCCGAGGAAGCGCGATGAGATCCGCGACCACGGAGGAGTTGCCGGGGGCGATGTTCCCGAAGGGGCCGGTGTGGACGAAGGCGGGCGTGCCCTCGGACGTCTGCATCAGGTTCGGCTGGAGCGCATCGCGCAGGAGCGCGGCCATCGCTCCCGCGCAGCGCAGGCCCTCCGCCGTGATCGGATGCCCCTGCGGATCGAAGCCCGCAACGATCGCCCCCAGCCGGCTCCGGAGGTCGCGCAGGTCCCGGCTGAGCGCGAGGATGGCCATGACCTCGCTTGCGGCGGTGATGTCAAACCCTGTCTCCCGGGGGACGCCGTGGGCCTTGCCTCCCAGGCCAGTCACCACGTGGCGCAAGGCGCGGTCGTCGACGTCGATGACGCGGCGCCAGGTGATTGAGTGTGGATCGAAGGGAGCCGTGCCTCGCAGGAGCGCGTCGTCGATGACGGCGGCCAGGAGGTTGTTGGCGCTCTCGACCGCGTAGGCATCGCCGCTGAGGCCGAGGAGGCACTCCTCCAGGGGCTCAATCCGCGCCGCGCCGCCCCCCGCTCCACCGCCCTTGATCCCGAAGCTGGGGCCGAGGGCGGACTGGCGGATCGTCACCGCGGCCTTTCTCCCCAGCCGCCAGAGGCCCATGGACAGCCCAATAGCGGTGACCGTCTTGCCCTCCCCCAGGGGCGTCGGCGTGATGGAAGATACCAACACGTACTTCCGCAGGCGTCCGCCCGGCGGAGGCGACGGGGCGAGCCGGACTTTCGCCCGGTGCCGTCCCTGGGGGCTCAGATCTTCCCCCTCCAGGCCGATGCGGGCCGCCACCTCGCGGATGTCGAGTGGACGCTGCGCTGCCAGTTGAAAAGATGCACGCAATCTAGGGCGGCCCTCTTCGTCTTTGTCGCGAGCGACAGGGGTTCTCGCGCTTCGTCTCACCATTCAGCGTGATCATATCATCCGTGACGCTCCGGCGAAGCGGTAGAGGTATTCGCCCGGTGAACGGCGCCGATCGGCGTGTGTATCTCACGGACCTCCCGTTGGAGGACGCGGACGACCGGTGGACTGACGCGCTGCGCGCCCGAGGTTTGCTTCAGCCGCTCGCGGGTGACTCGGTTCCCTGCGGACGTGTCGTAGGCCGCCCCCGGCTCCGGCGAGGGGGACGTGACGGGGCATCACGCACCTCCAACGCGGTCAGTTCCAGCTCCCGCCCGCGCAGCACGTCCGACGCCCGCGCGCCGCAGGCCGGGCAGCGGAATCGGAGGGGTTCGTCCAGCACGCGCTCGGCCTGGCACCCCGCGCAAAAGACCACGACCGGGACCTCCTCGATCACCAGCCTGGCCCCCTCCAGACGCGTCCCCCGCGAGGCGGCGTCGAACGCGAAGCGGAGGGCTTCCCCGGCCACGCCCGCGAGCGCCCCGAGCCGGACGTGCACGGCCTCTACTCGGGCCCCCTCGAGCTGCCCCGCTTTCCGCTCGGCGAGTCCCACCAGACCGATGGCGACGGAAAGTTCGTGCACTCGGGCTCCTAATCCACCCGGCGCGGGCGTCCGTAGCGGCAGCGGACGCGGCCCGGGCAAGGGTGCCGCCGCCGATCGCGGCTCACGACCTCGCCTCCTCGGACCCGAGCGCCTCGGCCTCCTCGAACGCCGCCCCGAGCTCCCCAAAGAGGCGCGTCAGCTCCGCGGCCTCCGCCTCGCTGATCTTCTCCACGGCGAACCCCAGGTGGATCAGCACCCACTCCCCCGGCGCGACCCCGCCCAGCAGGCTGAGGTTGACGGTCCGGAGCGTCCCCAGGACGTCGGCCCGCCCCAGACGGGCCTCGCGATCGACGACCTCGATCACCTTGCCGGGCCGCGCCAGGCACATCAGCCGGTCCTCCGCCGTCCCGCGCTCCGGGGCGCTCGACCGCTGCGAAGCGCGTGCCGGGCGGGCGCTTCGGATCCTCTGTCGGAGGCGATTTCCCCCAGGCCCCGGCGCACGAGCTCCTGAACGGCCCGTTCCACCTCGGGCGAGAGGCCGACGCCGGCATCGAAGTCTTTCCCTTCGACTCCGAGCACGATCAGCCGCCGCGGAAGGCGGTCGAGCGCTCGCGCCAGCTCGATGGCTTCCGCCACGTTAAAGGCGTGCGTGGAGTGGCGAAACAACCTCGGGGGGACCGCCTCCGCGCGCGCGTCGACCCGATAGATGGTCCCGGCCCGCGCGCCGGAGCAGACCGCGTCGATCAGGATGACCGTCTCGGCACCCTCCCAGGCGTCCATGAGCGCCGCGCCCTCGCCGCTCGCTTCCACCACGGTCGCCGTACCGCAGGCGGCCGCCCCGAGCCGGCGCGCCGCCACCAGCCCGAGCGCATCGTCGCGCCGGTAGGCGTTCCCTACCCCGATGACCAGCGCGCGAGACACGGCCGGCCCTACCCTCGCTCGATCTGGAGCGTCAGGAAATGCGTCGCGCATGAGATGCACGGGTCGTAGTTGCGCACCGCCTGCTCGCACCGCCAGGTGAGCCGGTCGTCGGGCAGGGCCACGGATGCCTGCACGAAGCGACGCAGGTCGGCTTCGATCTGCGCCTGGTTCTGCGAGGTCGGCGGCACGATCTTCGCGTCCATGATGCCGCCGCCCGCGTCGAGGGTGTACCGGTGATACAGGATCCCCCGCGGCGCCTCGGTGCAGCCGCATCCGGTTCCGGACCGCGGCGGGACGTCCACCGCGGGCACCTCCGGCGCCTCGTACTCGCCGATGAGGCGCAGCGCCTCATCGCATGCGTAGAGGATCTCGACCGCGCGCACGATGATGCTCCGAAACGGATTGCGGCACACCGGAGGGAGGCCGGCGTCCCTGGCCGCCTGCCGGGCCGCCGGAGACAACATGTCGAAGTTCAGGCCGTAGCGCGCGAGCGGTCCCACGAGGTAGGCGCCTCGCGCCCTGAGGCGCGAGTGGAGCGATGTGGAGTGCGGACGCTGCTCCTCGACGAAGTGGCCGTCGTAGTCCTGAACGGCGATGTCCAGCCCCTTGTCGGAGACGATGCGGCCCCGGTCGATGGGATACTCGCCCGGGTGGCGCAGGGCCACGAGCTCGTAGTCCTGCTCGAACTCGGGGAACTCAAAGCCGGCCACCCACCGGACGGTCTCAAGCGCCGCCTCCCGAGCCCGCTTGAGCCGTTCCGTGATTCCCACGAGCTCCCGGGGCGCGGGCGCCCGGTAAAACCCGCCGAGCCGTACGTTGATCGGATGCACCTCCCGGCCCCCCAGGAGGGCCATCAGCTCGTTGCCCGCCTTCTTCAGCCCCAGCCCGCGCTCGACGGCCTGCGGGTGGTCCCGGGCCATCTCGATCACGCTCTCGTATCCAAGAAAATCGGGAGCGTGGAGCATGTAGACGTGGAGGGTGTGGCTCTGGATCCATTCCCCGCAGTACAGGAGCCGGCGCAGCGCGCGGAGCCGATCGTCCACCTGGATCCCGCAGGCGTCCTCCATGGCGGCGCAGGCGCTCATCTGGTAGGCGACGGGACAGATGCCGCAGATGCGCGCCGTGATGTCCGGCGCCTCCGTGAAGCCCCGCCCGCGCAGGAACGCCTCGAAGAAGCGCGGCGGCTCGTAGATCTTGAGGCGGACGTCGACAACCTGGTCGCCTTTGACCTTCACGTAGATGGCGCCCTCGCCCTCGACACGAGCCAGGGCATCGACCTTGATCGTCCTCGTCTTATTTCTCATGCGCCTCGCTGGCCTTTCGGAACGCGTCGGCGTAGGCGTTGATCCCGCGAAAGGCGCGGACGAGCTCCGGATTCGAGACGCCGAGGCGCCGCCACCAGGCGCTGAGCGAAGGCGTGTTGGGCGTCTCCATCGGGCCGTAGCAGCCGTAGCAGCCACGGTCGTAGGCGGGGCAGAGCGCCCCGCAGCCCGCGTGGGTCACCGGTCCCAGGCAGGGCGTGCCGCGGGCGACCATGACGCAGACCGTCCCCCGCCGCTTGCACTCGACGCAGACGCTGTACGCCGGAATCGTGGGCCGGCGTCCGTGCGCGAAGGCGCGGATCACCTCGAGCAGCTGCACCTTGTTGATCGGGCACCCCTGCAGCTCGAAGTCCACGCGGACGTGGTGGGCGATCGGCGTGGAGGTCGCGAGCGTCTCGATGTACTCCGGCCTGGCGTACACCGCGGCGAGAAACTCCTTCACGTCCTTGAAGTTGCGCAGCGCCTGGATGCCTCCGGCCGTGGCGCACGCCCCGATCGTCACCAGGTATCTCGAAACCCGGCGCACGTGCTGGATCCGCTCGGCGTCGTGGGGGGTCGTGATCGACCCCTCGACGAGCGAGAGGTCATACGGGCCCCCGACGGCCCCGCGCGACGCCTCCAGAAAGTAGGCGACCTGCACGGCTCCCGCCAGCTTCAGGAGCTCGTCCTCACAGTCGAGGAGGCTCAGCTGGCAGCCGTCGCAGGACGCGAACTTCCAGACGGCCAGCCGCGGCCGCGTCGTATCCCCCGGCCTGATCGCTCGATGGCGTCCGCGAGGCACGTCCACCGGACTCGCCGCCTGCGGCCGCCGCCGAGGGGCCATCAGAGCTCCCGCACCCTCAGGAACGGCGCGATCTGATCGTAGCGGAAGACCGGCCCGTCCTTGCAGACGAAGGTGGGGCCGAACTGGCAGTGCCCGCAAAACCCGATCGCGCACTTCATGTTGCGCTCCATCGAGAGGGAGATGCGCTGAGGGGGGAGGCCCCGCTTCTGGAGCTCCGCGATGGTGAAGCGCATCATCACCTCGGGCCCGCAGACCAGGGCGGTGGTTTCGACCGGATCGAACTCGGCGCGGGGGATCAGCGTGGTGACGACCCCCACGTGGCCGCGCCACGCGGCCTGCGGCCCGGCCGCGTCCACGGTGGCCTCGATCTGCATGTCGAACCGTCCGCGCCATCGCGCCAGATCGCGCCCGTAGAGGAGGTCGCCGGGCGTCCGCGCGCCGTAGAGCACCGCGACCCGGCCGTACTGCTCGCGGTGCGCGAGCAGATAGTACAGGGCCGACCGCAGCGACGCGAGGCCGGTCCCGCCGGCGACGATCACCACGTCGCCGCCGGCCGCGTCCCGGAGCGGCCAGCCGCTCCCGAACGGGCCGCGGACGCCGAGCACCTCCCCGCGCCGGAGGCGGCACAGGGCGTCCGTGACCGGGCCGACCGCCCGCACCGTGTGGGCGAGCACCCGGGGCCTGGCCGGGTCGCTGCTGATGGAGATGGGGACCTCCCCGTGCCCGAAGAGATAGAGCATGGTGAACTGCCCCGGGGCGAAGGAGAACTCCCCGGCGTCGTCCGCCGGTTCGACCTCAAGGGTCACGGTGTCGTGGATCTCCCGCGTGGTCCGCCGGACGCGAAACGGCCTCGGCGCCATGGGATCGGCGCCCAGCGCCGCCGCCGGCCTGCTACCCGCGAGTTCCGTAGACATCCAGCAGCTGCAGCCGCGTCGCGTGAAGCCGCTGCCCGATGATCTGCGCAAACCGCTTGAGCAGCTCGTAGCCGAGCCGGGGGTCGGCCTCGCACTTCCGGCGGATGCAGGCGCCGTCGAACGCGGTGGCCCGGGTGAGTTCGACGGCTCGCGCGTCGGACTGTTCCCGGTACGGCGGCACGAGCCAGGACCAGCCGAGCAGATCTCCCTCCCCCAGGGTGGCGATCGTGATCCGGCCGCGCTCGGGGGACGCGACCTCGACCGCGACCTTCCCGTGGCGGATGAGGTAGAACCGGTCGGACGGATCCCCTTCGCGGAAGATGTACGCTCCGGCCTCGAAGCGGACGTTGGATCCGCAACCCGCGATCAGCTCCAGGTCGGCCTGCGGGAGGCCGCGGAAGAACGGGTGGCCGGCCAGGAGCGCGTCAAGCCCCAGCATCCTCTGCCTCCTGCGCGGGGGCGGCCGGGGGCCGCCGCTCGGTCTCGCGGATCGCCCGGACCTCCTCGGTGATGTCGATCGCCACGGGGCACCAGGTGATGCAGCGGCCGCAGCCGACACAGCCGGACGTCCCGAACTGATCGATCCAGGTCCCCAGCTTGTGGGTCATCCACTGCCGGTACCGCGACCGGGCCGAGCTCCGCACATGTCCGCCGTGAATGTACGAGAAGTCCATCGTGAAGCAGGAGTCCCACTTCCGCCACCGCTCCGTGTGCTCGCCCTTGAGGTCGGCCGTGTCCTCGACGGTGCTGCAGAAGCAGGTGGGGCAGACCATCGTGCAGTTGGCGCAGGTCAGGCAGCGATCGGCGACGGCGTCCCACCGCGGGTGCTCGTAGTTGCGGTAGAGCAGCTCCTTGATGTCGGTCGTATCCATCGTCCGGCCCATCTGGGCCGCCGCGCGATCCACCGCCCGCCGGGCCGCCTCCAGATCCTCCGCCCCCGCCTCCCCGCGTGGAATCTCCTCGAGGACCTCGGCACCGCGTTCCGAGCCGACCTCGACCACAAACCGGTGGCGGCCGCCCTCAAGCGTTTCGGTCAGGGCCAGGTCGAATCCGGACGTCGCCTTGGGTCCCGTCTTCATCGAGACACAGAAGCAGGTTCCCCCGGCCTGCCCGCAGTTGACCGCCACGATGAAGGCGCGCTCGCGGCGCGCCTGGTAGGTCGGATCGACGTGCTTGCCCTGCAGGAACACCCGGTCTTGGATCGCGATGGCATGCAGCTCGCAGGAGCGGACGCCGATGAACGCAAACCGGGGCGGCTCCTCGCGCTCGCCCTGTACCTCGAATCCCCCGGTCTCCGTGCGCCGGGCCTGCCACAAGCGCGTGGCGGGCGGGAACAGGAACTGCTTCCATGAGTGCGGGCCCACCGCGTAGCCGAAGACGGCCCGGTCGCCGCGGCGCTTGAGGCGGTACGTCCCCCCGTCCTGCTCGTCGGTCCAGCCGGCGGGCAGGTCGGCGGGCGACTCGATCTCCGCGTACACGATTGCGCCGTCCGCGAGCCTGGGGCCCACCAGCCGGTACTGCCTGCGGCGCAGGGCCTCGAAGAGCGCCCCCAGGCCGTCGAGCGTGAGCACCGCGGAACTCAGCGACTCGCGGTCTGCCATCGGTTGCATCACCCCCCGTCGTCGGCCGACCCCGGAGCGATGAGCGGGGTCTCGGCCCACCGACGCTCTAATGCACCGGCCCTCCGGCGCTTTCCTCCTCACGCGGAGGCGGCGGCCTGTTCTCGGGGCCGGCCGGCCGCCGGCTGAGCGCCGGCCAGTTCCTTGACGATCTCGCCGACGAAGGCCTTGGCGTCGCCGAACAGCATCAACGTCTTGTCGAGATAGTAGAGCTCGTTCTCGATGCCCGCGAAGCCCGGGGCCATGCTGCGCTTGACGACCATCACGGTCCGCGCCTTGTCCACGTCGAGGATCGGCATGCCGTAGAGAGGGCTCCCCCGGTCGTGGCGTGCCGCCGGGTTGGTGATGTCGTTGGCCCCAATGACCAGCGCCACGTCGGCCTGCGGGAACTCCGGGTTGACCTCCTCGGTGCCGAGCAGCCTGTCGTACGGGATGTCCGCCTCGGCCAGCAGCACGTTCATATGGCCGGGCATGCGCCCCGCCACGGGGTGAATGGCGAACTTCACCTCCGCCCCGCGGCGGGTCAGCGCGTCGTACAGCTCCCGCACCCTGTGCTGCGCCTGCGCAACCGCCATCCCGTAGCCTGGGACGATGATCACTGTTTGGGCGGCCTCGAGGATGGAGGCGGCCTCCTCCGGCGTCGCACTCCTGACCGCTCGCTGCTCGCCCCGGCCCGGCGCGGAGGGCCGCACCTGACCGAAGGCGCCGAAGAGCACGTTGGTGAAGGAGCGGTTCATGGCCCGGCACATGATCATCGAGAGGACGAAGCCGGACGAGCCATCGAGTGCGCCGGCAATGATGAGGAGCTTGTTGTCGAGGACGAACCCCATCGCCGCCGCGGAAAGGCCGGCGTAGGAGTTGAGCAGGGAGATCACGGTCGGCATGTCCGCCCCGCCGATGGGGATGACCAGGAGGACGCCGAACAGGAGCGCGAGCGCAATCACGACCGGGAACAGCCGCGTCTGTCCGGGATGTCCCACCAGGTAGGCGGCGATGACCACGGCGGCGGCCAGGAGGGAGAGGTTCGTGACGTTCTGGCCCCGGTACGTCACGGGGCGCGTCGGGAGGATCTCCTGGAGCTTCCCGAAGGCCATCAGGCTCCCGGTGAAGGTCAGGCTTCCCAGCACGACCTCCAGCGCGAGCGCGGTCATGGTGAACGCGCCGATCCGGGGGGCCTGGAGATAGTACTCGCCGGTCCCGACGAGCGCCGCGGCGAGCGCCCCGAACGCATGCGACAGCGCCGTCCGTTGGGGGACCGCCGTCATCGGCATGAAGAGCCCCATCGGCGCGCCGATGGCGGATCCGACGACGAACGCGATCGCGATCCACGTGTAGCTCACGATCCTCGCCCCGAGCAGCGTGCCCACGATGGCGAGGAGCATGCCGATCTCGCCTGCCAGGACACCGCGGCGGGCCGTCGCCGGCGTGCTCAGCCATTTCAGCGCCAGGACGAAGAGGGCCGCGGCGGCGATGTAGGCGAGCGAGAGGAACGCCGAGGTCACGACAGGCTCGCTACTTCCGCCTGAACATCCGGAGCATGCGGTCGGTGATGAGATAGCCGCCCACCACGTTGGTCATCGAGGCCGTCACCGCCAGGACCCCCAGCACGGTGCTGAACCCTGTCCGCTGCTCTCCCGCCATGGCGATCGCGCCGACCACCGCGATCGCCGAGATCGCGTTGGTCAGCGACATCAGCGGCGTGTGCAACAGCGGAGAGACGCGGCGAATCACCTCAAATCCCAGGAACGTCGCCAGCACGAACACGTACAGTCCGGTCTCGAGGCCCGACGGCATTCACACTCCTCCTCCCTGGCGTCCTGCGCTGGCGGGAAGGGGGTCAAGGCCGAGGGCCTGGCGGACCCTCGGCTGGACGACCTCGCCCCCGAATGTCACGAGCGTCTCGCGGGTGATCTCGTCTTCCAGATTGCGCCCAAGTTGCCCTTCCTTGGCGAGATGGAGAAGGAACGCGGCGGCGGTCCGGGCGTAGAGCTGGCTCGCATGGTAGGGGACGGTGCTCGCCAGATTCACGGGCCCCAGGATCGTGACCCCATGCTCGACGACGGCGTCCCCCGGGCGGGTCAGGGCGCAGTTGCCGCCGCGCTCGGCGGCCAGATCCACGATGACCGAGCCGAGCGACATACCTGCCACCATCTCGGCGGTGACGAGCACCGGCGCGCGGGCTCCAGGCACCACCGCCGTCGTGATGACGACATCGCTCTCGGCCACCACGCGTCCCATGAGCTCCCGCTGGCGCCTGTAGAACGCCTCATCCCGGGCCCGCGCGTACCCCCTCGCATCCTCGGCACCCGCTGTGTCGAGCGGCAGCTCGACAAACCGGGCGCCCATGGACTGGACCTGCTCCTTCGCGGCCGGCCGGACATCGTAGGCCGACACGACGGCCCCGAGCCGGCGAGCGGTGGCGATGGCCTGGAGCCCCATCACCCCGGCTCCGATGACCAGCACCCGGGCGGGGGTGACGGTACCGGCCGCGGTCATGAGCAACGGGAACATGCGGGGCAGGGTGCTCGCGGCCAGCAGCACCGCCTTGTAGCCGGCGACGGTGGCCATCGCCGAGAGGGCGTCCATGCTCTGGGCACGCGTGATGCGGGGCATGAGCTCGGCGGCGAACGCCGCCGCCCCGGTAGCGGCGAGCTCCTGGACGGCCGCCGGCGAGCCCAACGGGTCCAGGAAGCCGATCACGACCTGGCCGCGCCGCAGGAGCGGGAGATCGGCCCGCCCGGCGGTCGTGTTGGCGCCGTAACCCAGGACCTGGATCACCGCGTCCGCCTGGGCGAAGACCTCGGCCCGAGAGGAGGCAATCCGTGCGCCCTGCTCGGCGTACAGGGCGTCGGGGTAGCCCGCCCCGGCCCCGGCGCCGGCCTCGACCACCACCTGGCACCCGGCCTTGACGAGGGCGGGCACGACGCTGGGCACCAGCGCCACCCGGCGCTCCCCCGGAAAGGTCTCCTTCACCACGCCCACCAGCATCGCCCGCCGCTCCTCACTTTCCTCGCTTCTCCGTCATCCTGACCGCTTTGATTCTTGGCCTGTCGCTGCGGCGCCTGCGCACCATGCTTACTCCTTGCCGAAGCCGCCGGCACCCAGAATCCCTCCCATCAGGTAGTTGCGCAGCAGGACGAACACGATGAAGATCGGGAGCAGGGCGACGATGATCGTGGGCGAGAGGATATTGAACGCCAGGCTCTGCAGCTCCGCCCGGATCTGGATGATCCCCACCGGGAGGGTCTGCCACTCGCTCTCGGTCATGAGCGTCACGGCGTAGAGGAACTCCTTCCAGATGAACACGAAAATGATGAGAAATGTCGTGGCGAGGCCTGGCAGCGTGAGGGGGACGAGGACGCGGAGCCACATCTGGAATTCTCCGGCCCCATCGACGCGGGCGGCGTCCACGACCTCCTGCGGGATCGCGATGAACGCGGCGCGCATGATCAACAGCGCCCACGGCAGGTTCAGGGCGACGTAGGGGAGGATCAGGCCGAGCCAGGAGTTCCGGAGCCCGACGGCATCCTCCATCACGAATGTCGGGATCAGGTAGATCACCCACGGCACTGCGATCACGAGGACCATGAACCCGTAGAGGGCGGTCTTCCCGGGAAACTCCTTGCGGGCCAGCGGGTAGCCGCCGAGCGCGCTCAGCACCAGGATGAGGAAGACCGACGCCCCGGTCACGACGACGCTGTTGACGAAGAAGCGGCGAAACCCGGTCAGCCGCGTAAAGACATACAGGTAGTTGTCGAGCGTCCACCGGTGCGGGAGGATCGTGATCGGATAGGAGTAGATCTCCTTCTCCGGCTTGACCGACGTCGCCAGCATCCACAACAGCGGGAACACGAACGCCGCGGCCACCACCGCGAGGGAGACGTACGGGACGGCGGCGCGCCTCATGCTTCGCCCCCCGAACGCTCGGCCAGCAGGACGGACGTCCCGGCGCTAAACAGAAGGATCAGCGCGGCGGTGATGTACGCAGCGGCCGCCCCCGTGCCCATCTCGTAGAACTTGAACGCCCGCGTCCACGCGTAGTAGTAGAGCGTAAAGGTGGCGTTGCCGGGGCCGCCCTGCGTGAGGACGTACGGGAGGTCGAACATCTTCAGGGACTGCGTGATCAGGTACACGCTGACCACGACCATCGTCGGCTTGAGGCTCGGGAGGGTCACGTACCGCATCTCTCCCCAGAACGAGGCGCCGTCCACCTTCGCGGCATCGTAGAGGCTCTGGGAGATTGTCTGGAGCCCGGCAAGGAACATCACCATGGGAAACGCGAGCTCCTCCCAGATGAAGATCGGCACCATCACGTACAGCGCCAAGGCCGGGGAGAGGAACCACTCCGGCGGGCGGGCGTGCAGGAGGTTCCGCCATGCAATGTTGACGATCCCGAATCCCGGCTCCAGGATCCAGAGGAAGACGATCGCCCCGAGGGACGGCGGGATGATCATCGGCAGGGCCACCGCGAGCTGGAACCCCGTCCGGCCGCGGGTGACACGGGTGAGCGTCGCCGCGACCACCAGGCTGAGCACGAACGAGATGACGAAGAATGGGATGCCGAACTTGAACTGGTTTTGGAGCGCGGTCTGGAACACCGGATCCTGGAGGGTGGCGAGGTACGTGCCGAGGCCTGACCACGCGGGGCGGGGATCGTAGACGTAGTTGTAGCGGGTGAAACTGAGGTAGAACGACCACACCATGGGGTAGGCGATGAAGACTCCCATGAACGCCACGGCAGGAGCGAGATACGCGTAGGCGGTCCAGGGGCGTTCGCGCATTCGCCTGCTCGCGGCGGCGGGA
>JAPVSX010000211.1:0-29511 GCA_047519495.1 Armatimonadota bacterium
CCGGCGCGCGACTCGGGGCCGCGGTGGTCCCCGGACGGGACGCGGATCGCCTTTATCTCCGACCGGGGCGGGGACAAGCAGG
Source organism: Armatimonadota bacterium (assembly GCA_047519495.1). Lineage (GTDB taxonomy): Bacteria > Sysuimicrobiota > Sysuimicrobiia > Sysuimicrobiales > Segetimicrobiaceae > JAPVSX01. Next base: position 83 of record JAPVSX010000211.1, read on the forward strand.
TCTGGGTGATCCCCACCGACGGCGGCGAGGCCCGCGTCCTGACCTCGGGCAGGATGGCTCCGTCCGATCTCGCCTGGTCCCCCGACGGCCTGCGGATTGCGTTCGTCGGCAAGCCCGGAGCGCCGGACACCAAGGACGAGAGCGCCGCGCGGGTGATCTCGCGGCTGCGCTACAAGCAGGACGGCGAGGGGTTCTGGGACGGCCGGTGGAAGCAGGTGTTCGTCGTCTCGGCGGAAGGCGATGAGGTCCGGCAGGTCACGCAGGGCGACTGCGACCATCTCTTCCCCGCCTGGTCCCCGGACGGCACGCAGATCGCGTACACGGCCAACCCGGAGCCCAACGCCGACCTGACGACCATTACCGACGTCTGGACCGTGCCGGCGGCCCGCGACGGCGCGGCGTCCGGGGCGCGCCGTCTCACCCGAGGGCTCGGGCCCGCGCAGTCACCGGCGTGGTCGCCGGATGGGACGCGGATCGCGTACGTCGGACACGACAACGCGTGCTGGGGCGCGACGAACTGGGGCGTGTGGACCGTCCCCGCGGCCGGCGGCGAGCCCGCGTGCCTCACCAAGGGCTTCGACCGCAGCGTCGGCCACCACATCATCACCGACATGCGCGCCCACCCCTCCACGGGCGGCCTGACCTGGAGCCCCGACGGACGCCGGGTGTACTTCATGTGCGCGATGGGCGGCACGACCCAGATCGCGTCGGTCGCTGCGTCGGGCGGCGAGGTTGGGCTGGAGACCGATGGCGACCACCAACTGATCGGGTACTCACTGGACCGCGCCGCGCGCCGGTTGGCGTCCGTCCAGAGCGATCCGCTGACCCCGGGCGAGGTGGTCATCGGCGACCTCGGCGCCCGGCCGGACGTACCGGCCCACGCGCGTATTGGCTACGCCGTAGGCACAGGCCCCGCGCTGCGGCGGCTCACGGACCTGACCGGCCCGGCGCTCCGCCCCCTTTCACTCGCCCGGCCCGAGCGGTTCGAGTTCGAGAGCGTGGACGGATGGACCATCGAGGGCTGGGCGATGCGCCCGGCGGATCCGCCGGAGGGCGAGCGGATCCCGGCGGTGCTGCAGATCCATGGCGGTCCGCACGGTGCGTACGGCAGCGCGTTCTTCCACGAGTTCCAGCTCCTGTGCGCGCAGGGCTACGGCGTCATCTATCTGAATCCGCGCGGCAGCCAGGGGTACGGGCAGGCGTTCACCGCCGCGACGCGCCACGACTGGGGCGGCAAGGACTACGAAGACCTGATGCGGGGCGTGGACTACTGCCTTGCGACCTTCCCGTGGATCGATCCCGACCGCCTGGGCGTGGCCGGCGGCAGCTACGGCGGGTTCATGACGAACTGGGTCGTGGGCCACACCCGGCGCTTCCGCGCCGCCGTCACGATGCGGGGCATCAGCAACGCGTCCAGCCAGTGGGGCACGTCGGACCTCGCCTACATGAAGGGCTTCTGGGAGTATCCTGGGGAGCCGTGGGAGTCGCCGCAGTTCTACCTCGAGCGGTCGCCGATCACGTACGTGCGGGAGATGCGGACGCCGCTTCTCATCCTGCACAGCGAGAACGACCTGCGCTGCCCGATGGAGCAGGCGGAGCAGCTCTTCGTCGCCCTCAAGAAGCAGGGGACGCCCACGCTGTTCGTGCGGTTTCCCAACGAGAGCCACGACCTCTCGCGGAACGGCCAGCCCCGGCACCGCGTGGAGCGCCTGCGGCACATCCTGACGTGGTTCCACACGTATCTCGCGCCGCGGCCGGCGGACGCCGCGGCCCGGCCCCCGCTCCGCCGCGAGGGCGCGGTGGCGGATGAGTGAGCGGGCGCGGGCGGCCCGGCGCGGGGGACGATGACCCGCATCTATACCCGAACCGGGGACGCCGGCGAGACGAGCCTCTTCGGCGGCCGGCGCGTTCCGAAGGATGACCTTCGGGTGAGGGCCTACGGAACGATCGACGAGCTGAACGCGGTGCTCGGCGTGGCCAGGGCGGCCGGGCCGGGATCGGAGATCGACGCGGTGCTGGAGCGGTTGCAGCACCATCTGTTCGACCTCGGCGCAGAGCTGGCGACACCGCCTCGCGCCTCGCCGGCCGCCGCCGCGCACGCCCCTCGGGTCGTCCCCTCGTGGGTCGAGGGCCTGGAGCGGGACATCGACCGATTCGAGGACAACCTCCCGCCGCTGCGGCAGTTCATTCTACCGGGCGGCACTCCGGCCGCGGCGACGCTGCACCTGGCGCGGACCGTGGCCCGCCGGGCTGAGCGGGAGATCGTGACGCTCGCGGCGCGCGAGCCCCTCAACCCCGAGCTGCTGAAGTTCGTGAACCGTCTCTCGGACCTGCTGTTCGTCCTCGCGCGGGCCGCCAACCAGGCGGCCGGCCACCCAGACACCGCGTGGCATCCGACCCGGTAGGATCGCCGGCGCCCTGACGCGCCGCCGCTGTGCTACCTCCGCTCCCGGTCGTGCGGAAGCGGCGCAGCGGGCGTCCGGTAGGGGATGGGGACGTACTCGACCGACGGCCGGCGCCGTCCGGCCTGCGGGTGGAGCTGCATCAGGTCGTAGATCGCGCGCGGCATCTGGGTCGTGACCGCGAACCCCAGGCTCCGGGCCTCTGTCACCGTGATCGGGTAGTCGTGGGTCCAGGTGCCCCCCGTGAGCTTCGCGGCCAGCGCCTCCGCCTGCTCGGCCGGCAGCCGCCGGGCGGCCAGCTCGACCACCACCGCGCGGACCTGCGCGATCGCCTTCTGGGCGACGTTGGCGAGGATCAGCGTCTCGTCGTCGATGCGCTCGATCGGCTTGCGGTCGACCACGGCGAGGATCGAGATCGCCGGGTGGTTCCCCAGTTGCGGATCCACCGGGCCCAGCACCGCGTGCTCGTCCATCACGATCTCGTCCGCCGCGAGCGCGATCAGCGTGCCGCCCGACATCGCGTAGTGCGGGACGAACACCGTCACCCGGCCCGGGTGGTCGCGGAGGGCGCGCGCGATCTGCTCGGCGGCCAGGACGAGGCCGCCCGGCGTATGGAGGATGATATCGATCGGCAGGTCGGGGGGCGTGAGGCGAATCGCGCGCAGGACGTCCTCCGAGTCCTGAAGGTCGATGTACCGCACGATCGGGAACCCGAGGAAGCTCATCGTCTCCTCGCGGTGGATCATCGCGATCACCCGGCTCCCGCGCTGGCGCTCGAGCTGCTGCAGGATCCGATACCGCGACATCTGCTGGTACTGGCGGGCGAGCAGCGGCTGGATCAACGAGATAATGAAGAAGATCCAGAAGAGGTTGGAGAGGTTCATCGGCGTCCTCCTCTCGCTGCGCTCGGCATCGGACGCTCACTAGTATACTCGAGGGAACCGGGCGCGCGGGGGAGGAAACGTCCGCGCCCGAACCGAAATCCCCGGGCGGTTCCACAGGTCACTCATCCGGAAGGGTCCATGGCCGAGCACGCCGCGACGCATTCGTCTGCCGCTGAGCTTCCCTGGTGGCTCCAGCCCGCCGCGACCGTCACGATCCTGAGCGCCTTCGTCGTGTACTCGGTCTGGGTGGCGCTCCAGGGGCATGGGTACATCGCGCCGTACCTCTCGCCGTTCTACTCGCCGCCCGTGTCGGTGGCGGGGATTCCGATCTCGCCGGCGTGGTGGGTGGTGTGGGTGCCGGCGGGGTTCCGGGCGACCTGCTACTACTACCGCAAGGCGTACTACCGCTCCTACTTCCTCGACCCGGTGGCGTGCGCGATCCCCGAGTCGCGCCGCCGGTACGGGGGCGAGACGGTGTTCCCGTTCATCGCGAACAACCTGCACCGGTTTCTCCTGTATCTGGCCATCATCGTGCTCGCGTTCCTCTGGAAGGACGCGATCGGCGCGTTCATCTTCAACGGCCGGTTTGGTGTCCACCTCGGCTCCCTGCTGTTCCTGGCGAACGTTATCCTCCTCTCCGGCTACACGTTCGGCTGCCACGCGTTCCGCCACATCGTGGGGGGGAACCTCGACTGCTTCTCGTGCGCCGGGGGCGGACGGCTGCGGTACCGCCTGTGGGAGCGCGTGAACCCGCTGAACCACCGGCACGCCGCCTGGGCCTGGGCGAGCCTGTTCTCGGTGAGCATCGCCGACATCTACGTCCGGCTACTGTTGGCCGGGGTGATCGCAGACCCGAGATTCTTCTAGTGCCCCGGCGACCCGGCCACTCGGCGCTGCCGGCGAGCTCGGGCGCGACATGGCCCCCCACGCCGGACGATCGCATTGAGGCGAGACGCGACGCCACACGCCGAACGGTCGCGCCAGGAAGGCGCGACGCGGGAGGCTGGTAAGCGAGCTGAGGAGGACAGATCCCCCGTGGCTGACTGGTACGAAGCGCACGACCATGACGTGCTCGTGATCGGCGCCGGCGGGGCCGGCATGCGCGCAGCGATCGCCGCCGCGGAGGCCGGCGTCTCGGTCGGCCTGATCTGCAAGTCGCTGCTGGGCAAGGCCCACACCGTGATGGCCGAGGGTGGGATCGCCGCCGCCCTCGCGAACGTGGACCCCCAGGACAGCTGGGAGGTCCACTTCGCCGACACGATGCGCGGGGGCCAGCTCATCAGCGACTACCGCATGGTGGAGTTCTTCGCCAGGGAAGCCCCCGAGCGCGTCTATGAGCTGGAGCAGTGGGGCGGCCTCTTCGACCGCACGCCGGACGGGCGAATCTTACAAAGGCCGTTCGGCGCCCATACCTACCGGCGGCTGTGCCACGTCGGGGACCGGACCGGCCTCGAGATGATCCGCACGCTCCAGGACAAGGCGATCCACACCGGGGTCGAGGTGCACATGGAAGTGACCCTCACCCGGCTGCTCACGGACGGGGACCGGATCGCGGGGGCGTTCGGGTACCGCCGCGAGGACGGGCGGTTTCTGCTCTTCCGGGCCAAGGCCGTGATCCTGGCGACCGGCGGGTGGGGCAAGGCCTACAAGGTGACCAGCAACTCGTGGGAGTGCACCGGCGACGGCTGCGCGATGGCATACGAGGCCGGCGCGGAGCTGATGGACATGGAGATGGTGCAGTTCCACCCGACCGGCATGGTGTGGCCCCCGGGCGTGCGCGGTATCCTCGTCACCGAGGCGGTCCGCGGCGAGGGCGGCGTCCTCCGGAACGCCCAGGGCGAGCGGTTCATGGAGCGCTACGACCCGAAGAAGATGGAGCTCTCCAGCCGCGACGTCGTGGCCCGCTCGATCTATAAGGAAGTGCAGGCGGGGCGGGGCACCCCCCACGGCGGTGCCTACCTGGACATCTCCCAGCGCGGCGCGGAGTTCATCAAGAAAAAGCTGCCCAGCATGTACGAGCAGTTCCTCAAGCTGGCCGATATCGACATCACGACGTCTCCGATGGAGGTCGCCCCGACGATTCACTACGTCATGGGCGGCGTCCGCGTCGAGGCGGGCACCGGCGAGACGACCGTATTGGGGCTGTACGCGGCGGGCGAGGTCGCGGCCGGGCTCCACGGCGCGAACCGGCTTGGCGGCAACTCGCTCAGCGACCTGCTCGTCTTCGGCAAGCGGGCGGGAGAGCACGCCGCCCAGTATGCGCGCGGCGTCGCGGCCCTGCCGCGGGTGGATGACCGGCAGGCCGAGGAGGAGCGGCGGCTGCTCCAGCGCCCGTTCGAGAGCGACGGCCGCGAGAACCCGTACCAGCTGCACGAGGAGCTGCAGGAGGTGATGGGCGAGGACTGCGGGATCGCCCGCACCGGAGACCAGCTGGCCGGAGGGCTCCAGAAGATCCTGGCGCTCCAGGAGCGGGCCGGGCGGCTGCGCGTGAGCGGCTCGCTGCTGTTCAACCCCGCCTGGCACCAGTGCCGGGACGTCCGGTTCATGCTCGAGCTGTGCGAGGCGATCTTCCGGTCGGCGATCGAGCGCCGGGAGAGCCGCGGCGCCCACTGGCGCCTGGATTATCCCGACCAGAGCCCCGAGTGGGCGCGCAGGAACGTCATCGTCACGCGGGCGGACGGACAGATGCGCGTGACAACCCGCCCGGTGCCGCCGATGCCTCCCGAGCTCGCCCGTCTCCTCGAGACGAAGGTGTAACCGCCCCGGTTTGGGCTACGCGCTGGACGTGAGGAACGATACCGGAATGCGCTGACGCATCAGGGAGGCACCGATGGCAGAACAGACGCTCCACGTCTTCCGCGGCGATCGGACCGGAGGCGAGCTGCGGACGTACCGGGTGCCGCTCACCGAGGGCATGGTCGTGTTGGACGCGATCCACTCCATCCAGGCCCATCAGGACGGCACGCTCGCGTGCCGCTGGAACTGCAAGGCCGCGAAGTGCGGATCGTGCAGCGCCGAGGTCAACGGGCGTCCCCGGCTGATGTGCAAGACCCGGGTGGACGAGTTCCAGGGGCAGCCGATCACCGTCCGGCCGATGAAGGCGTTCCCGCTGATCAAGGACCTCGTGACCGACGTCTCCTGGAACTACCGCGTGAACCGGGAGATCCCGCCGTTCACGCCGCCGCCGGGCGACCGGGGCCCCTGGAAGATGTACCCGGAGGACGTGGAGCGGCTGTTCGAGTTCCGCAAGTGCATCGAGTGCTTCCTCTGCCAGGACGTGTGCCACGTGCTGCGCGAACACGGCGGCACGGCCCGGTACTACGGGCCCCGGTTCATGGTCCGGATCGCCGCCCTCGAGATGCACCCGAAGGACACCGTCTCGCGGGCGGGGCTCCTCCACGGCCGGGGCGGGATCGGGTTGTGCAACGTCACCAAGTGCTGTGAAGAGGTCTGTCCGGAGCACATCCACATCACCGACAACGCAATCATTCCGCTGAAGGAGCGGGTCGCGGACGAGTACTTCGACCCCTGGCGGGCGCTCCTCCGGCTGTTCCGGGGCCGGAGGGAGCCGCGGGGCACCTAGGGGAACACGAGCCTCCGAGGGCAAAGGAGCCATGCCGCCGTGCTGACGCTGGAGAAGCTCGCCCCGCCCCGCGAGGGCGAACGCATCGAGATCCGGGGCAAGACCCTGCATGTCCCCGAGACGCCGATCATCCCCTACATCGAGGGCGACGGGACGGGTCCCGACATCTGGCGGGCGACGGTCCGCGTCCTGGAGGCCGGAGTACGTGCGGCCTACGGCCGGCGCCGGCGGATCGTCTGGTTCGAGGTGTTCGCGGGGGAAAAGGCCCACCACCAGTTCGGGACCTGGCTCCCCGAGGACACCCTGCGGGCATTCGAGTACTACGTCGTCGGGATCAAGGGCCCCCTCACCACGCCCGTCGGCGGCGGCATCCGCAGCCTGAACGTCGCGCTCCGGCAGATGCTCGACCTCTACGCCTGCGTCCGGCCGGTGCGCTACTTCGAGGGCGTCCCGAGCCCGGTCCGGCACCCCGAGCAGGTGGATGTCGTGATCTTCCGGGAGAACAGCGAGGACATCTACGTCGGGTACGAGCTGGCGAGCGGGACCCCCGAGGCCAGGCGGCTGATCGAGTTCGTCAACCGGGAGTTCAAGTGGAAGGTGCGTGAGGACTCGGGGGTGGGCCTCAAGCCGATGAGCCCGTACGGCAGCAAGCGGCTGATTCGCAAGGCGATCCAGTACGCCCTCGACCACGGCCGGAAGAGCGTCACCCTGGTGCACAAGGGCAACATCATGAAGTATACCGAGGGGGCGTTCAAGAACTGGGGGTACGAGCTCGCCCGCGACGAGTTCGGCGACCGGACGATCGCCTGGGACGAGGTGCAGGAGAAGCACGGCGGCACGGTGCCCCCGGGCAGGCTCCTGATCCAGGACTATATCGCCGACGTCACCTTCCAGCACCTGCTGACCCGGCCGCGGTCGTTCGACGTCATCGCCACCGGGAACCTGAACGGCGACTACCTCTCCGACGCCGCGGCCGCGCAGGTCGGCGGGATCGGCATGGCGCCGGGGGGGAACATCAGCGACTTCCACGCGGTGTTCGAGGCGACGCACGGGACCGCCCCGAAGTACGCCAACCAGGACAAGGTGAACCCGGGGTCGCTGATCCTCTCCGGGGTGATGATGCTGGAGCACCTGGGCTGGCGGGAGGCCGCCGGCGCGATCGTCAAGGCGCTCGAGGCGACGTTCCGCAAGAAGATCGTGACCTACGACCTCGCGCGCCTCACGGACGGCGCCCGCGAGGTCAAGACCAGCGAGTTCGCCACGGCCCTCATCGACCAGATGTAGGGACCCCGTCGAGATGGCTGCGAAGGGAAGGGGCGGTACGGTGGGCACACGGAAGCGCGCAAAGGTCACGATCGTCGGTGCCGGCAACGTCGGCCACTCGGCGGCGCAGTGGATCGCGTCGCACCGGCTCGCCGACGTCGTGCTGGTGGACGTCATCGAGGGGATGCCGCAGGGCAAGGCGCTCGACCTGAGCGAGGCCGGGCCGATCGAGGGGTTCGACCTCAGGATCACCGGCACGAACGGGTACGATGAGACGGAGGACTCCGACGTCGTCGTGATCGTCGCGGGGGTCGCGCGCAAGCCCGGCATGAGCCGGGAGGACCTCCTCACCGTCAACGCCGGGATTGTCAGGGGCGTGACCGCCGAGGTCGCGCAGCGGTCGCGCCACGCCTGCCTGATCGTGGTGACGAACCCCCTCGACGTGATGGTCTACCTGGTTCAGAAGGTCAGCGGGTACCCGCCGGAACGGGTGATGGGTCAGAGCGGCGCCCTCGACAGCACGCGCTTTCGGACGTTCATCGCGCAGGCCGTCGGCGCGTCGGTCCAGGACGTCTCCGCGATGGTGATCGGCGCGCACAGCGACATCCACATGGTCCCGCTGGCCAGCCTGGCCACGGTCGGCGGGATTCCGCTCCGGCGCCTGCTGCCCGCGGACCGGATCGGCCAGATCGTCGAGCGCACCCGCAAGGGCGGCCAGGAGATCGTGAACCTCCTTAAGACCGGCAGCGCGTTCTTCGCGCCGGGCGCGGCGATCACCCAGATGGTCGAGGCGATCCTGCTCGACCGGAAGCGGGTGCTGCCGCTCTCGGCCCAACTGACCGGGCAGTATGGCGTCCGCGACCTCTACGTCGGCGTGCCGGCGCTGCTCGGCGCAGGAGGCGTGGAGCGGATCTTCGAGATCCCGCTCGAGGGGGACGAGCGCACGGCGTTTGACGCGGCCGTCGCCAGCATCCGCGAGAACGTCGCGCTGCTGAAGCTCTAGTGGCTCATCGGCGGAGGGGTGAGGCGTAGCGGTCCATCGCCGATGGTGTGAGATGCCGCACAGGTGCGCACGCCGCAGCGAGTCGTTCACCCTCAGCCGTCGCGGACTCCTGCGAGGATCGCCGCGCGGGCGTATTGGCTCACGCCGTGGGCCCGCGCGCCGCGAGGCTCGCTTCTGATGAAGCTCCACGAGTACCAGGCCAAGGAGATCTTTGCCCGCTACGAGCTTCCTGTCCAGCGCGGGATCGTGATCGAGCGCCCCGAACAGGTGGCGGCGCTCGGGCTGCGCTACCCCGTCGTGATCAAGGCCCAGGTGCTGGTCGGGGGGCGGGGCAAAGCCGGCGGCGTCAAGCTCGCCGCCGGCCGCGCCGAGGCGGAGGAGAAGGCGCGCGCGATCCTCGGGATGGAGATCAAGGGGGAGCGGGTCACGCGCGTGCTCGTCGCCGAGGCCGCGGAGATCGAGGCCGAGTACTACCTGGCGTTCGTCACCGATCGGGGCGCCCGCCGCGTCGCGGCGATCGCGTCCGCCGCGGGAGGGGTCGAGATCGAGACCGTGGCGCAGACGTCGCCCGAGAAGATCGCCCGGAGCGACGTCGATCCGTTCCTCGGGTTCCAGCCGTTCCAGGCCCGCTCACTCGGGCGGCGGCTCGGCTTCGCCCGGGCGCAGCTCGACGAGTTCGCCAGGATCGCCACGGCGCTGTACCGCCTCTACTGGGCGGAGGACGCCGACCTGGCCGAGATCAACCCGCTCGCGCTCGTCGATGGCCACCTGCTGTGCGTGGATGCCAAGCTGGTCCTCGATGACAACGCGGCGTACCGCCACCCCGACCGTCCGGGCTCCGAGGAGCTGACGGCGCTCGAGCGGGAGGCCCGGGAGCACGGCTTGGCGTACGTCGAGCTGGACGGGGACATCGCCGTGATCGGCAACGGGGCGGGGCTCGTGATGAGCACCCTCGACCTGCTGGCGCACTTCGGGGGACATGCGGCCAACTTCCTGGACGTCGGGGGCGGGGCCTCGGCCGAGGCGATGCAGACGGCCCTCGGAATCGTCCAGCGGAAGCCCGGGATCCGCGCGATCTTCATTAATATCTTCGGGGGCATCACCCGGTGCGACGATGTGGCCCGGGGCATCGTCCGGAACCCGCCGCGCGTCCCCGCGAGCATCCGCCTGACCGGTACGAACGAGGAGGAGGGACAGCGCATCCTCCGGGCCGCCGGCATCGCGGCCGGGCTGGACGCGGACGAGGCCGCCCGGGTGGCGGTCGACCTGGCCCGCGGCCGGTCCCCCAGGCAGGGCGGCCGCTGATGGCGATCATCGTCGGACAGGGGACGCGCCTCGTCGTCCAGGGGATCACCGGTTATCAGGGCGCATTCCACACGAAGCTGATGCTCGAGGCCGGCACCCGCGTCGTGGCCGGGGTGACGCCCGGCAAGGGCGGCTCCCGGGTGCACGACGTGCCCGTGTTCGACACGGTGGAGGAGGCGGTCCGCGAGACCGGCGCGAACGCGTGCGTGATCTTCGTGCCTGCGCGGTTCGCCCGCGACGCGGCGCTCGAGGCGGTTGCCGGCCGGCTCGACCCGGTCGTGATCATCACCGAGGGGGTGCCGGTGCACGACGCGATCGAGGTCGTGGCGTACGCCCGCCTGCGCGGCGTGCGCGTGCTCGGGCCCAACGGACCGGGGATCACGACCCCCGGCCAGTGCCGCGCGGGGATCATGCCGACCCACCTGTTCAGGCCCGGACCGGTCGGCATCGTCTCCCGGAGCGGCACGCTGACGTATGAGATCGTCGCGGGGCTGACGCGCGCCGGGCTCGGGCAGTCGACGGCGGTCGGGCTCGGGGGAGACCCCGTTGTGGGCACGTCGTTCGTCGAGGCCCTCGAGCTGTTCAACGCCGATCCGGACACCCACGCGATCGTCCTGATCGGCGAGATCGGGGGCAGCGCCGAAGAGGACGCCGCCCGCTACATCGCGCAGCGCGTCGAGAAGCCGGTCGCCGCGTACATCGCCGGCCGGACGGCCCCGGCGGGGAAGCGGATGGGCCACGCCGGTGCCGTGATCTCGGGTACGGAAGGGACCGCCGAGCACAAGATGAAGGCGCTTGAGGCGGCCGGCGCCGCCGTGGCGCCGCTGGTGAGCGGGGTGCCGGCGCTGCTCAAGGCGCGCCTCTAGACCTCCGCGTCACGTGTCCGCCCGAGGCTGTGCCCCTCCGTGGATCATTCCTGCGGCACACTCCATCCACGCCGGCGGGCGCTGTGGACGGTTGGGTGTTATAATGAAGCACGATGATCGGGCTGCTGATCCGCTGGGCCATCAACGCCGTGGCGCTGTACCTCACCACCTACCTCGTGCCGGGGATCCGGGTGACGGACTTCGGCGGGGCGGTCGTGGCCGCGCTCGTCCTCGGGATCGTGAACGCGGTGATCCGGCCTTTCGTGCTGCTCCTCACGCTGCCGCTCAACATCCTCACGCTGGGGATCTTCACCTTCGTCGTCAACGCGATCATGCTCTACATCGTCGCCGGCGTCACCCACCGCGTGCGGATCGACAGCTTCCTCTCCGCGTTCCTCGGCGCGATCGTGCTGAGTGTGATCAGCTTCATCCTCTCCCAGCTGGTGAAGGAGTGAGATGGGGCGGATCCAGCCCGCGCCGGGCGCCCCGACCGGGACCGCCGCCGGCGACGTCGAGTTCCTGATCGTCACCGGGCTCAGCGGCGCGGGCAAGTCTCTCGCCACCCACTCGCTCGAGGATCTCGGGTTCTTCTGCGTCGACAACCTGCCGCCGGCCCTCGTCCCCAAGTTTGCGGAGATCGTCCGGGAGTCCCAGGGCCGCATCCGCCGGGTGGCGCTCGTGATCGATGTGCGCGGCGGCGAGTTCTTCAACGCTCTGGATACCGCGCTCGTCGCGCTCGAGGCGATGGGGATCCGCTTCCAGATCCTGTTCCTGGACGCTTCCGATGAGGTGCTCGTCCGGCGGTTCGAGGAGACGCGGCGGAAGCACCCGCTGGGCGGGAACATCCTCGACGGGATCCGGAGCGAGCGCCGCCGGCTGCAGCCGGTCAGGGAGCGGGCGCACAAGATTATCGACACGAGCACCCTGAGCGCGCGGGAGCTCAGGGAGGAGCTCGCCGAGGCCTTTCTCCGCCCTGGCCGCGAGCGGACGCTCACCGTCAGCGTCATCACGTTCGGCTACAAGCACGGGATTCCGCTCGACGCCGACCTGGTCTTCGACGTCCGGTTCCTGCCCAACCCGCACTACATCGAGACGCTCCGCGCCCTGCCGGGGAATAGTCCGGAGGTTCGCGAGTTCGTGCTCCGGTGGGACCAGACGCGCGAGTTCCAGCGACGGCTGCACGACCTCCTCGCCTACCTGCTGCCGCAGTACACGGCGGAGGGGAAAACTCACCTGACGATCGCGATCGGGTGCACGGGCGGAAAGCACCGCTCCGTCGTGCTCGGCGAGGACCTGGCGCGCTTCCTGCGGGCGGCGGGCTATGGGGTCCGGCTCAAGCACCGGGATGTGAGAAAAGAATGAGCCTGGACGGGAGACGGGGAGGGCAGGCGCGCAGGCCGCGACAGCCGCGCAAAGCGCGTCGACGGCAGTCGTGGGACCGGCTCCGCGCGTGGCTTCGCTGGCTCGAGCCCGGCCTCTACGTCAAGCGGTGGATGGCGCTGATCGCCGCCGGGGTCTTCCTGGTGAGCACCGGCGTCGCGCTCATCGTGGACGTGAAGCTCCTGGGCGTCCTGGAGCAGGCGGTGATCCGCGCGGTGGACGTCGCCTACGCCGTGACCGGCCACGTCATCTCGCCCATGGTCGGCGGCGTTGTCCTGCTGCTCCTCGGGATCGGCATGATCGTCTACGGTCTCCGGGAGATGATCCGGTCGATCGTCGGCGTGTTCCTGCCGAAGGGGGATCCCCGCCTGGTCGAGATGATCGTCCACCAGCGCCAGCTGCAGCGCGGCCCGAAGATCGTCGTGCTCGGCGGCGGCACCGGGCTCAGCACCCTGCTGCGGGGACTCAAGAAGATCTCCACCAACTTGACCGCGGTCGTGACCGTGTTCGACGACGGGGGCTCCTCGGGGCGGCTGCGGCGGGAGCAGGGGATCCTGCCGCCCGGGGACATCCGCAACTGCCTGGTGGCCCTGGCCGAGGCCGAGCCGCTCCTCACCCGGCTGTTCGAGCACCGGTTCAAGGGCGGCGACCTGGACGGCCACAGCTTCGGGAACCTGTTCATCGCCAGCATGGTGCAGGTGGCGGGCGATCTGGAGACCGCGGTGAAGGAGTGTAGCAAGGTCCTTGCGATCCGCGGCCGCGTCCTCCCCACGACCCTGCAGGACGTCACCCTCTGCGCCGAGTTCACGGACGGCACCATCGTCGAAGGGGAGTCCGCGATTACCCGGGCCGGGAAGACGATCCGGCGGGTGTTCCTCAAGCCGGTGCGCGTGCCCGCCCTGCAGGACGTGCTCGAGGCAATCGGCGAGGCGGACCTCATCGTCCTCGGGCCCGGCAGCCTGTACACGAGCGTGATCCCCAACCTGCTGGTCGACGGCGTCGTCGAGGCGCTGCGCCGGGCGCGGGGCCTCAAAGTGTACGTCTGCAACGTGATGACCCAGCAGGGGGAGACCCGCGGGTTCCGCGCGTCCGACCACGTCCGCGTCCTCCTCGAGCAGGGCGGGCGCGGGCTGTTCGAGTACGTCCTCGTGAACACCCGGCGACCCCGCAACCAGGCGCTCCTGGCGCGTTACAGCCAGGAGGGCGCGGAGCCGGTCGAGCCCGATGTGGACGCGATCCGGGCCCTGGGGCTGCGCGCCGTCCCCGAGGACCTGATCAGCGAGGAAGAGCTCGTCCGGCATGAACCCCGCAAGATCGCCACCGTGCTGCTTCAACTGCTGGCGACCGTCTCCCCCGAAGGCCGCGGCAGCGTCGCCGCAGTGTAGGAGTCTTGACACGTTTCCGCGAAGACTATTACGATGAAGGCCGTCTTCGGTTCCTGACGCCCCGCCGGGGCTCGGGAGGACGCGCCCGCTCGCAGTAGCTCCGCCGCTCGCCGTTTTGCCACCGAGGGGGGACGCGTGTGCTGCTCGACTGGGGATACGTGGCGGTGTTCGCCATCGTGGGGGCCGGGATGACCGCCCTCCCGCTCCTCATCATCTGGCTGATCGCGCCCCGCAGCACGTATCCGCAGAAGCTCGAGACGTACGAGTCCGGCGTACCGACGATCGGTCAGGCGTGGTCGCAGTTCAACGTCCGCTACTACCTGTTCACGCTCGTGTTCGTCGTCTTCGACGTGGAGATCATCTACCTCTACCCCTGGGCGGTGGTCGCCCGAGCCTCGGGTGCGCTCGCGTTCTACGAGATCCTGATCTTCCTCGTGGTCCTCGTCCTCGGCCTCGTGTACGCGTGGCGCAAGGGCGCCCTGGAGTGGGTCTAGGGAGGCCTCCCCGGAGATGCCCTGGTACCTGGAGCTGCTCCGCGCGATCGTCGGAACAATCGTGATCTTTACCGCGGTCGCCGTCGTCACGGCGATGTTCGGCGTGCTGCTCGAGCGGAAGATCAGCGCATGGATTCAGAGCCGGCTCGGCCCGAAGCACGTCGGCCCTCAGGGGCTCCTGCAGACCCTGGCCGACACGCTCAAGCTGCTGCAGAAGGAGAACATCGTTCCCCGCAACGCCGACGCGGCGATCTTCTCGAGCGCCGTCATCGTCGTGCCCCTCGCGGCGCTGCTGGACTACGTGGTGATCCCGTTCGGCAGCACGCGGTGGGGCCCGCTCATCTTCCGCGACCTCAACATCGGCGTCCTGTACTTTGCCGCGACGTCCGCCCTCGTCGTCGTGGGGATCCTGATGGCCGGGTGGGGCTCGAACAACAAGTACGCGCTGCTCGGAGGGCTGCGATCGGCCGCGCAGATGGTGAGCTACGAGATCCCGATGGGGCTGGCGCTCATCACGGTCGCGCTGCTGGCCGGCTCGCTTTCGACGGTCACGATCGTCAACGCCCAGGCCGCCCACCACTGGTACATCCTCTTGCAGCCGGTGGCGTTCCTGATCTTCCTCGTGGCGGCCACCGCGGAGGTCAACCGGGTTCCGTTCGACCTCGTCGAGGCCGAGAGCGAGCTCGTCGCCGGGTACTTCTCCGAGTACACCGGCATGCGGTTCGCCCTGTTCCAGCTCGGCGAGTACGGCGAGATGTTCGCGATGGCCGCGATGGCGGTCACCCTGTTCCTCGGCGGCTGGCAGGGCCCGTGGCTGCCCCCGGTCCTCTGGTTCGTGATCAAGCTATACGCGCTGATCTTCGTGTTCATGTGGGTACGGTGGACCTATCCCCGGTTCCGCATCGACCAGCTCCTCGGCTTCTCGTGGAAGGTCCTGATCCCGGTCGCGCTGCTCAACCTGGTGGTGACGGCGTTCTTCGTGATGGTCCTGCACCGATGACCGGCGAGGCGATCGCCTTCTACGTCCTGGCGGCGATCACGCTGGGGTCGGGGCTCGTCGTCGTCACGTCGCCCAACATCGTCCACAGCGCGGTGGCCCTCGTGCCGTCGTTCCTGGGGGTGACCGGGCTCTACATCCTGCTGAATGCGGAGTTCGTGGCCGGCATCCAGGTCCTGATCTACGCCGGGGCGATCACGGTGCTGATCCTGTTCGTGATCATGCTCACCGAGGGCGGATCGGGCGTGCGGGTCCGGGCGCGGAACGAGCAGGGGCCCGTCGGCGCGGCCGTGGCCGCGGCGATGGCGGCGCTCCTGATCGCCGTCGCCACGCACACCGCGTGGCTGCCCGGCGCCGGAACGCTGCCGGCGTACACGCCGGGAGCGATCGGCCAGAGCTTCCTCGGCCCGAACCTCCTGGTCTTCGAAGGCACGTCGATCGTGCTCCTCGTCTCTCTCGTCGGCGCGATCATCATTGCGCGGAAAGAGGAGTAGGGATGCCGACGCTCGCGCACTATCTGATCCTGAGCGCCCTGCTGTTCGCGCTGGGTCTCTTTGCGGTCGTCACGCGGCGCAACGGCGTCGCGATCCTGATGGGGATCGAGCTGATGCTGAACGCGGCGAACGTCAATCTGGTCGCGTTCAACCGGTTCGCGGCGCCCGGGGCGATGCAGGGCCAGATCTTCGCTCTGATCGTGATCAGCCTGGCGGCGTGCGAGGCTGCCGTGGGGCTCGCGCTCGTCCTGGCCGCGTACCGCGGCCTCGAGACGGTCGACATCGATGAAATCAACCTCATGAAGTGGTAGCGCAGCCGTGATCACCCACGCCGTCTGGCTCATCCCGCTCTTTCCCCTCGTTGCGTTTGCGCTCCTGATCTTCTGGGGGGAGCGCCTGCCGGGGCGGGGGGCCTCCGTCTCGATCGCCGGCATCGTGCTCGCGGGCCTCGCCGGGCTTGGGGTGCTGGCCGAGGTGATCGGCGGCGCGCGGGCCGACCTGACCTACACCTGGGCGGTCGTCGGCAGCCGGCCGCTCGCGGTTGGATTCGTCGTCGATCCGCTGAGCGGGATCATGCTGGCGATGGTCGGCGTCGTCGCCTCGCTGATCACGATCTATTCGGTCGGCTACATGGCGGGGGATCCGCGGGTCTCCCGGTTCTTCGCGTACCTCTCCCTGTTCCAGTTCTCGATGCTCTTCCTGGTCCTCGCCGACAACTTTTTGTTCATGTACATCGGGTGGGAGCTGGTCGGGTTGTGCTCCTACCTCCTGATCGGGTTCTGGTTCGAGCGCCCCGCGGCCGCCCGGGCGGCGCTCAAGGCGTTCATCACCACTCGGGTCGGCGACTTCTCGATGATGATCGGCATCCTGCTGCTCTTCCTGGGGATCGGGTCGCTGCGCTTCGACGACGTCTTCCACGCGATCGATCTGGGCGGCTTCGGCGGGCGGGCGCTGACCGTGGCGGCGATCCTCGTCTTCGGCGGCGCGGTGGGGAAGTCCGCGCAGGTCCCGCTGCACGTCTGGCTTCCGGACGCGATGGAAGGCCCGACCCCGGTCAGCGCGCTCATCCACGCCGCGACGATGGTCGCGGCCGGCGTCTACCTGGTCGCGCGCGTCTACCCGCTGTTCCTGTTCTCCCTCGGGCAGACGGCGCTCGTGGTTGTCGCGTACATCGGCGGCATCACCGCGCTGTTCGCCGCGACGATGGGCGTGGTCGAGGACGACATCAAGCGCGTCCTCGCGTACTCCACGGTCAGCCAGCTCGGCTATATGCTGATGGGCCTGGGCGTGCTCGGGTACACCGCCGGCATGTTCCATCTGATCACCCACGCCTTCTTCAAGGCCCTCCTGTTCCTCGGCGCCGGCAGTGTGATCCACATCGTCGCCACCAACAACATGAAGGAGATGGGCGGCCTCGCCAAAGCGATGCCCGTGACGTACTGGACGTTCCTGGCCGCGACCCTGGCGCTCACCGGGATCCCGCCGTTCGCGGGCTTCTTCAGCAAAGACGCGATCCTCCTGGCGGCGTACACCCACGACAAGGTCCTCTGGCTCCTCGGCGCCATCGGGGCGTTCGTGACCTCATTCTATATGGGCCGGCTGTGCTGGTACACGTTCGCCGGAGCGTACCGCGGCGGCGCGCCGGCGGCGCGCGAGGCCGCTTCCCCGGTCCAGGGGGCGGGCCACGGCGGCGGTCACGGGCACGGCGGCGGGCTTCACGAGAGCCCGGCCGTGATGACCGTTCCCCTCGTCATCCTGGCGGTGTTCGCGACCTTCCTCGGCTGGGTCGGCGCGGATGTGCTCCGGAACCCGTTCGAGCGGTTCATGCACTTTGAGGGCGTCCCGGCGCCGCCCGCGAACAACGGCCTCCTGGTCCTCTCGATCCTGATCGCCGTCGCCGGGTGGCTCGCCGCCGGCGCGGTGTACGTCTGGCGGGTCGTCCCGTCCGAGGTGCTCCGGCGCCGATTCCGCGGTGTGTACACCCTGCTCGTCCGCAAGTACTACGTGGACGACTTCTACGGATGGCTGTTCCTCGGAGTCGGCGGTCTGGTGATCCGGCTCGCCGGCGCGTTCGACCATTACGTGGTGGACGGCCTCGTGAACCTCGTCGGCTGGCTCGCCCGGCAGGTCGGCCTCGGCCTCCGCTACGCGCAGACGGGACGGGAGGAGACCTACCTGCTGCTCGTGTTTCTCGGCGTCGTGATCATCGTGGTGGTGAGGTTGGTCTGGTGAAAGGACTGCTGAGCCTCACGTTGTGGCTCCCGGTCGCGGGCGCGTTCGCCCTGCTCGCCGTTCCCCGGGACCGGGTGCGGACGATCCGGGTCCTGGCGCTCGTCACCACGGTGCTCGACCTGGCCGCGTCCGTCTGGGCCGGGGCCGCGTTCGACCGCGCGCGCGCGGGGACGCTGCAGCTCGTCGAGCAGGCGCCGTGGATCCCCTCGATCGGGGTCACGTACCACCTGGGCGCGGACGGGCTGAGCCTCCCGCTCGTCATCCTGACGACGCTCTTGACCGTGCTCTGCGTGATCTACTCTTGGCGCGTGGACCTCCGGCCGAAGGAGTACATGATCCTGTTCCTCCTGCTCGAGACCGGCCTGGTCGGGGTGTTCCTGGCCCTCGACTTCTTCCTCTTCTACGTGTTCTGGGAGGTCTCGCTCGTGCCGATGTACTTCATCATCGGCATCTGGGGCGGCCCGCGCCGGGCGTACGCGGCGATCAAGTTCTTCCTGTACACCCTGGTGGGCTCGCTGGCCATGCTGCTCGCGATCTTGATCGTCTACTTCCAGTCGAATCCGCCGACGTTCGACATCATCGGCCTGATCCAGCAGAAGCCGCTGGCGCACGACCTGCCGCTCGCCATCCTGGCGTTCTGGGGGTTCTTCCTGAGCTTCGCGATCAAGGTCCCGATGTTCCCGTTTCACACGTGGCTGCCCGACGCCCACGTGGAGGCGCCGACCGCCGGGAGCGTGCTGCTGGCGGCGGTCCTCCTGAAGCTCGGCACGTACGGGTTCGTCCGGATCGCGTTCCCGCTGCTGCCCGACGCCTTCCAGCACATGGCCTGGTTCGTGG
Source organism: Armatimonadota bacterium (assembly GCA_047519495.1). GTDB lineage: Bacteria > Sysuimicrobiota > Sysuimicrobiia > Sysuimicrobiales > Segetimicrobiaceae > JAPVSX01. The sequence goes on from JAPVSX010000211.1 coordinate 19,208, forward strand.
CCGTGCTCGCCGTGATCGGCGCCGTCTACGGCGCGATGGTCGCGATGGCCCAGACGGACCTGAAGAAGCTCGTCGCCTACTCGAGCGTCAGCCACATGGGCTACGTCATGCTCGGCATCGCCGCGGCCGCGGCGGTCGGCGGCCGTGGGGCGCTCCAGGGCGCGGCGGCGACCGCGCTCGACGGCGCCACGATGCAGATGCTGGCCCACGGTGTGATCACGGGCTCACTCTTCTTTCTCGTCGGGGTGATCTACGACTACCGGGCGCACACGCGCGGTGTCGGCGACTTCGGGGGGCTCGGCGTCCGGCTGCCGGTCTATGCGGGGCTGACGATGCTGGCGATGCTGGCATCGCTCGGGCTGCCGCTCCTCATGGGCTTCGTCGCGGAGTTCCTGATCTTCCTCGGCGCATTCCAGATCTACCCGCAGTTCACGGTGCTCGCGCTCGTCGGCGTGGTGATCACGGTCGCGTACTTCCTGTGGGCGATCTACCGGATCTTCCTCGGCCCGCTGAACACCCGCTGGGCCGCGCTGCCGGACGTCGACGCCCGCGAGCGGTGGGCGCTCGTGCCGCTCGCCGCCCTGATGGTCCTCGTCGGGGTGTATCCCGGACCGCTCGTCGCCGTGATCAACCTGGCAATGATCAACATCCTGAGCCTGGTGCACTGATCCGGGGAGGGGACGCGTGGACCTCCAGGGGATCACGCCCGAACTGATGCTCGGGGTCCTGGCCCTCGGGCTCCTGGTCCTCGACATGGCGACCGGCCCGGCAGAGAAGCGCTTCATCGCGTGGGTCGGCGTGACCGGGCTTCTGGTGACGCTGGTCCCCTCGGCGATGCAGCTCGCCATCGCGCCCCGCCTGGTGTTCTTCGACACGTACGCGGTGGACCCGTTTGCGGCGTTCTTCAAGATCATCGCGATCCTGAGCGCCGTGCTCGTGCTGCTCTCCGCGATGGAGTTTTTCCGGGGCCGGGCAACGCAGTACGAGGGCGACATCTACGTCCTGATCGTCTTCATGGTCCTCGGCCTCGTGATGATGGCGGCGGCCGCGGACCTGATCCTGCTGTTCCTGGCGTTCGAGTACGTCTCGCTCGTGTCCTACGTGCTCGCCGGCTCGCTCAAGAGCGACCGGAAGAGCAACGAAGCGGGGGTGAAGTACTTCTTCTACGGCGCCGCCGCCTCGGCCGTGATGCTGTACGGGTTCACCTACCTGTACGGCGTCGGCGGCACGACCGGCATCTACCGCCTGGCGCATCCCCTCGCCGCCGCGAACGCCGGGTTCCTCCTCGTCGCGGTCGTGCTCGTCCTCGCGGGGCTGGGGTTCAAGATCTCGCTCGTGCCGTTCCACCAGTGGACGCCGGATGTCTACGAAGGCGCGCCCACGCCGATCACCGCGTTCCTGTCGGTCGGGAGCAAGGCGGCGGGGTTCGCGGCGCTCCTCCGCCTCCTGTACGCCGCGCTCCCGCCGGAGGCGTGGGTGACGGTGCTGGCGGCCCTCGCGGCGCTCTCGATGAGCGTCGGCAACCTGGTCGCGCTCTCCCAGCAGAACATCAAGCGGATGCTGGCCTACAGCTCGATCGCGCACGCGGGCTACATCCTGATCGGCGTCGTGGCGCTCGCCCAGGGTTCGACCCCGGTCGGCTCCGGGATCGGCGCGGTCCTGTACTACCTGCTGGCGTACACGTTCACCAACGTCGGCGCGTTCGCCGTGGCGATCGCCATCGAGGGGACGCTGGGATCGGACGCGATCGCCGACTACGCCGGGCTCTCCCAGCGGGCGCCGTTTGCGGCGTTCGGGATGGCGGTGTTCATGCTGTCCCTCACCGGCATCCCGCTTACTGCGCTCTTCTTCGGCAAGCTCTTGCTCTTCGGCGCCGCGATCCGGAGCGGGCTCCTCTGGCTGGCCGTCGTGGGGATTCTGAACAGCGTCGTCTCGCTCTCCTATTACGCGGGCGTGATCCGCGCGATGTACCAGCAGGCGCCGCCGGAGGGCGCCGCTCCGGTGCCCGAGAGCGCGCTCGTCCGCACGCTGCTCGCGGTCACCATGGCGGGCACGATCGTGCCGGGCATCTACCCCGGCCCGTTCCTCCACCTGGTCCAGTCCGCGTCGACGTTATTGAAGCTCTAGACCACCCCGACACAGACGCGGTTCGTCCCGTCGCGCCCCACGCCGTCATGTCGCGCTGAGGCGGTGTGGCGCGGTACGCCGCCGTCGCGCGCTGCGCCGCCCTTGACAGCGCTTTGCGTGTTTTGTTACCATGAGTCGCGAGGAATGGCCCGAACGTCCGCGGGCCTCGCGCGAGCGAGAACGGCCTCGGTCCACGGACGTTATTTTTATGCCCATAGGAGCGCCAGATGGCCCAGCACGACGCCGCCGCGGCGCAGGCTGACGAGCGGCTTCTTCGCGAGATCGCCCAGACAGAGCAGGAACTCCAGCAACGGGTGGCCGCGGCGCGCGCCGAGGCCACCCGGATCGTCGAGCGGGCCCAGCAGGAGGCGGAAGCGATCCGCGCCCGCGCGCGCGAGCAGTCCAGGCAGCAGGCCGCCCAGGCGGCCGCGGACATCGAACGCGAGGCCACCACGATCGCCCAAACCATCACCACCCGCGCCGACGCCGACGCCACGGCCATCCGGCAGCGGGCGGAGGAGCAGCGGGCCCGAGCCGTCGACCTTGTCGTGCGCGAGGTCCTCGGGGGCCCGGCATGATCGTTCCGATGAGCCGGGTGACCGTCCTCGGTCCCCGGCGGGCGCAGGCCGGGGTCGTGGATGCGGTGCAGGGCCTCGGCGTCCTGCACGTCGACCACGTCCGCTCCGCCGAGGAAGGTATTGGGCCCCAACCCCTTCCCGACGACGCGGAGGCTGCCCGGACGGCGATCGACGCCGTCCGCACCCGGGCCGAAGCGATCCTCACGCTCCTGCCGGCGCTCGAGACGCCGCCGGTCGCGACCGCGCCGTATGCCGCGGAGGCGCCCCAGGTACTCGGGCGCCGGCTGGACGCGGTCGAGCGCGACGTCCAGGACCTGACGCGCCGGCTCCTCGAGGCCGAGGAAGAGCAGGAGATCCTCCGGGCGTACGGCCGGGCGATCCAGGTGCTCGCGCCGCTCCTCGCGCCGCTGGAGGGGAGCCGGACGCTTGAGGCGGTCGGCTTCATCCTCGAGACGAAAGGGCCCGGCACGGTCGAGGCGGTGCGCGCCGAGCTCGCGTCTGCGACCGGCGGCCGGGTGGAGTTCCTCAGCCGTCCGCTCGACGACCATCACGTCGGCGCCGTCGCGGCCTTCGCGCGGCAGGACGCCGAGGCCGTCCGGACGGTGCTCGCGCGGGCCGGCGCAAACGAGGTGCGGCTCCCGGCGCGCGTCCAGGGCCAGCCGCTGGCGCAGGCTGTTTCGTTCATCCAGACTCGGACCCAGGCGCTCCCCGGCGAGATCGAGGACCTGCGCCGGCAGCTCATGGTGCTGAGCCGGCGCCACCGTGCGGAGGTGACGGCGATCGCGACGGCCGCCCGCGACGCGGTCCACCGGTTCGAGCTCATGGCGCAGCTGCCGCAGTCCCGCTACGCGTTCGTGCTTTACGGCTGGGTCCCGACCCGGCAGGTCGCCGGCGTGCGCGTCGGCCTCCGGCAGCGGTTCGCTGCCGAGGTGCTCATGTACGACGAGCCGGCGCCGGTCCACCACGCCGACCGCGTGCCGGTGAAGCTGCAGAACCCCGGCTGGCTGCGGCCGTTCGAGCTGTTCCTGGGCATCTTCGACCCGCCCAAGTACGGGACGTTCGATCCCACGATCTTCTTCGCGATCGGGATGCCGCTGTTCGTCGGCATCATCATCGGCGACATCGGCTATGGCCTGTTCCTCCTCGCGATCACGCTGTGGCTGCGCGCCAAGGCCCAGGCGGGCCGCCCCTGGCGTGTGGTCCTCGCCGGCCTGGACTTCGGGTTCACGCTCACCCCGGCCGTGATGCGCTCGGTCGTCGCCCTGCTTGGATGGATGACCGCCTGGACGTTCGCGTTCGGCCTGATCTTTGGCGAGTTCTTCGGCAACCTCCCGCAGCGCCTGATCCCCGGGTTCCACCCGGTGTTCGACCGGCTCGAGGGGCTGACCGTGTACCTCTACCTCGCGATCGGGTTCGGCCTTGCGCAGGTCTACCTGGGGCTGGTGCTCGAGATGGTCAAGGCGGTGCGGCACCGGGAGCGGACGGAGCTCCTGGAGGCGGTCGCGCTCCTCAGCGGCGCGACGACGGTGTTCCTGTGGCTGGCGACGCAGGTCAAGGTGCTGCCGGCAGCGTTCTTCTCGCCCGTGATGCTGGGGGCGGCCGTCGTGTTTCTGCTGTCGCTCATCGCCTCCGCGAGCCTGGGGAGCCTGATGTGGGTGATGGAGAGCGTGTCGACGTTCGGCAACATCATCTCCTACGCGCGAATCTTCGCGGTGGGGATCGCCTCCGTGGGCCTCGCCGTCGTCGCCAACAACCTGGGCTCATCGTTCTCGGTGGTCGTCCTGGGGATCCTCGTCGGCGCGGTGGCGCACCTGATGTTCTTCGGCCTGACCATCATCGGGCACATCTTGCAGCCCGCACGACTGCACTGGGTCGAGTTCTTCTCCAAGTTCAAGTACTACCAGGATACCGGGCATCCGTACCGCCCATTCCAACGCACTGGAGGTGGGGAGTGAAGTACCGAAGCGCAGGACTGATGCTGGCCGTGACGGTCTTGTTCCTCGCGGCGTTTGCGATGGCCGCGTCGGCCCAGCCGGCCGGGCAGGCCGCGGGCGCCGGCGTGGGCGCGGGGCTTCTGGGGCTGGGGGCGGCGATCGCGATCGGCCTGGGGGCGATCGGCACGGGCATCGCGCAGTCGCGGATCGGCGGCGCGGCGGCGGGCGTCGTGGCCGAGCGTCCGGAGATGTTCGGCACGATGCTGATCTTCCTCGTCATCCCCGAGACGCTCGTCATCTTCGGCTTCGTCATCGCCTTCTTCCTGTACGGCAAGATCTAGCGCGGTCCGGCGTCCGGGTGGCCCTGTGGGATCCGAGCTGATCCATCTGCTGGAGAGCGAGGCGCGGACTGAGACCGACGCGGTCCTGGCCGGGGCGCGCGGGCGGGCCGACGCGGTCCTGGCCGCCGCCCGGCGGGAGGCAGAGGAGACGCTCGCGGCCAGCCGGCAGCGGTTGGACGGTGAGCGCGCCGCGGCCCGGGCGCGGGCGACCAGCACCGCGAGCCTGCGGGCCGCCGCCCTCGTCCTGGCGGCCAAAGACGAGGCGATTCGGAAGGTGTTCACGCAGGCGGAGGCTGAGCTCCAGAAGGCGGCCAGGGACCCCGGCCGCCGGCGCACGATGATCCGGAACCTGCTGCGGGAGGCCGCGCAGAGCGCGCAGGCGATAGCCCGGCAGGGTCCGGTGGACGAAGTCTCGCCGGGCGCGCGTCCGGCAGGATTGGGGGGGCTGGCCGTGGGGCGGGTCACGGTCGAGGTGGCCCCCGGCGACGCCCAGGCCGCGCGGGAGGCGTGCAGGGAACTGGGGCTGGACGCCGAGGTCCGCGAGACCGATCAAGTGGTCGACGGCGTCCGGCTGTCCAGCGCGGACGGCCGGTCGATCGTCGAGAACACCCTGCCGAGCCGGCTCGCCCGCGCGCGGCGGGAGATGGTGTCCCGGGTTGCGGAGATCCTATGGGGCGTAGCCGGCCGGCCCGCCTAGGGCCCCGGGGTCGAGGCGATGGGTGATTTTCCCTATATCAACGCCCGGATCAAGGTGATGAAGTCGCAGCTGCTGCCCCAGTCCCGCCTCGAGGAGTTCCTCCACGCGCCGGACCTCGCCGGGTTCATCCAGGCGTTGGGGGACACCCCGTATAATGTCGAGCTCCAGGAGGCCCTGAGCCGCTTTGCGGGGCTGCGGGCGGTCGACGAGGCGCTCGCCCAGAACTTCTACCACACGACACGCCGGATCCTCGGCTTCGCAGACGGTGATCCCCGCCGGCTGATCGAGGTCGTCCTGCTCCGGTACGACCTGCAAAACATCCGGGCGATCGTGCGGGGCCGGCACACCGGCAAGAGCGAGGACGAGATCCTGGCGACCCTCTATCCGGGCGGGCTCCTGAGCGAGGCGAAGCTGCGCGAGCTGCTGCAGCAGCCGGACCTCCGGGCCGTCGCCGACACGCTCGTGACGTGGATGCACCCGCTCGGCCTGGCCCTCCGCCAGGGGGTGGACGCCGCGCAGCGCAGCGGGAGCCTGCTGGACGTCGAGGTCGCGCTGGACCGGGCCTACATCAGCTACGGCCTGGAGGTTGCCGACGGCGAGGGCCACAGCGAGGTGACCCTCCGCCGCTTTCTCCAGAACGAGATCACCGCGACGAACGTAAAGACGGCCCTCAAGCTCCGCCGGATCAAGGAGCTCACCCGCGAGGAGCGAGAGCAGTTCTTCATCCCGGGCGGCTACAGCGTTCCCCGCGACCGGTTTCTCGCCCTGGCCGATCCGCAGTCCAGCGGGGCCGACGTCGCCGCGCTCCGGCTGTGGGGCGCCGGGCTCGGGGGACAGGAGAGCCCGCTCGAGATGGAGCGGGCCATCGACCGGGCGCTCCAGAAGACGGCCGCCCAGATGTACTTTGGCGATCCGCTGGCGCTCGACGTGGTTATCGGGTATCTGACCCGCAAGGCCGCCGAGGTCAGCAACCTGCGGGTGATCGCGCACGCCCGCCAGCTCGGCCTGTCGGGCGACGTCGCACGCCAGGAGATCGTCGTTGTATAAGGCCGCCGTGATCACGGACAGCGAGACCGCAACCGGGTTCCGCCTGGCCGGGGTGGAGGTCCGCGAGGCCGCGACGCCGGCGGAGGCGCTCGAGCTGATCCGCCAGTACGCGTCGGCCGGGTACGGCCTGCTCGCCGTGAATGAGGATCTGCTTGCGGGGACGGACGACGCCCGCGCGCGCCTCCTGCGGGGCCGGGATCTGCCGATCATCGTGCCGCTGCCGCCCGCGCGCGCGCAGCTCGAGAGCGGAGAGGCGTACATCGCCCGGCTGGTGAAGGAGCACATCGGGTTCGCCGTAAAGTTACGGTAGGGGGGACGGAGCACATGGGTGTGACAGGACAGATTACACGGATCTCGGGCCCGGCGGTGATCGCCAGGGGCCTCGCCGGCGCCCGCATGTACGACATCGTGCGCGTCGGCAAAGAGAAGCTGATCGGCGAGATCATCCGCCTGGACGGCGATACCGCGTTCGTCCAGGTCTACGAAGACACCTCCGGCCTGTACGTGGGCGAACCGGTCGAGTCTACCGACGCGCCCCTCACGCTCGAGCTCGGCCCCGGGATGCTGAGCAGCATCTACGACGGCATCCAGCGGCCGCTCGACAAGATCCGGGACGCCCAGGGCGACTTCATCTCCCGGGGCGTCGTCGTCACCTCGCTGGACCGGGCCCGGAAGTGGACGTTCGTGCCGAAGGTCAAGGCGGGCGACCGGGTCGGCCCGGGGGACGTGATCGGCGAGGTCCAGGAGTACTCGTACGCGCACCGGATCATGGTGCCGCCGGACGTCCCGGCGAGCGAGGTTGTGGAGATCCGCGGCGGCGAGTTTACCATCACTGACGTGGTCGGCCGCCTCAAGACCGGGGCGGAGCTGCGGATGATGCAGACGTGGCCGGTGCGCGTCCCCCGGCCGGTCGCACGCAAGCTCGAGCCGACCGAGCTGTTCATCACCGGCCAGCGCGTCCTGGACGTGCTCTTCCCCGTCGCGATGGGCGGGACCGCGGCGGTCCCCGGGCCGTTCGGCAGCGGGAAGACCGTCGTGCAGCAGACCCTGTCCAAGTGGTCCAACGCGGACATCATCGTCTACGTCGGTTGCGGGGAGCGGGGCAATGAGATGACCGACGTGCTCACCGAGTTCCCCGAGCTCGAAGACCCGCGCAACGGCCGTCCGCTGATGGAGCGGACGATCCTGGTCGCCAACACGTCGAACATGCCGGTCGCGGCCCGCGAGGCCAGCATCTACACCGGCGTCACCATGGCGGAGTACTTCCGCGACATGGGCTACCGGGTCGCGCTCATGGCGGACAGCACGAGCCGGTGGGCCGAGGCGCTGCGCGAGATCTCGTCCCGGCTCGAGGAGATGCCGGCGGAGGAAGGCTATCCGCCGTACCTGGCGAGCCGCCTCTCCGCGTTCTACGAGCGGGCCGGCCGGGCGGTCGTCCTCGGGAAGGACGAGCGGGTCGGCGCCGTCACCGTCGTCGGCGCCGTGTCGCCGCCGGGCGGCGACCTGTCGGAGCCGGTCACGCAGAGCACGCTGCGGATCGTCGGAACGTTCTGGTCCCTCGATGCCCCGCTGGCGTACCGCCGGCACTTCCCGGCGATCAACTGGAACCGGTCCTACAGCCTCTACGAGACCCTGTTGAACTCGTGGTACGCGAAGACCGTCGCCGAGGACTTCACCGACCAGCGGGCCTGGGTCAGTGCGATCCTCGCGCGCGAGGCCGGCCTGCAGGAGGTCGTCCAGCTCGTCGGGCCGGACGCCCTCCAAGACGCGGAGCGGATGGTGATCGAGGCCGGGAAGATGATCCGCGAGTACTACCTCCAGCAGAGCGCGTTCAGCGAGGTTGACGCGTCCTGCTCCCTGGAGAAGGCGTACTGGATGATCCGCGGCATCCGAGCGTTCTACGAGGAGGCCGTCGCGTCCCTCGAGCGCGGGAAAGTGATCGACGACATCATCAACCTCCCGCAGAACGAGCAGATCGCCCGGTTCAAGGAGATCCCGAACGACAAGTTCCGGGCGTACATCGACCAGTTCCTCAAGGCCCTGCCCGAGGCGTTCGGCGCCGCGCCGGCCCGGGCGGCGGGGAACGGCGGGGGCGCACCCGCCGCCCCCGCTGCGCGCGGGCAGGTCGAGCAGAGGGGGGAGCCATGAATCTCGCGACCAAGCGCTATACCAGCATCAGCTACATCTCCGGCCCCCTGCTGTTCGTCGAGGGGGCGCGCGACCTCTCCTACGGCGCGATCGTGGAGATCCACGTCCAGGACGGCAGCGTCCGCGGGGGGCAGGTCATCGAGGTCTCCGACCGCAACGCGGTGATCCAGGTGTTCGAGGAGACCCGCGGCATGGACCTGGCCAGGACCTCGATCTCGCTGCGCGAGGATGTCGCCCGGATCGGTGTCAGCCGCGAGATGATCGGCCGCCGGTTCAACGGCCTGGGCGACCCGATCGACGGGCTGCCGCCGATCATCCCCGAGAAGCGGCTGCCGATCCTCGGCGCCCCGATCAACCCCGTCGCCCGGGAGAAGCCGGCCGAGTTCATCCAGACCGGCATCTCCACGATCGACGTGATGAACACGCTCGTCCGGGGCCAGAAGCTCCCGATCTTCTCCGGCGCCGGCCTGCCGGCCAACGAGATCGCCGCCCAGATCGCCCGCCAGGCCAAGGTGCTCGGCGAGGCGGAGCAGTTCTCGGTCGTGTTCGGCGCGATGGGGATCACCCAGCGCGAGGCCGCATTCTTCATCCACGAGTTCGAGACAACCGGCGCGCTCGCCCGCAGCGTCGTCTTCATGAACCTGGCCGACGACCCCACGATCGAGCGGCTGATGACGCCGCGCGCGGCGCTGACGGTCGCCGAGTACCTGGCCTACGAGCTGAACATGCAGGTGCTCGTCATCCTCACCGATATGACGTCGTACTGCGAAGCCCTCCGCGAGATCGGCTCGGCCCGCGAGGAGATCCCGGGCCGCCGCGGCTATCCCGGGTACATGTACACCGACCTGGCCAGCATCTACGAGCGGGCGGGGCGCATCAAGGGCAAGAAGGGGACGATCACCCAGTTCCCGATCCTCACGATGCCGGACGACGATATCACACACCCGATCGCCGACCTGACCGGCTACATCACCGAGGGCCAGCTCGTGCTGAACCGGGGCCTGCACCGCCAGGGCGTCTATCCCCCGATCAACCCGCTGCCGAGCCTGTCGCGCCTGATGAACAACGGCATCGGCAAGGGCCGGACCCGGGCCGACCACCGGCAGGTGGCCGACCAGCTCTACTCCGCCTATGCGCAGGGCCTCGACCTGCGGCGCCTCGTCGCGATCATCGGCGAGGAGGCCCTCACCGAGAACGACCGGCTCTACCTCCGGTTCGCCGACGTGTTCGAGAAGGAGTTCATCAACCAGGGCGCGGCCGACCGCTCGATTGAAGAGTCGCTCACGCTCGGCTGGAAGCTCCTCTCGACGTTCCCGAAGGCGGCGCTCACCCGGATCAGCAGGGACCACGTGGACAAGTACTACTTCGGCGAGCAGGTAGAGAAGATGTACCGGCCCGGCGAGGTGCCCGTCTAGCGTGCGCCGGGGGACGC
>JAPVSX010000212.1:0-4220 GCA_047519495.1 Armatimonadota bacterium
GACCCGGCGTCCTTCGACGTCCGCGCGGCGGTGCTGCTCGATCACTGGAGCGTGATCGGCGGAGAGACCGTGCTGTTCGACGTGACGGCCCAGGACGCCGGCTATGCCAGGATGACACCGGAGGCGCTCGCCCAGGATATCCGGGCCCGCCTGGCCCAGATCATCGCCGCGGCCCCCTACAACCGGAAGTTCTGAGCGCGTGGAACTGCACGTCGCGTTCCTCCCCGAGGAGATCGGCCCACCGCGCCGCCGCGCCGCCGTGGTCATCGACGTCCTGCGGGCGACGACCTGCCTTCTGGTTCTGCTTGAGCGCGGATGCGAGGAGGTGCTGATCGCTCCGAGCCTGGACGCGGCCCGGCGGTACCGCGACGCGCACCCGTCCGTCCTCGCCGCGGGGGAGGAGGGCGGCCGCACGCCCGAGGGGTTCGACTTTGGCAACAGCCCGGTCGCGTTTGAGCGGAGCGACCTCGCCGGGCGGCGCGTCGTGCTCGCGACCACGAACGGGACGCGCGCGATGCGCGATGCGCGGGACGTCCCGGTGGCCCTGGCGGGGTGCCTGCGGAACCGGACCGCGGCGGCGCGTGCGGTCCTGGCGGCCGCGGACCGGGCGGGGCTGGACATCACCCTGGTCTGCGCCGGGCGCGAAGGGCGGTTCAGCCTGGATGACGCGTACACCGCGGGCGCGATCGTCGACGCCGCGCTGGCCGAGGCCGGCGGACGCCTCGACTTGACGGATGCGGCCCTCGCGGCCCGGACCCTCTTTCAGGCGTTCCCGGACGCCGAGGTGATATTCCGGACCACCCGGGCCGGCCGGAATATCATCGAGATCGGGCTGGCCGAGGATCTGCCGTACTGTGCGGAGCGAGACCGGTCGGTGGTCGTGCCGCGACTGGGAGAGCGGGTGCGCCTGCTCGGCGCGTGAGGGAGCCCTAGGCCTTGGCGCGGCCGTTGCGGCCGCTCCACTTGGCGATCTGCCAGGTGGCCTTCAGCTTGCCGACGTAGCCTCGGAGAAGGCCGTGCTTCTCCTGCTTGGGAACGTGCGTGAGGTGGCGCAGCGGGACTGTGCACGTGCGCAGGCCGGAAGTCTTCACGTGGCGGCTCAGCACCGCCTCGATGCCGAACCCGGTGCTTTCCAGATTTGGGATCTCTTCCAGCACCCGGCGGCGCACGGCGCGCTGGCCGGAGAAGTTGGGGAAGAGCGTCTGAATGAAGTCGCGCTTGATCTGCCCGACGCACACCTCGGCGGAACCGGAGAGAACCGGCCGGAGCAGGTCCTCTACGTGCTGCGTGGAGAGCCCGACCAGGTCGCCGTCGAGAAGCAAAATGACCTGGGCGTCTGTTGCGCCCAGGCCGGCGGCGATCGCGCCGCCCTTGCCCAGATTCTCGTGCAGCTCGATCACCCGGGCGCCGTGCCGGCGGGCGGCGTCGACGGTGGCGTCGCGGGAGCCGTCGCTGACCACGATCACGTCATTGACCAGGCGGCACCGTTTGACGGCGCCGACGACGTCGCCGATCGTTCGCTCTTCGTTGAACGCCGGTATGATCGCCGCGACTCGAGGCATGGCTCCCCCCAGGCGGATTGTTGTTCCGCGGCTCAGAGGGAATTCCTGCTGGGAAGACGGAAGGTGAGTATGCAGATCATGCGATGGAGGCAGCGCGCGATGCGTAACCTGGGGGCAGGCGCGGCGGCGGTCCTCGTGTTCGCCCTCGGCGGCCGCGTTCCCGCAGATGCTGCGGACATGCTGCTCCGGGTCGGCAACCTGGAGGTTCCCGCGGGCACCGCCGTGCACGGCGATGCGATCGCGGTCGGCGGAAAGCTTGACGTCGAAGGGATCGTGGACGGTAATGCGGTGGCGATCGGCGGCAGCGTCGAGGTAGGCGGCCGGGTCGCCGGATCCGTCCGCGCCGTTGGGGGAGACGCGATCCTGCGCCCTACCGCGGTCGTCGGCGGGGCGGCCACCGCGGCGGGGGGCCGCGTGAGGATCGCGCCTGGCGCCTCCCTGGGCGGCGTGCATCCCCAGCCGGCGCCGCCGGCCGCCCCGTCTCCCGCGCCCCCCGGCCCGTCCAGCCCGATCCCGGGGCCGGTACCGCAGCCGGCACCGCTGCCGCCGTCCTGGTGGGGGCCGCCCGCCGTGCTCGGCGTGATCGCTGCGCTCCACTTTCTCTACTGGCTCGTGGCTCTGCTCGTCCTCGCGGGCTTCGTCGGCATGAACTGGCTCACGGCCGTGCTCTTTCCCGGAACGCTGGCGGCGCTGGCGGAGGATCTCGAGCGGATGCCGGCCGCCGCGCTGGGGGCGGGTCTCGCCGGGTGGGTACTCCTGTGGCCGCTCGTCGTGACCCTCGCGATGACGGTCGTGGGGCTGATACTCGTGGTGTTGATTCCGGCACTGCTCCTGATCGCCATTCAGTTCGGCGTGACGGCGGTCGCACTGCTGGCCGGCCAGCGCCTCCGCCAGTCCGGCATCGGGCGCCAGGTGCTCGTGGGCTCGGTGGTGCTCGCGATCGCCTTCGCGATCCCGCACCTGGGCTGGCTCCTGATGTTAGCGGCTGTCACGTGGGGATGGGGAGCGGTCCTGCTGGCGCTCGCGGAGCGCGTTCGGACCCGGCGCCTCCCACCGCCTCCGGCGCCGGTGCAGGGCGCATGAGTCGCTCGGGCCGCACGCGCCGTTGTGGCTTCATCCTCCGCTCGTTATAATAGCAATGCGCGCGCCCGTAGCTCAGCGGATAGAGCGTCGGCCTCCGGAGCCGTAGGTCGGGGGTTCAAATCCCTCCGGGCGCGCCAGATTCATTGGTGTTTCCGCGTGATTCCCGTAGGGCAAGATCCCGCTCCTGCCGTTACGCCTTTGTGCCGACGACGACGACCTCGGGCCAGGCGAACTGGACGTCGTCCCCCTGCGGCGTGATCCGGAAGGCGGCCGCGGCGTCGGGGGAAGCCCGCAGGAAGTCCCGGCGCAGCGCCTCGGCCGCCGCCTCGGGGATGCCACCCCGCCGGACCCAGTCGCCGAACGCGAGCGGGACGGCGGTCATCGTCGCGTCTTGGACGTGCAGTCCAGCCCGCTCGAACATCGCTTTGAGCCGGCTCGGCGGCAGGTTCGCCACGTGGGACGCATCACGCCGCGTCTCCCACTCGTTCATCAGGGCAGCGAGGCCGGGATCCTCCGGCGTGCACGTGTCGTCCAGCACGACCCGGCCGCCGCGGCGGACGACCCTCGCCATCTCGGCGAGGGCCGCGGCCAGGTGAGGGAAATGGTGGGCGGCTTGCCGGCACGCCACGATCTCGAACGTATCGTCGCGAAACGGCAGCGCCTCGGCGTCTCCCAGGCAGAAGCGGAGGTTCGTGATCCCGCGCGCCTCACGGAGGCGCTGGGCCTCGCGGATCATCCCGGGGGTGAAATCCATCCCGACCACCTCGCGGCAGTGCGGCCCGAGCGCGAGGGCGGTGAAGCCGGTGCCGGTGGCGACGTCGAGCGCGCGGTCGCGAGACGTTGGGGCCGCCTGCCGCAGGAGGATCGTGAGCCCCTCGGACTGCCGGTGGGCCTGGCTCACCGTGTACCAGGCGGCCTGCCGGCCGAACTGCGAACGGACCGCGCGCTTGGTCGTGTCGGTCATCGGACCCTCCGGGCAGGAGCGGGTGCGGGCGGGACGAATCCCCCCGAGCGATGGGCCTTCCGCAGTGGCACGCCTGGCTGCCCCTTCTCGTGGTAACGCTCGGGGGGGACGCCCTGTGCCTCGCGTTCGCGGCGTTCGGGGACACGACCGGCCGCTACCGCATGCCCCACGTGTTCTGGTGGATTCTCTGGCTCGCCCAGATTCCCCTCGGCATCCAGGTGGTGCTCGGTCTCGCGCTGCTTGCCGGCGGCGCCCGGCCGCGCACTCCGCTGCACATGATGTACGGAGGGCTCGCGGTCGCGACAGTGCTTGCGCTCTACGGCCTCCGCCCCGGCGGCCCGCTGCGGCGCGCGGTCATCCGCGACGAACGCGGCTACCGGGAGTCCCGGTGGCTCATGCTGCTCTGTTTGTTTCTCGCCGCGCTGGTGGCACGCGCGTACATGACGGGGACACTCGGCCGGTAGCGCCCCCAGCGCGCTGATGCCCGGTGCCGGCATGACCCTCGGCATTTAAGGGGTGACAGATTCATTGGCCCGTTGGGGGGTGACAAAATCATTGACCTATTAGCGCGTCCAGACTAAATGCGGACGCGTTCAGTGGGAGTCAGTCCC
>JAPVSX010000213.1:0-8512 GCA_047519495.1 Armatimonadota bacterium
GACATGGCCCCGCGTCCGTAGTTTCCGCCGATGCCGATGGCAAATTTCTTCACGGAAGGAATCACGATCGCGCACTCGGCACGGTCGTGACCGCGCTGGCGATCGTGCGTCTCCCGAAGACGGTGCGCCGGCGCGGGCGGCCGCCTCCGCCCGCGCCGCGCCGCCAGACTGAGATCGCGGACCGGCGGTTCTACCGGGCGGCCGCCTAGCCGAACGGGGGATGTGCGCCGCGTCCGCCGCGGCTACAGTGGGAGGCGGAGGTGATCTCAGCATGGACGCACTGACCAATTTCTCCGACGCCCTGGCCGGCGTGGTCGAGGTCGCGGGCGCGAGCCTCGTCCGGGTTGACGCCCGCCGCCGCTGGCCGGGGACCGGCATCGTGTGGGCGCCCGACGGCGTCATCGTGACGGCCGAGCATGTGATCGGACACGAGGACCGCATCCAGGTCGGGCTTCCGGACGGCCGGAACGTTCCGGCGACGCTCGTCGGCCGCGATCCGACCACGGACGCCGCGGTGCTGCGCGTCGCGGCGGCGGGGTTGACCCCGCCGGCCTGGGGCGACCCTGACGCCCTCCGCGTGGGGCATCTGGTGCTCGCCGTCGCCCGGCCCGGCCGGACGGTGCGGGCGAGCCTGGGCATTGTGGCCGCGTATGGGGACAGCTGGCGCACACCGGCCGGCGGTGAGATCGACCGGTATCTCGCGGCCGACATCCGCAGGTCGCCGGGATTCTCCGGGGCGCTGCTCGTGGACACGGGCGGCCGGGGTCACGGGCTGGTCACCGGGGGGCTGCTGCGGCGCCTGACCCTCGTCGTGCCGGTGACGACGCTCCGCCGGGTGGTCGACACCCTGCTCGCGTACGGCCGGATCCGGCGCGGCTATCTCGGCGTCGGGACACACCCGGTGCGCCTGCCGGCCGGGCTTGAGCAGCAGCTGCACCAGGAGGCGGGCCTGCTCGTGGTCGCCGTCGAGACGGGAAGCCCGGCCGAGCGCGGGGGCCTCCTCCTCGGCGACGTAATCGTCGCCGTCGGCGGGCGACCGGTCGGCCGCCTGGACGACCTGCTGGCGCTGCTGGGCGCGGATCGCGTGGGCGCGAGCGTGCCGGTCCGCATCGTCCGCGGAGGCCAGGCGCAGGAGCTCAGCGTGGAGGTCGGCGAACGGGCGGCGTGAGCGGGCGGAACACGCAGCGCGCTCACGGGGCAGCGCGTGAGGGGCGTCCGGACGTCATGGCCCACGCCGTAGGCCCGGAGGCGCCCGGCACGGCGCGCACAGGAATGGTCGAAACGCGCATGGAACAGGCTGGCGCAATGGCCGACCCCGCCCCGGTCGAGCGGTTCGAGCTGACCGTGCGCGCTGAACCGTCGGCGCTCGCGCTCGTCCGGCAGGCGCTGCGCCGCCTGGGCAGCGCCGTGGGGTTAAGTGAAGACCGCGCGTTCGCCCTTCAGGTCGCCGTCGGCGAGGCGATGAATAATGTCGTCGAGCACGCGTATGGCGCCGCGGGAGGCACTGTCTGCGTCCACGCCCGGCGCCAGGGCGGGGCCGTCCTGGTGGACGTCGAGGACCACGGGCGGTGGCGGCCGGAGCGGCCCGAGGAGCGGGAGCGCGGGCGGGGCATCCGCCTGATGCGGGAGCTCGCGGACTCGGTAGAGATCCAGACGACACCGTCCGGCACCACCGTCCGGCTGACCATCGCGATTGCCGCCGCGACGGGCGGGGCCGGGGCGCCGTCACAGGAGATCGAACGTGGCACCTCGCGTTGACTTCTCTTGTGGCTAACGCCGGGAAATTTCAGTCGAAGGAGAATGCCTCGACGGCGGGCGTACGCGAGGAAGCCGTGCAAACGGCGCGGCAACGTGCTTTAATGGTAGAGACCGAGCCCGCCCAGGAAGGGAGCGTGACCGATGGCCCGCCCTAACTACAACGCCGTCAAGCGGCAGAAGGAGTTGAAGCGCAAAGCCAAGCGGGACGCCAAGCTCGCCCGGAAGCACGCCCGGAAGGCCGAGCAGGAGGCCGCCGGCGCATCCGGCGAGGCCCCGTCGCCCGGCGACGCAGCAGTCACGTCTGCCGCCGCTTCAGCCGAACACATCCCCGGCCCAGCAGACCGGACGTCCTCGGGTTCGCCCGACTCGCACGCCTGACCCCCTTCACGGCTTCGTCATCGGCGGCGGCGCGCCGGTGAGCAGCCAGCGCACCTTGGCGCGCAGGTCGTCGGGATCCGGTTGCCAGAAGTCCAGCTTCATCCGCATCAGGTCGTCCCACTGCACGACCGGACGTCCTTCGATCGTGTAGGCCGAGATCGCGTTCGGGGTGAGGCCCTGGACCCGGCGCACCCACCCCAGCAATTGCGAGGTCGTCAGGTCCGTGTCGATCTCGCCCCGCGCCGCCTCGATGATCTTGGCGAGGCGAATCCAAACCGCGGGGCGGTGGACCGCCGCCAGGGCCGCCCGCAGGAAGTGCTGCTGCCGCCGGATGCGCCCGATGTCGCCGTCGGCATCGTTGCGGAATCGCAGATATTGCTCGGCGTGGGCGCCGTCCAGGATCTGCGGGCCCGGCTGCAGGTTGATGAACAGCCCCTGCTCCCGGTCGTTGTACACCATGCGCTTCTCGACCGTGAGCGGGACGCCGCCGACGAGGTCCACGAGGTGGCGCGTCGCGGGCAGGCGGAAGACGAAGTAGTGTGCGATCGGCACGTCGAGCAGCCGGACGACCGCCACGCGCGCGCGGCCGATGCCGCCGGTTGCGTACGCGTGCACGATCTTCGTCGTCCCGATCCGGGCCAGCGTGACCCCGATGTCGCGCGGGATGCCCAGGATCCGCGCCTCGCGACGCCGGTCGTCCCACTGCACCACCATGATCGTATCGGTCCGGTGCAGATCCTGCGTGAGCCCGACGACGAGGAACCGGGCGTCCCCGCGCGGGACAGGTGGGAGGCCGCCGGCCGTGTCCGTGCCGCCGCGGGACGCTGACCCGGTGGGACCGGCGGACGGCTGGGGCAAGACCAGCAGGACGAGCACAGTGAGGACAGCCGCGCCCCGGTAGATGCGCTGCGCGAGCGGCTGTACCCCAGGCGCTTCTTGACCGTGAGCGGGACCCCGCCGGCGAGGTCTGCGGGGCGGCGTCCCGCGGGGAAATTGACGCTGAATCGGCATCGAGCCCGGCTCCTGTCCGGATCTAGGGGGCAAGACACGTGGCTGCGGCGAACGGGGACAACCGCGTCCCGGATCCTGACCGCTTCCCTCTTCGCGCTTCGGGTGCACGCTTCCTGGGTCGAGCAGGACCGACCCCGGCGCCTCTGGAACCCCTGAGTGTCCCCGGCCGCGTCTGATGCCGCATGCCAGCGAGGTGCACCCGTATGCCCTCCGTGATCGGACAGTCCCTGCCCCGTATCGACGGCGCGGAAAAGGTGACCGGCCGTGCCCGGTTTGCCGATGACCTCGACGTCCGCGGGCTGCTGCGCGGGCGCATCCTGCTGAGTCCCCACGCGCACGCCCGCATCCGGCGGCTCGACCGCTCCCGCGCGCTCGCCGTCCCCGGCGTCGTGGCCGTCATCACCGCCGACGACCTGCCGCCCGGGGATCCCGCGCCGTCGTCCCGGGGGCGCTGCCTCCTCGCGCGCGGAGAAGCGCGCTTCGCGGGCGAGCCGGTCGCCGTCGTGGTCGCGGAGTCTGAGGCGGCGGCGCAGGACGGCCTGGAGCGGCTCGCCGCCGGCACGGAGTATGATCCGCTCCCCGCACTCGTGGACCCCGAGGCGGCGGCCGATCCGGCGGCGCCGCTCGTTCAGCCGGATCTCTCCGGCAAGAGCGGTGAGGCGCAGCTCCACGCAGCGCTCCAGACCGAGGAAGACGCCGACGAGCACGCTCCCAGCAACGTCACCGGCCGCGTGCGGTTCGTCCGGGGCGATGTCGAGCAGGGCTTCCGGGACTCGGCGGTCGTGATCAGCCGGCGGTTCCGCACCTCGATCGTGCACCAGGCGTACATCGAGCCGCACGCGACCACCGCGGACTACGATCCCGCGTCACGCCGCCTGACGCTGTGGACCGCGACGCAGGCGCTCTTCTACGTGCGGGAGAACGTCGCGGCCGTGCTTGGGCTGCCCGAGTCGTCGGTGCGAGTCGTCCCGATGGCCGTCGGGGGCGGGTTCGGCGCCAAGATCCTGCTCCTCGAGGCGCTGGCCGGCGCGCTGGCGATGCGCCTTGGGCGGCCGGTCCGGCTCGCCCTCACCCGCGCCGACGAGTTTCGCACCGGGACGCCTGCGCCGCAGTCCGTCCTGGAGGTGAAGATGGGCGCGCGCCGCGACGGGACGCTCGCGGCGCTCTGGGCCCGCCTCCTGTTCGACGCGGGCGCGCTGCCGGGGGCCCCCGTGAACATCGCCGCTCTGCTGCTCGGCGGGTCGTACCGGATCCCCCACCTGGACATCCGCGGACGGGAGGTCTTGACGCACAAGCCGCCCGTCGGGGCGTACCGGGCGCCGGGGGCGCCGCAGGCGGCGTTCGCGGTCGAGTCGGTCGTGGATGAGCTGGCGCGCGCGCTGGGACACGACCCGCTCGAGTTCCGGCTCCGCAACGTCTCGCAGCAGGGGGATCCGATGCCGAACGGCGAGCCGTGGCCGCGGATCGGGCTGCGGGAGGCGCTTCTGGCCCTCACGGAGGATCCGCTCGCGCGCCGCGTTGGACGCCCAAGCGACCACGAGGGCGTGGGCGTGGCCGCTGGGGGCTGGCTCGGCGGCCTCGAGCCCGCAAGCGGATGCGTCCGGCTCAACACCGATGGGACCCTGCAGGTGATCGTAGGCTCGGTCGACATCAGCGGCACAGCGACCGGGTTGGCCCAGATCGCCGCCGAGGCGATGGGCATGCCGCTCGAGCGGGTGCGCATCATCGGCGCCGACAGCGACAGCGCGCCGGCGGCGGGGATGTCGGGGGGCAGCAAGATCACCTACACGGTCGGGGCGGCCGTGCAGCGGGCGGCCGAGGACGCCCGCCGGCAGCTGCTGGCGCTTGCCGCGGCCCGGCTGGAGGCGGCCGAGGTCGATCTCGAGATCGTGGACGGACGGGTGCGCGTCCGGGGCGCGCCGGTCCGCGCGGTCGCCGTCGCGGAACTGGCCCGGCTCACCGCAGGATTCGGGGCCGCGCATCCGCCGATCTTCGGGGTTGCGTCGGACGCGATCACGCAGCGCGCGCCCGCGTTCGGCGCGCACCTGGCGCGCGTCCGCGTCGATCCGGAGTCCGGCCGGGTCCGGGTGCTGGAGTACGCGGTGGCCCAGGACGTCGGGCGCGCGATCAACCCGGCCGCCGTCCGGGCGCAGATCCACGGCGGCGTCGCGCAGGGGATCGGCTGGGCGCTCTTGGAGCGGATGGACTTCGACGAGAGCGGGACGCTGGCGACGGGGAGCTTTCTCGACTACGCGATTCCGCGCGCCGGCGATGTGCCCCCCATCCGCGTAAGCCTCGTCGAGGTCCCCTCCGAGCGCGGCCCGTACGGGTCGAAGGGGGTGGGCGAGCCGCCGGTTGTGCCCGTGGCCGCGGCGATCGCGAACGGGGTCGCCGACGCGGCGGGGGCGCGTCTCACGCGGCTGCCGATGACTCCGGAGACCCTGATCGCGGCGCTCGCGGAGCCCGGCCGATCGTGACGGCGGTTCAGATCGCCGTCGTGGGCGCGGGCCCGGCGGGCCTGGCCGCCGCCGGGGAGTCCCGCGCGGCCGGGGGCCGCGTCCTGCTGATCGAGGAACGGCCGACGCTGGGCGGCCGCGCCATGATCGTTCCCGGCGCGCGCGGGCTCACGGAGGGGCTGATGCGCGAGCTGGGCAGCGCCGAGGTCTGGCGCAGCAGCCCCGTGTGGGGACTCTTCGGCCGCACGCTGACCGCTCTTCGCGGCGATCGCGTGGAGACCGTCACGGCCGACGCGGTGATCCTCGCGACCGGGTCCCGCGAAGTCATCCTGCCGTTTCCCGGGTGGACGCTCGGCGGCGTGATGACCGTGGAGGCCGGCTGGGAGGCCGTCCGCGCCGGGCGCGCCGGCGCCGAGTCCGGCCCCGTGGTCGTCGCCGGCGGCGCCGAGGCGGGCGGTCTGGCCGCCCGCCTCGGCGAGCGGGGGGCGACGGTGCTGCTCATCGCCCCGGAGCGCCCCGCCGGCGTGCCCGACATCGTGCGGCACCAGCGTGGGGCGATCGCCGGGGCGGAGGGCGCCGGTGGGATTGAGCGTGTCGTGCTCGCCGACGGCGCCGTGCACGAGTGCCGCACGCTCTGCATCGAGTCTCCGCGCATCCCCGCCACCGAACTGGCCCGCCTGGCAGGCTGCCCCTGCGTCTATCAGCCCCTGCTCGGCGGGTTTGTCCCCCGCTACGACCCGACGTACGCGTTGCACGGCCCTACCCCCAGGTTGTACGTCGCCGGCGACGCCTCGGGCGTGGACAGTCCCCGCGCTGCGGCGGAGTCGGGACGGCTGGCCGCCAGGTATGCGCTCCGCGCGCTCGGCCTCTTGCCCGATCCCGAGCCGAAGATCGACGAGTCCCGGCGCCGGCTTGTTGCCGCGTCGATCCCGCTGCACGCCCGCGCCCGCGAAGCGCTGATGGTGGGCGCCGCGCCCGACGAGGTGGTGGAGCAGTGGGACGGGCCTCCGGACACGATCGTCTGCCCATGCGAGGCGGTGTCCGCCGGCGCACTCCGGACGGCGCTCGATCAGGGCGCCCAGACCCCTGACGACCTCAAGCGGGTAACCCGCTGCGGCATGGGCATGTGCCAGTGGCGCCGGTGCGGCGTGCCGGTGATGCGGTGGCTGAGCGGTGCTCTCGGCGTGCCGATCGGCCGGCTGCCGCTCCCGCGGATGCGCCCGCCCATACGCCCGATCCCGCTTTCCGCGCTCGCCGGGGCTGCTCCCGCTGCCGAGGGCCCGCAGGGGGAAGGGGCGGTCGGGGAGCCGGTCCCCAGGCAGGATTCGAGTTTAGCCCCGTAGTAGTACGGGGAGAACTTTGACGTGGGCAGCCGGCCCCAGGGGAGGAAGGAAGAGATATGCCGAAGGGTACCGTAAAGTGGTTTAACCGGGAGAAGGGTTATGGGTTCATTACCCCGGAGGAAGGCAAGGACGTATTTGTTCATTACACTGGGATCGCCGGGGAGGGATTCCGCAACCTGGAGGAAGGCCAGATTGTGGAGTTCGAGATCACCCAGGGACAGAAGGGTCCCCAGGCCCAGAACGTGAGGGTGGTTGGCTAGGCGGACAACGACAAACCCAGAGATTGACAACCGATGCGAAGAGCGCCGGCTCACCGATCCGGCGCTCTTCTTCTTTGAATCCAGATTTCAACTTCCAGAAGATGCTCCGGTAGCCTCTCCCTAAATCCAGATGATCCCTTCTCAACGTGTGCTACAGCTTAACTCTCCGGAAGCGAAAGTTAAAAATGAGCGACTGCTCATAATTGACGTTTTGCTCGATTTTCCTGCGCACTTGAGGAGCCTGCAATTCCTCTAGCACGTGTCGGCGGGTGCCGGACAGGTGTTGCGCCTTCCCTTATGGCCATGCTAGATTAGATCGAGGGGGGGCGAGAAATGGCAGGGGCGAAAAAGCCCGCGAGAGTCAATCTGGGACGGACCAAGAGCAAGGAGAGGTCCGAATCGCGGGGTGCCAGGCCGAAATCCGGTGCAAGACGGCGGTCCAGGTCCAGGGTAAGGACCAGGACACGGGTCAGGGTTGTTCGCTCCCGTTCCATGGGCGCTCGCAAGCCCGCCCGCCCGCTTCCTCCAGCCGAGCCTCTTAGCGAACGGTTGTTCCTCGGTAGCCTTGAGCGGAGCCTTCGTGACTATCGCGCCTTGTGGGAGGGACTCGCCAGGCGATGAAGTACCTGACGGCCGAGCAGCTCAAAACCGTCAACCAGCGGATGATTCGGTCCAGCGGCGGGCTGTACCTCGCCGGTGAGCAGAACGTCGTCTACCCTCCGAGCCTCGAGTCACTGGTCAACTTCGTGCAGACGCGCATCGCCCTGCGTCCCCAGCCGACCGTGTGGGAGATGGCCGCGTTCTACCTCGACCGGCTGGTTCGCGACCAGGTCTTTCACGACGGCAACAAGCGCACGGCCCTCGAGACCACGCGGCTCTTCCTGGAAGGCGCCGGCTACCGCCTCGTGTTGAGCCCGCCCTCCGAGGTCGTTGAGTTTATCACCGCCGTGGCCCGCGGGGGGATGACCCGGGACGGAATCGCGGCGTGGCTGCGGGGCCACTCCAAGCGCAAGGCGAACGGGAGGAAGAACGGCAAACGCTAGGTCTCCCGAGCACGGCCGGGTCATCCGGTCCCGTTCCTCGCCGTCGTGCGTCTCTCCCGTGTGTCCCGTCTTGCCTCCGGTCGTGGATGCGTCGAGATCATGTCCAGTAACTTTCGCACCGTTTTTCTACCAAACCGCCCACGCCGCGCATGGCCCGCGCGTGCTCTGCTCTTGACAGGCGCAGGCGCGGGAGCGATGATGGGACCAGTATGAAAGGAGGTGATGCGGATGGCCTATAGTAGACGCTCCGCGCTGTACCGTCC
>JAPVSX010000214.1:0-3784 GCA_047519495.1 Armatimonadota bacterium
CCCCAAGCTCCTTGACTCGCGGGTAGTCCTTGTATTACGACTTGTCGTAGGACCGGGCTCAAGGGAGACTTTCCGATGCCGACCGGCGTGAGGCTAGATCCCAGGACCAGGGCGACAGAGCGGCGGCTGCGTGAGCAGGTCGCAGCGTGCACGCTGCTGCTCAACGAGTTGGGTATCCTGGGGTATAGCGGCCACGTCAGCGCTCGGCTGCCGGGACGCGATGCATTCCTGGTCCAGTCTTTTGACCAGAGCCGCGCAGATCTGGGGCCCGACGACTTGCTGATCTGCGATTTCGACGGCTCGGTGCTGGCAGGCCCCGCAGGGCTCCGGCCGCCGGCGGAAGTCCATCTGCACTGCGAGATTCTACGTGCCCGGAGTGACGTTCATGCGGTCGCACACTTCCACCATGACATCGCGACCGTGTTCACCCTGGTCGACGGCATCCCGCTCAAGCCGATAAAGAACCACGCGGCGCGTTGGGCGAGCGGCATCCCGATCCACCCGGACCCGAGCCATGTCAGCGACCCGGCGCGGGGCCGCGCCGCGGCAACATCTCTGGGGCAGCATCACGCCATGCTGATCCGGGCCCATGGCCAGGTGGTCACGGCGGAGACTGTGCCGGCCGTGCTGATCGATTGCGTGCATTTCGTCGAGAATGCCGAGGCGATGTACCGGGCCGCCTCGCTCGGGTCGGTCATTCCGTTGAGCGCGGACGAGATCGCCGGCTTCCTGCGGGAATTCGACCGCCGCCGCCACATCGCCAAGCTGTGGAAGTACTATATCTCCCGCGGCCGGGCGAGGGGTCTGCTGCCGACCGCGTGGGAGTTGTCCTAGAGCGGATTGTGCCGGGGGCCGCCCGGATGCTACTCCACCCACACCCGGAACCCCCTATCCCACCGGTGACGGATGTGGAGTCGCACCCGGCGCCCCCGGCGAACGTGTACCGGGACGATCCAGCGGAGCAGCTCGTCGCTGCGGGTTCCGATCCGCGGGAGGATGTGGCCGGGGAAGACCTCCTCGTACGAATAGAGCCGGACCGCATTCACGGTCCCCGCCGTCAGCGGCACAATCGGAACGACGAGCTCGACCGGCCCGATGCGGCGTCGGAAGTCTGTAACGCAGGCGAGGGCCGCGAGCGACATCTCAGCGGTATCGAAGGGCTCGCCGAACACCGTGGCCTCCGTGCCGGGCGCAAACTCGACCGGGAGGCCGGCGCGATGGCGCGCCTGCACGAGCTGAACGACGTGGTAGGCGCTGGCCGGTATGACGTGTGCCCGGGGCGTCCGGCGCAGGATTCGGCTGAGCACTCGGATCATCGGCCAGTCGGTCAGCCAAGCAGACCACATCTCGCACACAACGACATCCGCCAGGTCCCGGGGCAGACGGCCCCGCAGCGCGTCGGTCCGGACCGGCACGAAGTTCGGAAACCGCCGGGCGAGGCGGCGCAGATACGGGTGGACATCAGGATCCACCTCGAACCCGTACACCCGGCGGGCCCCCGCCGCGAGGGCGTAGTAGGACATCGGGCCGACCCCGGCGCCGAGATCGTACACGATCCGGCCGGCAACGGCGCGCCGGATCGCCGCCCGGTAGGCGGTGTTCCGATCGTAATCGTTGAGCATCCCCCAGTGGAACCCCAGATCGCGTGCCATGGCGTCGGACTCCCCGCTGACGTGGTTGCCGTTCACCCCGGCGGTTCTTCGTTCTCAGCATTATGCCGCGGCGGAGGAATCTCCCTGTAGAACCGGAACCCGGACGGGAATGCGATACCCGGGGCAAGGCGCAGAAGGGCCGGGCTCGCGCTGCGCTTCCCGCGCTTCACCGGCCGCTATCGCGACGGCAAGGCGAAGCAGGAGCCCATTATCGAAGGTGCAGGACGGCCTTTCCCTTGAAGCGGCGGTCCATCAGGCGGCCGGCAATGTCGCCGATCTCCGTCCACGGAGCCTCGATGCCGATGTGCGGGCGCAGGCGTCCGTCGATCATGAGCCGTAGTAACCGAGCGAGTCCTGCGGCCGCCGGTTCATGCCCCAGCTCATAGAACAGGAGCAAGCCGTAGAGGCTCGCACCGCCCGTCGTGAAGAACCAGCCGACGTTGAATGTTGCCTCAGGGCCGGAGGAGGTGCCGAGGGACACGCACGTGCCCCCCGGCGCGATCATCGCCAGGACGTTCCCCAGGGTGCGTCCGCCGACGGACTCGATGATCAGAGCGTACGGTCCGAACTCGCGCGCCTTCGTCGCATCCTCGCCCACCACCACCTCAGCGGCCCCCACCTCCCTCGGAAGCGCCGCATGCGCCTCCTGCCGCACAACCCCGACGACCCGCGCGCCGGCGTGATGGGCCAGCTGGCAGGCGAAGTGCCCCACGCCGCCGGAGGCGCCCGTGATCAGGACGGTCCGGGCGACCAACGCTCCTCCGCGCTCCACGGCGTGCAGGGCGGTCAAGCCGGCCACCGGGAGCGTGGCGGCCTGGGCAAACGAGATCGAAGCGGGCAGCTCGGACAGCGCGTTGGCCGGCACCGCGACCAGCTCGGCCCATGCGCCGGACCGGACGAGTCCTACCACGCGGGCGCCGACGCCGGGTCCCGAGCCGTCCGCCGCTGCCTGCTCCACCGTCCCGGCCAGGTCCCACCCCGGCCTGTCCCCCGCCTCCGCCGTTTGGGTGTGGCGTACCTCGCCGCGGTTGAGTGAGATCGCCGCAACCCGCACGAGCAATTCAGACGAGTGGGGTACGGGCGCCTCCACCTCGCGCAACGCCAGCCTGCCGGGAACCTGCGGGTCCACAATAGCGGCCCTGATCTGCGTCATCGGCTCCTCCTCGGCACCCTGTGGATTCCACCGAACAGGAATGCCGCTATCTTCACGCGATCAGGAAGCTCTCCAACGAATCCACCGGGGCCGCAGCCGACCTTGCGGTCGGAGGCCGTACGGCTGTTTGGAACACGCGCGGCCCCCGGCGCCCGTCGTGGGCTCGGCGCTCGTCATCCGCGGTTAACCGCCGTGGTCTTTGCGGCATCGGCGGGCGCCGCGCGTAGATTCGAGAACCTCACGCCCACCAGACGCACAGGCTGGTCGAGCGTAAACCGGTCCAGCAGGCCCACGGCTGTCGCGAGCAGGGACTCCCGGTCGTACGTCGGCTCGGCAAGGGTGTGCGTCCGGGTTTGGGTCCGGAAGGTGTGGAAGCGGATCTTCACCGTGATGGTCCGAACGAGGTACCCGTCCTGCTCCACGCACTCCTTCCAGACGTCCTCCCCCAGGGTGCGGATGGTTCCGATCAGCGTCTCTCGCCGGCGCACGTCTGCTTGAAAGGTAATCTCGCGGCCGTAGGACTTCGGCTCCCACTCCGTCACGACGGGGGACATGTCGATGCCGCGGCAGAGGTGGTACAGGTCCTCGCCGTGCCTCAGCCCGAGCGTGTCCTGCAGGGCCTGGAGGGAGATCGTCCTCAGGTCGCCGACGGTCTTGACCCCAAGAGTATTCCGCAACTTGGCCGCGGTCTTCGGCCCGACGCCCCACAGCACTGTTGCCGGAAGCTCGCGGAGCCGCTCCTCCGCCTCGTGCTCCGTGATCACGGTCAGGCCATCCGGTTTCCGCAGCCCGGAGGCGATCTTCGCCAGGAGCTTATTGGGCCCAACGCCGACCGAAGCGGTCAGGCCTAACTCGTCGCGGACCCGGTCTTTGATCTCCCCGGCGAGGCGGACGGCCTCGTCGCCCCGGTGGGAGAGGTCCACGAACGCCTCATCGAGGCCCACCGGCTCGACCCGCGGGGAGTAGTCACGCAAGATAC
>JAPVSX010000215.1:0-5119 GCA_047519495.1 Armatimonadota bacterium
AGGTCCCGCTCTCGGTCCAGGAGAAGGCCCTCATCATCCAGCAGATCGGGGACAACATCCTGGGCCTGGGACCCATCGAGCCGTTCATCCGGGACCCGGAGGTCACCGAGGTCATGGTGAACGGCCCCGACTCGATCTACGTGGAGCGGGGAGGCAAGATCTACTGGACCGGGGCGAGCTTCGTGAACGAGGAGCAGCTCCGGCGGACCATCGACAAGATCGTTGCCAAGGTGGGCCGGCGCGTCGACGAGTCCTCGCCTTACGCCGACGCGCGACTTCCGGACGGCTCGCGCGTGAACGCCATCATCCCTCCGCTCGCCGTGCACGGCGCGGCCCTGACCATCCGGAAGTTCGCGACCGACCCGTACACGGCGGAGGACCTCATCCAGTTCCGGACGCTCACGCCACCCCTCGTGGAGATGCTCGAGGCGTGCGTGCGGGGCCGGATCAACATGCTGGTCTCGGGCGGGACCGGCGCGGGGAAGACCACGACCCTGAACGTGCTGTCGTCGTTCATCCCCCAGGACGAGCGCATCATCACAATCGAGGACGCTGCCGAGCTCCGGCTCCAGCAGCCCCACGTCGTCTCGCTCGAGTATCGACCGCCCAACATCGAGGCCAAGGGCGAGGTGACCATCCGCGACCTGGTCCGAAACGCCCTCCGGATGCGACCGGACCGCATCGTGGTCGGCGAGGTCCGGGGCGGCGAGTGCCTGGACATGCTCCAGGCCATGAACACCGGCCACGACGGCTCCATCTCCACCATCCACGCGAACTCCCCCCGGGACGTGCTCTCCCGCCTGGAGACGATGGCCCTGATGGCCGGCATGGATATCACGCTGCGGGCGGTGCGCGAGCAGATCGCGTCGGCCATCCACCTGATCATCCACATCGCCCGTCTCCAGGACGGCACCCGGCGGGTCACCCAGGTGACCGAGGTGGTTGGGATGGAGGGCGACGTGGTCACCCTGCAGGACCTGTTCCATTTCGACTTCTCGGCCGGGGTCGATGAGCGGGGCACCGTCCTCGGGCAGCTCAGAGCCACCGGGCTCCGCCCTCACTTCCTCGAACGGCTGGCCGATCGGAACGTCACCGTCGGCACGGCGCTGTTCTCTCCTCCACCCGGGAAGGAGCCGTGGTGAGCCGGCGCCTGCTCGCAGTGTGGTTCGGGCTGGCCCTCGCCGTCGCATGGACGTGGCCTGCCGCGGCGGATCAGAACGTCCGGATCCGCAACGTCGAGCTCAAGGGCTTCCCCACGGTGGCCGTTACGGTGTCGGTGCAGGGAAGGGCAGCGCTCGGCACTGGTGATGTGCGGGTGCTCGAGAACGGCGTTCCGGTGCACGTGACCGCCGTCCGACCCCTCGGACCATCCAACCAGGGCGTCGACGTCGTGCTGGCCCTCGACACGTCGAACAGCATGGGGGGCGCGCCCCTGGAGACGGCCTACGCCGCCGCCCGCGACTTCGTCACACGGGTCCCGTCGTGGGTGAGGGTCGGCCTCCTCACGTTCGCCGACCGGCCCCAGGTCGTTCAGGGCATCACTCAGGACCACGGAGCCGTGCTGGGTTCGCTCGCCTCAACACCGCCCACGACGCTGGGCACCACGCTGTACGACGCGGTGGTCATGGCCTCGAGCATGTTCACGGGGACGGCGCAGCGGAACATCATCCTGCTCACGGACGGCCGCAACACCGCCGGCGCCGCCGATCTCCCGGCGGCCGTCGCCGCCGCCCGCGACGCGCACGCGACGATCTTCTCGGTGGGCATGGAGGGGGCGAACACGGACGTCGCGACCCTCCAGGGGCTCTCCCAGCTCACCTCGGGCACCTACGCATCGGCCTCACCGACCGACCTCGGCGCCGCGTACCGGAGCCTGGCCCGGGAGCTGTCGCAGCAGTACCTGATCACCTACCGGTCCCGGGCGCCGTACGGCACGCAGGCAACCGTGAGCGTCGAGGTTCAGGGCGGAGCGGACGAGACGGGGTTCCTGGCGCCCGCTCCCCGAGCGGTGCCCGCGGCGGGGCCGACGACTTCGCTGGAGCGGTTCTTCCGAGGCCGGTTCGGCCCGCTGATCCCTGTGGGCCTCTCCTTCCTGGCGGCCCTCAGCTTCATCTGGCTCCTCCTCGGGGTTCAGACCCGGGCAGGTAGGGAGCGGCAGCTCGCACACGTGATGGCCGCTCCACCGCGGATCCGGCCCACGGGCCGGCCCAAGGTGGCGGCCAACCCGCTCACGTCGTGGATCCCTGAGACCGTCGTGGGGGCGGCCGGGCGTGCCGCAGAGTACACGGGCCTCGCCGCCCGGATCGAGACCAGCCTGGAGCGGGCGGGTCTCGCCATTCGGCCCGGCGAATTCCTGGCAGGGACCGCTGCGGCCGCCCTGGCCTGCGGGCTCGTGGGCGGCCTGGTCTCCAGGAACGTCCTGGTGGCGGTGGGTGTCGCGGTCTTGGGCGCCGCGGTGCCGTTCCTCGTCCTGGGGCACGCGGCCGGCAAGCGGCTCCGCAGGCTCCAGGCCCAGCTCCCGGATGTCCTCACGGTCATCGCGAGCTCCATCCGGGCAGGGCACGGCTTCCTCCAGGCCCTGGACATGGTGACGAAGGAGGTCCAAGACCCGTCGGCACACGAGTTCACCCGCACGGTCACCGAGATCCGCCTGGGCCGCCCCGTGGACGAGACCCTGGGGGCGCTGGCCGAGCGTACGGGGAGCGAGGACTTCCGGTGGGCGGTGATGGCCATCAACATCCAGCGCCAGGTGGGCGGCAACCTCGCCGAGATCCTGGAGACCGTGGCCCGCACCATCCGGGAACGCGAGACCATCCGCCGTCAGGTCCGCGTCCTGTCCGCGGAGGGGCGTCTCTCGGTGGTCCTGCTCACCGTCCTGCCGTTCTTCATCGGCACCTACCTCTTCATCTTCAGGCGGGACTACCTGGCAACACTGTTCAACACATCCATCGGCATCATCCTGGTCGTGGCCGCGGGGATCCTGATGCTCGTCGGCTTCGTGTGGATGCGGAAGATCGTGAGGCTCGATGTCTAGTCTCTATCTCGCCCTCGGCGTCATCGCCACGTTCGCTGCGGTCGTCGCGGCCGGCCTCACCCTTCGAGTTTCGGCGCAGTCGCGAAGACCTGTGCAGGTCCTCCAGGCCCAACTACGGCAGGCCGGCGTCGACATCCGGCAGCACACGCTCCAACAGCCGTTCGTGGAGCGCGTCATGGGGCCCATGGTGTCGGGTCTGGCCACCGTCGCGGGCCATCTGGCCCCCTCGGGCGCCCGGGATCGCATCGCCAACAAGCTGGTCCTGGCCGGCAGCCCACCGAGCTGGACCGCGGAACGGGTCCTAGCCTTCAAGGGGCTCGGCCTCCTCCTCGGCGCCGCCCTGGGCTACGTGGTGGGCGTGGCTTTGGGCCCGCATCTCCTGGGCATCTTCTGGGTGCCTCTCCTGGCTTTGATCCTCTACCTGATCCCCGGTGCGGCGCTCGGACAGGCGGTCATCACCCGACAGGAGGCCATCCGTCGGGCCCTGCCGGACACCATGGACCTGCTCACGATCAGCGTGGAGGCCGGGCTGGGCTTCGATGCGGCCCTACTGCACGTTCGCAGGAACACCGATGGGCCGCTCTCCCAGGAGATCGGGTGGATGCTGCATGAGATGCAGCTCGGTGTGTCGAGGATCGACGCGTTCCGCCACCTGTCGGACCGGACCGACGTGGAGGAGCTGAACGGGTTCGTGCTGGCCATGATCCAGGCCGACGTGTTCGGGGTGAGCATCGCGAACGTTCTTCGTTCGCAGTCGCAGGAGCTTCGGACGGAACGGCGTCAGCGTGCCGAGGAGAAGGCCATGAAGGTGCCGGTCAAGCTCCTGTTCCCCATGCTCCTGTGCATCATGCCGGCGCTGTTCGTCGTCATCGTCGGCCCTGGTGTCATCCGGATCGCCCATACGTTCTTCGGCCCCGGCGGGATCTTCAGCTCCGGCCCCTAGAGCCGACGCGTCAGCAGGAAGCACGCCCTGCCCGTCTCGGGGGCCGGGCGGTCCAGGCGCTCGATGTCGAAGTCGTCCCCGAACAGCGCGACCTCCTCGCCCGGCTCGACCACGAACGGCGCCAGGCGGGAGGGCCCTCGGTAGCTCACCGGGGGCAGCTCCCGAAGGGCCCGGTAGTAGCACCAGAGGACCACCGCCGACCCCGGCCGGGATAAGCGGCGGATCGTGGCCGCCATGGCTGGCCGGGCCGGCCCACGGAGGTCCTGGAGCGTGTTGTACGCCACTACGAGGTCGAAGGGCCCCTCCACCCCGGGGATGTGCTCGGCGGTCACGTCGCCCTCGACGAACCTTGCCCGATGGGCGAGCCCTTGCCGGTCGGCGGCCCGCCGAGCCTGGTCGACGGCCACCCGGGAGAAGTCCACCCCGACCGCGTCGAAACCGCGCTCCGCCAGGAACAGGACGTTAGCACCCGTCCCGCACCCCAGGTCCACGGCGAGCCCCGGGGGCAACGTCGACGGCGTGAGGCGCCCCGACCCCACCAGCTCCACGAGCTCGGGTCCGACCCCTTTGTCCCAGCCCCGAGACCGGCGGGCAGCGCCGAGCCGGTAGAGCAGGTCGTAGATGAATCGGCTCGGCACCGCCCCAGCCTCCCGATGGTCCGTCGCCCGCGCGTGCCGCTCGGGCATCCTAAGATGACACATCATGGCCAAGGACACGTTCTCGTTCGACATCGTCTCCCAGGTCTCCATGCCCGAGGTGGCGAACGCCGTCGACCAGGCCAGGAGGGAGATCGGGCAGCGGTTCGACTTCAAGAACACCGGGACCACGATCGAGCGGGACGAGACGCTGATCGAGCTCCGGTCATCCACGGAGGACCGGCTGAAGGCCGCCCTCGAGGTCCTGAAGGAGAAGGCCGTCCGCCGGGAGGTCCCGCTGAAGGCCCTGAAGGAGGGACCGGTGCAGCCGGCGGCCAAGGGCACCGTCCGCCAGGCCGTGAACGTGAACGTGGGGATCACCGACGAGAAGGCCAAGGAGATCGTGAAGCTCATCAAGGGCACGGGCGTGAAGGTCCAGAGCCAGATCCAGGGCGACCAGGTCCGAGTCTCCGGCAAGAAGAAGGACGATCTCCAGGACGTCATCCG
>JAPVSX010000216.1:0-4385 GCA_047519495.1 Armatimonadota bacterium
GGCGGCCGAGGAGGGGAGCGATGAGCACGGTGGCGGAGATTCCGGCAGAGCTGACCCCGGTCCAGCTCGTGGGGATGCTGCGGACGATGTTGGCGATCCGGCAGTTCGAGCAGCGCGCCCTCGAGCTCTACCGGGAGGGCGTGATGCGGGGCACGACCCACCCGTACATCGGCATGGAGGCGGTGGCGGTCGGCGCGTGCGCCACGCTGCGCCCGTCCGACCGCATCACGAGCACGCACCGCGGGCACGGCCACTGCCTGGCGAAGGGCGGCGACCCGCGCCTGATGATGGCGGAGCTCCTCGGCAAGGCGACCGGCTACTGCAAGGGCAAGGGCGGCTCGATGCACATCGCCGACGTGGACGCCGGGATCCTGGGAGCCAACGGGATCGTAGGCGGCGGCGTGGGCCTCGCCACCGGCGCGGCGCTGGCGGCCAGGCTCGCCGGCCGCGACGACGTCGGCCTGTGCTTCTTCGGGGACGGCGCCCTCAACCAGGGGATCCTGCACGAGGCCGCCAACCTGGCGGCGATCTGGAAGCTCCCCATCGTCTACGTCTGCGAGAACAACCAGTACGCGATGTCCGCGCGCGCGGACCGGTTCACGTCCGTGCCCGACCCCGCGGTCCGGGCCACCGCGTATGGGTTCCCGGGTGTGAGCTGCGACGGGATGGATGTGTTCGCCGTGTACCGCACGGTCGGGCGCGCCGTGGCGCGGGCCCGCTCCGGCGACGGCCCCTCGCTCGTCGTCTGCGAGACCTACCGGTTCATGGGGCACCACGTGGGCGATCCCCTGAACTACCGCGACAAGGCCGAGGTCGAGCAGTGGCGGACCCGCGATCCGATCGAGCGGTTCCGGCAGGTGCTCGCGGCGCGCAAGATCCTCCCGGCCGCCGACGCCGACGCGCTGCGCGCGGAGGTCGAGCGGGAGATCGAGGACGCCGTGGCGTTCGCGAAGGCCAGCCCGGAGCCGCCCCTGAGCCAGCTCGCCGAGGACGTGTACGCGTGAGCCGGCCGGCGGTCGACACGCCTTCCACCGTGCCGGCCGGGACACGTGTGCTGACCTACGCGGAGGCGCTCAACGAGGCGCTCCGCGAGGAGATGCGCCGGGATCCCCGGGTGTTCGTGATGGGCGAGGACGTGGCCGTCTGGGGCGGCGGCGGCGTCTTCGGCGTGACCCGGGGCCTCGTCGAAGAGTTCGGCTCCGAACGGATTCGTGACACCCCGATCTCCGAGGAGGCGATCGCCGGGCTCGGCGTGGGCGCCGCGATGGCCGGGGCGCGGCCGGTCGTGGAGTTCATGTACGCGGATTTCATGACCCTCGCGATGGAGCCAATCGTGAATCAGGCGGCGAAGATCCGCTACATGTTCGGCGGCAAGGCCCAGGTGCCGGTCGTGTTCCGCGCCCAGGAAGGAGCGGGCCGTGGAAACGCCGCCCAGCACTCGCAGTCCCTCGAGGCGTGGTTCTGCCACATTCCCGGCCTCAAGGTCGTGACGCCGAGCACGCCGGCCGACGCGAAGGGCCTTCTCATTAGTGCCATCCGCGACGACAACCCGGTCGTGTTCCTCGAGCACAAACTGCTCTATAACACCAAGGGGCCGGTGCCGGCGGGCGAGTACGCGGTCCCGCTCGGCGTCGCCGATGTGAAGCGCGAGGGGCGCCACGTGACGGTCGTCGGTATCCACACGATGGTCCACAAGGCGCTCCAGGCCGCGGAGACGGTGGCCGGGGAGGGCATCGAGCTCGAGGTCGTAGACCCGAGGACGCTCGTGCCGCTGGATCTCGACGCGATCGTTGCGTCCGTCCGCAAGACAGGACGGCTCATCGTGACCCACGAGGCGTCCGAGCGGGCCGGGATCGCCGGCGAGATCATCACGCAGGTGATCGGCGCGGCGTTCGACTGGCTGGACGCGCCCCCCGTGCGCCTCTGCGGCAAGAACGTGCCCATCCCCTACAACGCCGGGCTCGAGGCGGCCGCGCTGCCCCAGACCGAGGACATCGTGGCGGCCGCCCGGCGGCTGACGGACGGATAGAGCCGCGGGTGCACTCGGAGGTGTCTTGGTGGCGACCGAGGTTGTCCTCCCCAAACTCGGGCTGACCCAGGAGGAGGGGACGATCGTCCGGTGGCTCAAGCCCGAGGGCGGGCGGGTCGCCAAGGGCGAGCCGCTCTTCGAGGTGATGACCGACAAGGCCACGCTCGAGGTCGAGGCGCCGGCCTCGGGGCTGCTGCTGCGGATCCTGGTCCCGGAGGGCGCTACGGCCCCGGTCGCCGCGCCGATCGCGCTCATCGGGGAGCCCGGCGAGGCGGTCCAGGTGGGCGGATCCCCGGTACCCGCGCACACGGCCGCTGCCGCAAGGCCTTCCGGGTCTCGGGACGCCGCGGGCGCTCCCTCCCCGAGCGCCGGGCCTGCCGCGGCGGGCGCGTCCGCCGCAGCCGGGGTCGCGGGACCGGGTGCGCGGTTCCGGATCTCGCCTCGTGCCCGCGCCCTGGCCGGAGCGCGTGGGCTCGATGTTCGCACGCTCTCGGGCACGGGCCCCGGCGGACGGATCGTGGAACGGGACGTGCAGCAGGCGCTCGACGCCCGCGGCGCATCCCGGCCGGCCGCACCCGCGGAGACGGCGGCCGGTCAACGAGTTCCAGAACCCGTTGCGCGGTCGCGCCCGGCCGCTTCGACGCCGTCGCCCGCCGCCGCCCGGATGCGGTCGATCATCGCCCGCCGCATGATGGAGAGCCTGCAGGCGACCGCGCAGCTCACGCTCACAACCGAGGCCGACATGGCCGAGACGGTGCGGCTGCGCGAGGAGGTCGGTCCCGAACTCGAGCGGCGCGAGGGCGTCCACGTCACCTACACCGACCTCGTCGTCCGCGCGGCGGCGCTGGCGCTGCGGGACCACCCGGCGGTCAACGCCCGGTGGGAGGGCGACGGGGTGCGGCGCCTCGGCGAGATCCACGTCGGCGTGGCCGTCACGCTCGATGAGGGCCTCATGGTCCCCGTCATCCGGCACGCCGACCGCGCCACGCTGGCGCAGATCTCCGCCGCGGTCCGCGACCTCTCCGAGCGTGCGCGGCAGATGCGCATCCGCCCTGACGAGCTGGACGCGGGCACGTTCACCGTCACCAACCTCGGGATGTTCGAGGTCGATGCGTTCACGCCGATCCTGAACCCGCCGGAGGCCGCCATCCTCGGGGTCGGCCGGCTGCACCGCCGGCCGGTCGCGGTGGGAGACCGTGTGGAGATCCGGCCGACGATGGTGCTGTCCCTCACGTTCGACCACCGGGTCGTGGACGGAGCGCCGGCGGCGCAGTTCCTGCAGCGCATCAAGCACATCCTCGAGCACCCGTACCTGCTCCTCTTGCCATAGCCTGACCGTCGTCTGCCCCCGCGCCCCTGGAGGCTCACCGGCGCGACCGGATCGCGGCTGCGGAGCCGACATGCATGTATGCGCCCCGTCCGCTTCTCCGCAACGCGTGTCTGGGCGCTGCTTGACAAACCGCGGACAATTCCCTAGAGTCTGCACTGAGATGACGTCCCTGCGTACCACCTCACGCATGCAATGCATCTGTCGGCGGCGGAGGCAGCCGTTGCCTGCGCCGCGTCCCGCGTAGGGGTTTCCGGCTTCCTCCGCAGACTGACTACCGGCCCACACGACATACCACAAACGTCTATCGCGGGAGACCCCGCTCCGGGGAGGCTGCGCATTTCTATCACGCGCATCCCTGGATCATCTCCTGTGGCCGGTGGCGCATTGCCGGGCGGAATCTCCCAGCGACGAAAGAGGAGGGCATCTCGTGGCTGGCAATGCCAAATGGGACCGTGTTGAGGCGGCCGTACACCGGGCACCGGTTGATCGCGTGCCGTTTGGTTTCTGGATGCACGTCCCTGAGATCGATCGCGACCCGGGGCAACTCGCCCGGGTCACCATTGACCTCTATCGCCGATACGATATGGACTACATCAAGGTGATGTTCAGAAGCTCCTGGGGACTCGAGGACTGGGGCTGTACGTTCGACCGCTATCACCCAACCCGCGGATTCTGGCTTCCCGCTCGGCTCGCGGTGCGCTCCCCCCAGGACTGGGCGGCGCTGCGCCCCCTGCGGCCGGATCAGGGGACGCTGGGGGAGCAGCTGCGCTTGCTCTCGATGGTGCGGGACGGCGTCCGGGGTGAGGCCCCCGTCCTGGCCACGCTGTTTGCGCCCACGATGCTGGCGGCGCAGCTTGCCGGCGACGAGACCTTTCTTCGGCACGTACAGGAGGAGCCGGGCGCCGTTCACGCCGGCCTGCGGACGATCGCCGCAACGCTCGTGGACTTCGCTCAGGCGTGCCTCCGGAGCGGGGCGGACGGCATCTTCTACGCTATCCGGCACGCCAGCCGCCGCCTCCTGAGCGA
>JAPVSX010000217.1:0-6061 GCA_047519495.1 Armatimonadota bacterium
CGAGACGACGTCCATGCCCGTGCAGCTCCCGAGCGCGAGCAGGACGGTTTCCATCGGCGACGGGCCGCGGCCGGTCCCGCCCTGCTCGCGCTTGGTGTCCAGCGTGATCGCGGCGCCCGACTCGGGCGTGGCCACGAAGCGCATGCCTTCCTCCCACCGCACCGTCGCGTTCATGCGTCCTCCCCGGGGCCCGCCTCCAGCACTGCCGCGAGCACGTCCGGCTCCGCCAGGACCCCTCGAAGTACAGCGGATCGTTCACGGGCGAAACGGCTGCAGACCGCCTCCGCATCGCGCTCGGCGAGCAGATGCATCCAGGTCCTCCCTGGCAAACTCTGCTGCGATCCATCCAGGACTACGCGGTGCGCGCGCACGCGTATTCCCGGGCCGATTCGCCCGCGTGCGGCGCCCTCCGGCCATACCAAGGAATGGGGCGCCGTGCGGGTGAAGGAACAAGGGATGCGCAGCTCCGGGCGGAGGGAAGCCGCATGGAGATTCACGTGGTGCGGGTCGAGAATCCGGACGGGCTGAACCTGATTCTCGGCCAGGCGCACTTTATCAAGACCGTCGAGGACCTGCACGAGGCGCTCGTGGGCGCCGTCCCGGGGATCCGGTTCGGCGTGGCGTTCTGCGAGTCGAGCGGCCCCCGGCTCGTGCGGACGACCGGAACCGACCCGGCGCTCGCTGCCCTGGCCACGCGGAACGTCCAGGCGATCGGCTGCGGACACGTGTTTGTGATCGTCCTGGGCGACGCCTTTCCGATTAACGTGCTGGGCGCGGTCCGCCAGGTGCCGGAAGTCTGCCAGGTCTACTGCGCGACGTCGAACCCCCTCGAGGTGCTCGTCGCCGAGACGGGGCAGGGACGGGGCGTCCTCGGGGTCGTGGACGGCCAGCCGCCGGTCGGCGTGGAAACGGCGCAGGACGTCGCCGCGCGCCGCGACCTGCTGCGCAAGTTCGGCTACAAACTCTGAGGCGGGCGATGGGGGAGGCACGCGCGCACCGCCCCGGTCCCGTGAGTCTGAGAGGGATCCCCGCACCGCCGCCGGCCGCCTGGCCCCGCATGGTCCGCGATGGGGAGCCCGTCCCGCTCGCGTTCTCGGACGACGGGGCGCTCGTCCCGCCGCTCCTGGCCCCGGCGGCCGGCGCCAGGCTGACGCGGGGCGACTTTTAGGGATGGACGCGCTCGAGGCAAAGCGGGCCCGGCTCGACACGACCCTCCGGGATCTCGGCGGAGTCGTGGTCGCGTTTTCCGGGGGCGTGGACAGCGCCTACCTGCTCGCCGCGGCCCGGGATGCGCTCGGCGCCCGCTGTGTCGGCGCGACGGCGGTCTCGCCCTCGCTCGCGCGCGACGAGCTGGACATCGCGCGGCGCATCGCCCGCTCACTCGGCGCCCGGCACCTGCTCGTCGAGACCCGGGAGTTCGAGGATCCCCGGTATCTCCAGAACGACGCGCACCGCTGCTACTTCTGCAAGTCCGCGCTCTTTACGCGACTCCGTTCACTCGCCGCCGAGCTGGGGCTTCCCCACGTGGCGTACGGCGCGAACGCCGACGACACGGGCGACTACCGGCCCGGGATGCGGGCCGGGGCGGAGTTTGCGGTCCGGGCCCCGCTGCTCGACTGCGGGCTCACGAAGCGGGAAATCCGCGCGCTCGCCCGCGCGCGGGGGGTCGAGGTCTGGGACAAGCCGGCGTCGCCCTGCCTGTCTTCGCGCCTCCCCTTCGGCACGCCGGTGACGCTTAAGGCGCTCGCGCAGATCGAGCAGTCCGAGCGCGCCCTCCACGGGCTCGGCTTCCACGAAGTCCGGGTGCGCCATCACGGGCAGACCGCCCGGATCGAGGTGCCGGTCCCGGAGATCCTGCGCCTGACCGGGGTCCTGCCGCACGTCACGGCGGCCCTCCGCGCGATCGGGTTCCGTGAGGTGGCGGTCGCGCCCGACGGCCTGCGGTCGGGCCGGTACGCGGCCGGTAGAGCCTCGAGGAACGAGGAGCCACCCTCGGCCGGGCTCGCGGGCGGCGGCGAGGCGGGGGGAGGGGGCGCGTGAACGAGGACGCCCTCTACCGGCTCCTGGAGGAGGTGCGGGGCGGCCGCATGTCGATCGCCGCCGCGCTCGCGGAGCTGCGCTGGCTGCCGTTCGCGGACCTGGGGTTCGCCAAGGCGGATACCCATCGCCCGCTCCGCCGCGGCGCCGCCGAGGCCGTCTACTGTCCGGGCAAGTCCCACGAGCAAATCATCTCGATCGCCGGCTACCTGCGTCGCGCGGGGAGCGTGGTGCTGCTCACCCGGGCCGCCCCTGACGTCGCCGCGCGGGTCAGCGGGGCGTTTCCCGACACGCACCACGTGCCGGAGGCGCGCCTGGTGGTGGTCGGCCGCATCCTCGAGAGGCGGACCGGATGCGTGGGGGTGCTGACCGGCGGCACGGGCGATCAGCCGGTGGCCGAGGAGGCCGCCTGGACCGCGGAGGCGATGGGGGCGGCCGTCGAGCGCGTCTACGACGTCGGCGTGAGCGGCCTCCACCGCCTGGGCGCGCAGCGCGAGCTGCTCGAACGAGCCCGCGTGCTCGTCGTCGTGGCGGGCATGGACGGGGCGCTGCCGGCCGTCGTCGCTGGCCTCAGTCGCGCGCCGGTGATCGGCGTGCCGACGAGCGTGGGCTACGGCGCGCACCTCGGAGGAATCGCGCCGCTTTTGACGATGCTCAACGCCTGCGCGCCCGGCGTCGCCGTTGTGAACATCGACAACGGATTCGGGGCGGGGTACATGGCCGCGCTGATCAACGGCGCGGCAGGCGGCACGGCCGCGCCCGGAGCGGCCGGTGAGGCCGATGCGCATCGGGTACCTTGACTGCGCGAGCGGGGCGAGCGGCGACATGCTGCTCGGCGCGCTTCTGGACGCCGGATGGCCGGAGGCGCGGCTGCGCGAGGTCGCATCCGGCCTCGGGGTCCCGGTGCGGATTCACACGAGCCGCGCCGAGCGCCGCGGGGTCCCCGCGCTGCGTGTCGAGGTGCAGGAGGAAGATCCCCCATCCGCGCGCCCGTATCCCCGGCTCGCCGAGATTCTTGCCGGGAGCCGGATCGAGGAGCCCGTCCGGTCGGCGGCGGCGGCCCTCCTGCGCCGCCTCGCCGAGGTGGAGGCGGAGGTGCACACGGCCCCGATCGAGCGGGTGCACCTGCACGAACTGGGGGGCCTGGACACGCTCGTGGACCTGGTCGGCGTCCTGTCGGGCGTGCGGGATCTCGGGATCGAGCGGCTCGCCGCGTCTCCCGTCAACCTCGGCCGCGGCCGGGTCCGGACCGGCCACGGGACCGGGCCCGTGCCGGCGCCGGCGACACTCGCGTTTCTCGAGGGAATGTCCGTGTACGCGGGCGAGGTCGAAGGGGAGCTCTTGACCCCGACCGGGGCCGCGCTCCTGTCCCGGCTCGTGACCCGGTGGGGGCCGCTGCCTCCGATGCGGCTCGCCGGGATCGGCACGGGCGCGGGGCGGGCGGACTTCCCGCGGGCCAACGTCCTCAGGCTGTTCGTCGGGGAGGCCCTGGAGGAGCTCCCGCCTGCTGAGTGGCCGGCCCGTTCGCTCGCCGAGGCGATCGGGCAGGCCGGTGGTCCGGCAGGGGGCGCAGGGCGTCCGTCCCCGAGGGGCGCGTCCGAGAGGACCGGGGCGTCGCGGACGGAGCGGCTCGTGATGCTCGAGACGTCGATCGACGACATGAACCCCCAGGTGTATCCGCACGTGACGGACCGGTTGCTGGCATCCGGCGCGCTGGACGTCACGATCGTCCCGGCCCTGATGAAGAAAGGCCGGCCCGGCCATCTCGTGCGCGTGCTCACGCCGCCCGAGCGCGCCCGGGCGCTCTCCATGATCCTGATGTCGGAAACCACGACGATCGGCGTGCGCGCGTACGAGGTCACCCGGCTCGCCGTGGACCGGGAGATCGCGGAGGTCGCGACCGAGTTCGGCCTGGTGCCGGTGAAGGTGGCGCGTGAGCCGGGCGGGATCCTGAACCTGAGCCCGGAGTTCGACGCGTGCCGGGCGCTCGCCGAGCGCCACCGCGTCCCGGTGAAGCAGGTGATCGCCGCCGCCCAGCGCGCCGCCGCGGCGCTGTTCGAGATGGCCCGCCGCCCGCCAGCGCCGCCGTCCAGGCCGTGATGGGCGCAGCCGACGCGAACGCGGCGTTCAAGGAGCAGGCCGCCGTCCGCGCGGTCGCCGAGGAGGTCCGCGACGGCATGGTCATCGGCCTCGGGAGCGGCTCCACGGTCGCGTTCATGCTGCGCGAGCTTGCCCGCCGCGTGCGCGACGAGGGATGGCAGATCCGCGGTGTAGCCACCTCCGAGCGGACTGCGGCGGAGGCCCGCCGCCTCGGCATCCCGCTCACCACACTGGATGAGATCCCCGATGTGGCCCTGGACGGCGCGGACCAGGTGGATCCCGCGCTGCATCTCATCAAAGGCGGGGGCGGCGCGCACGTGCGCGAAAAGATTGTGGCGCTCGCCTCGCGCCGGGTCGTGATCGTGGCCGACCACACGAAGGCCGTCTCCCGGCTCCACGGGCCGGTGCCCCTCGAGGTGCTGGCCTTCGCCCTCCCATGGGTGCTGCGCGTCCTGCCCGAGCGCGTTCCCGGAAGCCGCTCGCAGATCCGCCTCCACCAGGGCCAGCCGGGGCTCTCCGACGGCGGGAACTTCCTCGTGGATCTCGCGTGCGGACCGATCGGCGACCCCGGGAAGGTCGCCGCCGCCCTCGACGGCGTCTCCGGCATCGTGGATCACGGGCTGTTCGTCGGCATCGCCCACGTGGCCTACCTTGCCGGGCCGGACGGGATCCGCCGGCTCACTGCCGGCGCGCGCTGAGCGCACGGTCAGTCTGAGTCTCCCGCGGGCAGGAAAGCCGCCATCGGCGGGATCAGCAGGGCGGCGAGCGCGAGGGCGACGAACACCGCGGCCAGCCCGCTCCGATCCGCCAGCGCGCCGGCGAACGCCGGAGCCAGCGCCGAGCCCGCAAACGTGCACGTGTAGTACAGGCCGTACCCGCGGCTGCCGCGCGACCGGTCGAGGAACGCCGCCAGGCCCGTGTTGAACGCCGACGACGTCCCGTTGAGGACGGCGCCGAGCGCCACGAGGTACGCGGCAAGCGCGGCGCCGCCGCCCACCCGCAACACCCCCGCAAGGCCGGCCGCCATCAGGAGCTCCGTGGCGATGATCACCGGACGCTCGCCGGTCAGGTCGGTGATCCAGCCGCACGCCAGCTTCCCGATCGCGCCCCCGACGATGATGAGCGCGAAGAGGCCGCCGACCTCCGCCGTCCCGAATCCCCGCGCAACCAGGAGGAACGGGAGAAACGTCACCGCGGCGGAGCGGATCGTCTGATCCACGATGCCGATCGCGGTTATGATCGTGAACGGCCGCATCCGGCGGATCCCCCACCATCGCAGCGTGCGCGGGCCGTCCGCCCCCGGGACCGAAGGCCCGGCCTGTGCCCGCGAGATTTCGCGGGGTGCACTGGGTGCGCCCGGCCCGCGGCGGTGCGCCCACAGGGAGAGCACCCCGCTGAGGGCGCCCAGGCCGCCGAACACGGCCAGGCTGTCGCGCCACCCGGACAGGGCCGCGACCATTCCCGCAGCCGCCGGGACGGCAAACTTGCCGACGTCCCCCGAGAAGTTGAGCGTTCCCATGGCCCGCCCTCTGGCGCGTCCCTCGACCGCCTCGGACACCTGGTGGGTCCCGACGGGGTGAAATGCGCCGGCGCCGACGCCGGCGACGGCGGCCCACAGGAAGGCGAGCGGGAATGTGGCGGCGGTCCCGAGCAGCGCGATCGCCGCGCCGAACCAGACGAGCCCCCCGCCGAGGATCGCGCCGGAGCCCATCCGGGCCGCGAGCGCGGCCAGGGGGATCTGCGCGCCGCTGAGGGCGGCGAGATGGACGGTGCGCACCAGCGCCGCGTGCGCGTAATCGAGCCGCAGGTCGCGGGCGATAAACGGCAGGAGGGCCGTGAGGCCCGCCGTCAGCCCGTCGTTCCACAGGTGCAGCAGCGCGGTCCAGGCCAGGACGCCGGCCAGCCGGACTCGAGGCGCCGTGCG
>JAPVSX010000218.1:0-14724 GCA_047519495.1 Armatimonadota bacterium
ACGAACGCCCAGGTCGCCGGCATCGCCGATGAGCTCCATCCGGCAGTGCTGCGGTTGGTCGCCGGGCTGACACTGGCGCGGCGGCGCGGCACAAAGTGGGTCGGGGTCTGCGGCGAGCTCGCAGGAGACCCGGCCGCGGCCCCCCTGCTCGTGGGCCTGGGTGTCGACGAGCTCAGCATGACCCCGTCGCGCCTGCCGGAGGTCAAAGCGGCCGTGCGGTCGACATCGCTCCGCGAGGCCAGAGCGCTGGCCGGGCGGGCGCTGGCCTGCGGCACCGCCGCCGAGGTGCGCGAGGTCCTGGGCTCGGCCGGCCGCGAGCGCTCCGCGCAGTCCGCTCCCGGGGATCCGCGAGGGTCATGATGTCCGCGCAGGTGAGCGTCGACACGGGGGTCGGGCTGCACGCCCGGCCTGCCGCGGTCCTCGTCGCAGCGGCGAGAACCTATGCCTGCAGACTCACGGTTGAGTACACCGGCAAAGTGGCCGATGCGAAGAGCATCATTCAAGTGTTGGGCCTCGGGGTGCGAGACCACGAGACGGTGACCGTCCGAGCCGACGGGGACGGCGAGGAGGCCGCTCTGGCCGCGCTCGTCAAGCTCTTCGAGCGCGGGCTGCGGCCCCCACAGGAGGCCTCGTGAGCGGAGGCGCTCCTCAAATCGGATCTGCGCCGGATTCCCCTCGGCCGCCCCCGCTGTCAGACTGCTGTGTAAGGACTTCGGAGATGAGGGGTGGCATTCGTTCAGCTGATCAGGTGCACGCAGGCAGGGACCTATCGACTGCAGCCGCATGGGGGTGGCGGTGGAGCTCGGCTCGCTCCTGGTCGATGACCTGATCCGGTTGTCGTTGCCTGCCGCCACCTGGGAGGACGTCCTCCGGCGGCTTGCAGCGGACTTGTATGCGGCGGGCCGGGTCCGTCCTACCTATGAGGAAGCGGTCGTTGCGCGCGAGCGCACCTTCCCGACCGGCCTTGAAGTAGGGGATCTGGGTGTGGCCATTCCCCACGCCGACGTGGAGCACGTGATCGCCCCGGCCATCGCGATCGCCACGCTCGCCGCCCCTGTGCCCTTCGGCGAAATGGGGAACCCCGGGCGCAGCCTGCCGGTCCAGCTCGTGTTCATGCTGGCCATTCACCGGGCCGACGAGATGGTGGGCGTGCTGAAGGAGCTGGTGGAGAGCTTCCAGCAGCCCGGCGTGCTGCGCGCCATCCTGAGCGCGCAGTCGCGCGGAGACGTCCGGACCGCGTTCGGCAAAGCCCTCACGGGATTAACGGGCTCGCCCGACGTCGCGGCGCCGCCGGGAACGGCGAGGCAGGGAACCTGAGCACGGCCGACCAGCATAGCGCCCGGCGGACCTTCCCGCAGGCGCGAATGGGGCCCGGCGATGAGGAGGTCTTCCATGGCACGCAAGCGGGTTCTGGTGGTCTGCGGGACAGGGATCGCCACATCCACGGTCGTGGCGCACAAGATCGACGAGTTTCTCAAGCAGCGCGGCATCGATGCGGAGATCCGCCAGGCGAAGGTCATGGAGATGGGTCCGCAGCTGGCCGACATCGATCTCGTGGTAGCCATCACGCTGCTGCCGAAAGCGATCAACAAGCCGGTCGTCAACGGCATGCCGTTCATCACCGGGGTCAACCTGCCTGGGACGCTGGAAGAGATTGCCAAGCACCTTTCCACGTGAAGGGGGTGAGACACGGCACGATGCGTGCCGGACAGGTGACGCGGGTTTGACGATTTCTCGCGAGGGGAGGGAGAGCAATGCAGGGCGCAATCCAATACCTGGTAGGTCTGGGCGCGGCGGTCGTGCTGCCCGTCATCATCTTCCTGCTCGGCCTCGTGCTGGGCCAGAAGCCCGGCAGGGCGTTCCGCAGCGGCGTCGTGGTCGGGGTCGGGTTCGTAGGCATCGGCCTGATCATCGGCCTCCTCATCGGCCAGCTCGGGCCGGCGGCGCAGGCCATGGTGCAGCACTTTGGCGTCCGCCTGACCGTCATCGACGTCGGCTGGCCCTCGACGGCGGCGATCGCCTTCGGGTCCCGGGTCGGGGCGCTCGCGATCCCGGTCGGGCTGGCCGTGAACATCGTGATGCTGTTCATCGGGCTCACCAGGACCCTGGACATCGACCTGTGGAACTACTGGCACATCGCCTTCACCGGCGCTCTCGTCTCGGTCATCACCGGGAGCTACCCGC
This sequence comes from Armatimonadota bacterium, assembly GCA_047519495.1. Lineage (GTDB taxonomy): Bacteria > Sysuimicrobiota > Sysuimicrobiia > Sysuimicrobiales > Segetimicrobiaceae > JAPVSX01. The sequence continues at coordinate 2,185 of JAPVSX010000218.1, forward strand.
TCGGACTGCTCACGGCGGCCGTCCACATGGTGGTCCTGCTGGTCCTGGCCGACTGGACCGCGCCCTGGGTCCAGGATTACTACAAGTTCCCAGGGATCTCGCTCCCGCACGGCACGTCGGCCCCCTACTGCCTGATCGCCGCGCCGCTGAACAAGCTTTTCGACGGCATCCCCGGGGTGCGGGACATCCAGGCCGACCCGGAGGCGATTCAGAGGCGCTTCGGCGTGTTCGGCGACACGGTGATCCTGGGCCTGATCCTCGGCCTGATCATCGGCTGGCTCGCGGCATTCCCGCTCGACAAGGTGCTGCAGCTGGCCATCAACCTGGCCGCCGTGATGCTCCTGCTGCCGCGGATGGTCGCCGTCCTGATGGAGGGGCTGATCCCCGTCTCCGAGGCCGCCGGCGACTTCGTCCGGAAGCGGTTCCCCGGGCGCGACTTCTACATCGGGCTCGACTCCGCCATCGCGGTGGGCGCCCCGGCCGCGGTGGCCAGCTCGCTCATCCTCGTGCCGCTCACGCTCGGGCTTGCCGTCATCCTTCCCGGGAACAAGGTCCTGCCGTTCGGCGACCTGGCCACCATACCGTTCATCGTCTGCATGATGGTGCCGATCTTCCGCGGCAATGTGTTCCGGACCGTTGTGGCCGCGTTGATCACGATCGGAGTCGGGCTCTACATCGCCACCTGGATCTCCCCGATCTTCACCACGGCGGCCGGCCAGGTGGGCTTCAAGTTCCCCGCGGGGGCCGCCACCATTTCGTCGCTGGTGGACGGCTCCAGCCCGATGACGTGGGTGCTCGTGATGGCCGGACGCGCCGGTGTCGTGGGGCTCGTGATCGTGCTGGTCCTGGCGCTCGTCGGCGCCTGGACTCTACGCGCCAGGCCGACGAAGCCGGCTGGAGTGGCGCCGACCAGGCCGGTCCCCGCGTCCTGATGCGTCACTCCGGGTAGGTCGGGGGGCGGACGGCGTGAGGTCCCTCTCGGGCCGTCCGCCCGCGCCCGCGGACACGATGCCCGCGATGATCTCGGGAAGGCTTCCGCCCACACGCTCCACATAGGAGATCACTGATGAGCACCCCCAATGCCTTCTTTAACCCCTACACGCACAACTTTGTCCGGGTCGCAGTGGGCGTTCCCCCGGTGCGCGTGGCCGATCCGGCGTTCAATGCCGCCCAGATCGTCGCGCTGATGCGGCAGGCGGCCGATCAGCACGCCGTCCTCGTGGCCTTCCCCGAGTTGGGACTCTCCGCCTACTCATGCGAGGATCTCTTCCATCAGCAGGCCCTCCTGGATGGCTGCCTCGATGCGCTGCGCGGGATTCTGACGGCTTCCCGAGACATCCCCCTGCTCGCGATCGTGGGTGTCCCGCTCACGGTGGATAATCTGCTCTTTAACTGCGCCGTGGTGCTGCATCGCGGCCGGCCCGTCGGCGTGGTCCCGAAGACATACCTCCCCAACTACCGTGAGTTCTACGAACTGCGGCAATTTGCACCCGCCGACTGCGCCCTCCGGGAACACGTGGATGTCTGTGGCTACCACGCGATCCCGTTCGGCAACCGGCTGTTGTTCCGGGCGGACACCCAACCGCTCTTCGTGCTCAATGTGGAGATCTGCGAAGATCTGTGGGTGCCGATTCCTCCCTCGTCGTATGCCGCGCTGGCCGGGGCCACGGTCCTCGCCAATCTCTCGGCGTCCAATGTGACCATCGCCAAGGACGAGTACCGGCGGCACCTGGTCGCCAACCAGTCGGCGCGATGTCTGGCCGCGTATGTGTACTGTGCCGCCGGCGCAGGCGAGTCCACGACTGACCTCGCGTGGGACGGCCACGGCATGGTCTACGAGAACGGCACGTTCATCGCCGAAACGCAACGGTTTGTCTACGGACCGCAGCTGATCGTCGGTGATCTTGATCTCGACCGGCTTGCCCAGGACCGCCTGCGCCAGAACAGCTTCGGTCAGGCGGTCCGCCGCCACCACGAAGAGCTCGCGCGTTTTCGCACTGTTCCCGTGGCCCTCGACCTGCCGAGCACCGGCCCGCTGCCGTTGATGCATCCGTGCGAGCGCTTTCCCTACGTCCCCAGCGATCCGGCCGCGCGCGACCAACGATGCCGCGAGGTGTACGAGATCCAGGTGCAGGGCCTCGCGAAACGGGTCGAAGCCGCTGGGGTTGATCACCTGGTGATCGGGGTCTCGGGAGGCCTGGATTCGACGCAAGCGCTGATCGTGTGCGCCCGCACGATGGATGTCCTCTCACGCCCCCGGCACAACCTCCTCGCTTACACGATGCCGGGGTTTGCCACGAGCACGCGCACCCTGAGCCAGGCGCGGCGGCTCATGGCAGCGGTCGGCTGCCAGGCCCACGAGATCGATATCCGTCCGGGCTGCCTGCAGCACCTCAAGGACATCGGACACCCGTACGCCGACGGCGCGCCCGTGTTCGATGTGACCTTCGAGAACGTGCAGGCAGGAGTGCGGGCGAGCTATCTCTTTCGCCTCGCAAACCTCCACAACGGGCTCGTCGTCGGGACGAGCGACCTGAGCGAACTGGCCCTCGGTTGGTGCACCTACGGCATCGGCGACCACATGGCCCACTACCACGTCAACTCCAGCGTCCCGAAGACGCTGGTGCAGTACCTGATTCGCTGGGTGCGCGACACGCAACAGCTCGGCCCGGCCGTCTCCGAGGTTCTCGCGGAGGTCCTGGAGACCGTGATCAGTCCGGAACTCATTCCCGGCGAAGGCCGGAGCCATCTGACGCAGCGGTCGGAAGATATCATCGGTCCGTATGAGCTCCAAGACTTCCACCTCTACTACGCGTTGCGGTTCGGCTACGCTCCTCCCAAGATCGCCTTTCTCGCCTGGTCGGCCTGGCATGATCGGCGGCAGGGCTCCTGGCCCGATATTCTCGAGGACGCGCGCCACGAGTACCGCATCGGCGACATCAAGCGCTGGCTCCGCGTGTTTCTGACGCGGTTCTTCAAGCAGGCCCAGTACAAGCGCAGCTGCCTTCCCAACGGGCCGAAGGTGGGGTCGGGCGGGTCGCTGTCGCCGCGCGGCGACTACCGCGCGCCAAGCGACAGCGAAGCCGCCGCCTGGCTGGCGCAGCTGGAGCGGATCCCGGGCGTCGACTGACCGGCCGCTCGTCACCGTGCGCAGCCTGTGCTCGGAACGCCCGCGTCGCTGCGGACCGAAGGCATGACCGGCGATCGATGAATCAGTCCGACGCCTGATTTCCTCCCCCCGGTTATGTCGATAGCATGGGAATCGCCGTCAGGCGTCTGCGACGTTATGGGTTACAGACGCCCAGAGATGTCGGAACCTCCGCCAGAGGGTTCGGCAATCCTGCCTGCAGCGAGGGGATGATCCCGGTGTGCGCGCTGTACCTGGGGAATCTGGATCACGCGGATCCGCTGTACGAGATCCTTGCGGCCGGGGCATACGCCGATACCCGAGATCCTGTGTTTCGCGTCGATCGCCTGTCGAGGCACCGGCTGGTGTATCGCTACTCCGAGGAGCGGACGAAGCGAGCAGTTGTGGGGAAGTTCTTTCGGCTGAACGAGCCGGACCAGGCGAAGCTCGCCCGCATCAAGCGTGAGTACTCGAATCTCGTGCAATTGCGGCAGCTCGGATTTTCGGGCCCTCCGTACTCTGTGGTCACCCCGCTCTGTCATGACGAGCGCATCGGACTTGCGGTGGCGGAGGAGTTTGTGAAGGGCAAGGAACTCGACTACTACCTGCGCCGCGCGGCTGTGGGTACGGATGGCGGGCATCTGAAACGCGCCCTCTCTCGGCTCGCGTCGTTCCTCTATGCCCTCCACGAGATAACGGCAAGCCGCCGCCTCGTCCGCCCGGAAGACACCGAGGCATATTTTCGAAAGATGGTCTCCAAGCTTGAGCGCCAGGGTCTCATGGACCCCGGGCGAGCCCCGGTCTACCTTCGGTTAGCGGCGAGATGGCTGGGGAAGGCGTTCATGATGGCAGAAGAAGTGACGGTCCATGGGGATGCGACCCCGACCAATTTCTTGTTCCCAGACGACGGGGATGTCGTCGCCATCGATCTGGAGCGGATGAAGCCCTCCGACAGGGTCTATGACGTAGGGATGGTATGCGGGGAGCTGAAACATGCGTTCCTGTGGCGGACCGGCAATCGCTATGCGTCGGAGCCGTTCATCGAGCACTTCCTGAGACGGTACACACGCCATTTCACCTCTCCCGACAAAGCCTTTCGGGAAGTGACAAGGCGAGTGCCCTTTTACATGGCGATGACAGAGTTGCGGATTGCCCGGAACGATTGGTTGGACTGGGCGTATCGGAAAGAGCTTATCCGGGAGGCGCATGAATGTCTGACCTGGGGACTGCGTGTGTGAACGAGGTCGGGGGAGACATCGATGGACACACGCCGGCCAGAGCGGTTTGCTTCGACCTGTATGGGACGCTGGTCAATATCTGGACTGACGAGAGTGACCCCGGCGTCTATGCGGCGATGGCGCAGTTCCTTGCGTATGTGGGCGTGGGGATAACCGATGAAGAGTTCCTCTACCAGTACCGGAGCCGGGTGCGGGCCAAACTGGAGCAGAGCCCTGAGAAGCATGCCGAGGTCGACGTGGGCGGGGTCTTCCGCGACCTCGTGGTCGCCTATGCCGTGCCCGGCGCGTCGTCTGGCCTCCTGCCAGACGGTCAGCCCTTGGACTCGGACACCGTGGCCCGCGCAGCCGCCGGTCTCTTTCGATCGTTGACCCGGCGATCCTTTAGCGTGTTCCCAAGCGTCTATTGGGCGCTGGGCCACTTACAGCCAAGGTATCGACTGGGCCTCATTTCGAACGCGCAGCGAGTTTTTACTGAGCCTGAGTTAGAGATCGCGGACCTTGCCCGGTTCTTCTCGGTTCGAGTCTTGTCGTCTCAGGTTGGAGTCAAGAAGCCGGATGCACGGATCTTCTCGGCGGCTCTTCAAGCGCTGGGGGTGGAACCGACAGAGGCCGTCTATGTGGGCGATAACCCCGAGAATGACCTTGTAGGCGCCCGAAATGCGGGGATGCGGTGCATCATGTTTGGGATGGACAGTATTGAGTATGACGGCCTGCGCCCCGACGCCTGCTTCCGCAGCTACGCGGATCTTCCCGCCCTGCTCGACAGAGTGTGGGGATGACTGTCGCATCGGTCCAGGGAGTCCTTGGGGTGGACCGGCGGTCATGGCTCTCGGGTGGCGCGCTGGCGCTCCGTGTGGAGTTTTTCATGGAGGCTGACAAAGAGCTGGATGATGTCGCTTGCGCTGACGATCCCCACCAGCCGGCCGTCGCGGACGATAGGCACGCGCCGCACCATCCGGTCGAGCATCATCGCGGCAAGTTGCTCGACGGGGGTCTCTTCGTCGGCCCGCACGGGATCGGGCGCCATGACGTCCCGGACGCGTTCTCCGGCCCGGGCCAGCAGGTCGATGTAGCTCACCATGCCCATCAACTGATCGCCGGGCCCGACGACCGGCGCCCCGTGGATCCGGTAGCGGAGCAGGACGTCCTGGGCATCGTCCACCGACATGTCGGGCGCCAGGGTGATGACGTTCCTGCTCATGATCTCCCGCGCCAGCATCTACATCTCCTCCTTCCTCAGCCTTTCATCACGGCCAGCGGGCGGAGGCGGGCGACCCGGCGGGTGAGCCCGGCGCCGTCACTGACGCGGACGACGTCGGCGACGTCTTTGTAGGCCTCGGATGCTTCCTCGGCGAGGAGGCCGCGGCTGTGGGCGCGGACGAGGATGCCCCGCGCCGCCAGGGCGTCGACGATGTCCATCCCCCGGAGGAGGCGCCGCGCGGCGCCGCGACTCCGCATACGCCCGGCGCCGTGCGGGGCCGAGCCGAACGCCTCCGCCATGGCGACGGAGCTGCCGACCAGGACGTACGAATACCGCCCCATGTCGCCGGGCAGGAACACCGGATGGCCGACATCGCGGTACGCCGCAGGCACATCGGGGTGTCCGGCGGGGAACCCCCGGGTCGCGCCCTTGCGGTGCACGCACAGCCGCATGCGCTCGCCGTCGACCACGTGCTCCTCGATCTTGGCCATGTTGTGGGCGACGTCGTACATGATGTCCAGGTCGGGCGACGAGACGCGCTGTCCCAGTACGGCCGCGAAGGTGTCACGGACCCAGTGCGTGATGACCTGCCGGTTGGCGAAGGCGAAATTCGCAGCCCCGGCCATCGCTCCCAGATAGGCCCGGCCCTCGGGAGAGGACAGGGGGACGCACGCGAGCTGGCGGTCGGGGAGCGTGATCCCATACCTTGGGAGGGCGCGCCCGCACACGGTCAGGAAGTCGTCGCAGACCTGATGCCCGAGGCCCCGGGACCCACAATGGATGAGCACCGTGATCTGGCCGCGATGATGCAGGCCGAAGATCGCTGCCGTGGGGGGGTCGAAGATCTCATCGACCTGCTGGATCTCGAGGAAGTGATTCCCGGCCCCCAGGGTTCCCAGTTGACCGAGACCCCGGGACTGGGCTCTCCGGCTCACCTCTTCGGGGGCCGCTCCCGGGATCATCCCCTCCGATTCGATGCGGTGGAGGTCCTCCGGCCGGCCGAATCCCCGCGCCACGGCCCACGCCGCTCCGCGCCTGAGCACGTCCTCCAGCTCGGGAGGCGCCAGGCGGAGCCGGCCGCGCGCCCCGACCCCCGACGGAACGGCGCTGAACAACTGTTCGAGGAGGACGGGGAGGTGAGGCTGGATCTCATCCTTGCTGAGGCGGGTAACCAGGAGCCGGACCCCGCAGTTGATATCGTAGCCCACCGCCCCCGGCGAGACGACGCCGTCGTCGAGCCGCATCGCCGCCACGCCGCCGATCGGGAAGCCGTACCCCCAGTGAATGTCCGGCATGGCGATGGACCAGCGCACGATGCCCGGGAGGGTGGCCGCGTTCGCCACCTGCTCGAGCGCCTGGTCTCCTTCGATCTGGGGGAGCAGGGCCTCGTCAGCGTAGATGAGTCCGGGAACCCGCATCCCCGGCTTGTAATCCATCGGGATCTCCCACCGGTACGCATCCACCCGGCGCAGGTGAGGTACCCGCCGGGCCGCAGGGACTGCTGTCTGCTGCTGCTCGATCTGGGCCGACACGATATCCCTCCGGCGCGCGGCAGTGACCACCAGAGCCGCGCCGCCTCCTCCTCCAATCTAGAGCCAATCGCCGCGCTGGGGTATCGGGTAGAGAGCCTATTATCGGCCGTAAATCGGCTCCCTGCCCTGCAAATCGGCTCCCTGCCCGATGTACGGCGTGCGGCCGCCGGGTTATTGTAAATATGAGCGCCGGTAGCAGACGTGCAGATCAGACGGCGTGAAGGAGGGAAGACGATGAGCATCATGCGGTGGGATCCGTTCGAGGATCTGGGGGCCCTTCGCCGGTCGATGGACAGGATGTTTGACGAGTTCATGACGCGCAAGCCGCCGCGCGAACTGGTCCCGGGGGAGTGGGAGCCCGCGGTCGAGGTATTCGAGACGGAAAACGAGGTCGTCGTGCGGGCCGAGCTGCCCAACATTGACCCGAAGCAGGTGGACATCGCCGTCACGGAGGACACGATCACGCTCCGGGGCGAGACGAAGCGCGAGGAGGAGCAGAAGGGGCGGGACTACTATCGGCGCGAGCTGCGGTACGGGGCGTTTGTGCGCGTCCTGCCGCTCCCGACGGAAGTGAAGGGCGCGGAGGCCAAGGCCGTCTACAAGGACGGGGTGCTGGAAGTGAAGATCCCCAAGTCGGCGCGGGCGAAGCCGATCGCGGTAAAGGTGCAGGCGGCCTGAGCGCCTGCGGTCTGCCGGCGCCCGGCCCCGGCCGGGCGCCGGAACGTTGTCTCCCACGCCAGGGCTCTCCGCTCCGCCATCGTCATGGGAGCCTCCTCCCTCCTTCGGGTGGCGTGACACCGGCCTCCGCCGACGCCTGTGAGGGGAGGTAGCGCAGAAGTCCGCCGATCCCGTCCGTCAGCTGAGAGGACGCAGGTGATCCCACGAGTTCGAGCCCGGCGCCGTGGCGCCGGGCCAGGAGCGGCAGCACCTGCTGGAGCGGCACCCGGTCGACGGCCCCACCGCAGGCGGGGCAGGCCGCGACCGGGCTCGTGCTGACGCGCTCGCACTGCCGGCACCTCCAGACGTCGCCCTCCAGGTCGCGGGCGGCAACCAGCACTCGCACCTCGCCGAGCAGCAGGGCGTCAAACGTCGCCACCCGGCCGGTCACGCCTCCCCCGCCGGCCCGTGCGCGATCCAGGACGTCTGCCACCAGCCGGGCCTCCTGCCGGTGACGGTCGGCCAGGGCCAGAGGAAGCGTGCGCTCCTGAATCTCGGCCAGGCTCGCGTAGGACGGGATCGGCACGATACCGATCACGCACCGGCGGACCTGTTCCGGCAGCAGGTCGCGCACGGCGGTGACCGCCTCTTCAGGACCGCCGAGGATCACGCGGTCGACGTGGAGGTCGGCCAGCGCCTGCGCCGCCGCCGCGGCCACCCTGCGCCAGAATCGCCGCAGGTGCTCGTCGATGCGCGCGTCGAACGGGTCGGCCTGCGCGCCCCGGCCGACCCCGATGCCCACCCCGCGGGTATACGTGTCCGTCCGTCCGGCCTTGAATCGCCAGTCGCTGGTGTCCAGTTCGAGCGTTTCTTCGTCCACCACGGTCGCGCGGCCGAGGTGCGCCACGGCGATGCGCGCATGCTCCCGGTAGACGGCGACGATGGCGTACGCTTTGTACTCATGCATCGCCCAGAGCATGGGCATGAGATCGGGTCGCCCATACTGGACGTGGTTGGGAAGCGGAAACGGGAGGACGTACGCACGCCACAGATCCGGCGCCGCGAAGATCACCAGCCCGCGGCCGCGGGGCGGGGCCGCGGCCACGTGCGCCAGCACGCGCTGCGCGGTGCGCGCCGCCTCCTGCCGGGCCGGCGCGGGGATGCCGTCCAGGGTCCGGTGGACCGCCTGGTGCAACCAGATGCGGTACGCCGGGTTGGGGGTCTGGTGCTCGGGCTTGGTCGGGTCCACGTCCAGGGAGATGGAGAACACGTCCTCACGATTCGTTTCCAGCAGGCCGGTCAGCTCGTTCGTGCTGTTGAACATTTCAAACCTCCGCAGACATCATATGCTGAAGGAGTGCATCGAGCCGGGGGCTGCGCCGTACGGGATACGTGCCGCCGTCGAGCGCCTGCAGGGCCACGGGCAGAGAGCTCAGACGATCCCGGCAGCGCCGGCGCGACGCCTCGAGGGGCTCGCGCATCGTGCGCCTGCCGCTCCGCATCGCCTCGATGAGCAGCGGCTGAGCGTCCGGAGGCCCCGGCTCGTCGTGCAGGGCGATGACGTCCTCCGCCATCTGTCCATCACGGGTCCCGCGCCATACCTGCTTGCGCCCGGGCAGGGTGACTTTGCCGGCGCTGCGCTTGATGCGGTACCCGCGGGCGTCCTCGACCAGCTTGTACACCCCGCCGACCGCAGGGGCGTCGTATGAGGTCCCCAGCTCGGTGCCCACGCCGAAGACGTCCACCGGCGCGCCGCCATCGAGCAGGTCCCGGATCTTGTCCTCGTTCAGATCTCCGCTCGCCAGAATCTGCGCGTCGGGGAAGCCGGCGTCGTCGAGGATCCGCCGCACCTTCCGGCTCAGGTCGAGCAGATCACCGCTGTCGAGGCGGACGCCGCGGAGGCGATGCCCCCGATCCCGCAGCTCCGCGGCCACGACCGCGGCGTTGCGCGCCCCCTGTACCGTGTCGTATGTGTCGATGAGGAGCAGGCAGGCGTCCGGGAAGCTCCGGGCGTAGGCGCGGAACGCGTCGAGCTCGTCGTCGTAGGACATCACGTAGGAATGCGCCATCGTCCCGTACACGGGGATTCTGTACGCCATGCCCGCGAGCGTATTGGAGGTGCCCGCGCAGCCTGCGAGGTAGGCGCAGCGGGCGGCCTTCATCGCGGCGTCGGTGCCGTGGTCGCGCCGCGGGGAAAAGTCCACGACCGGCCGGCCGCGCGCGGCCAGGACCACTCGGGCGGCCTTGCTGGCGACCATCGTCTGGAAGTTGATCTGGTTGAGCAGAAACGTCTCCACGATCTGCGCCTCGATGCGGGGAGCCGTGACCTCGACGATCACTTCGGGAGGGAAGACCAGTTCGCCCTCCGGGATCGCCCGGACGTCGCCGGTGAACGTAAAGTCGCGGAGGTAGTGCAGGAACGGACCGTCAAACAGGCCGAGCGTGCGCAGATACGCGACCGCCTCCTGAGAGAAGCGAATGTGCTCCAGATATTCCAGGATTGTGTCCAGGCCCGCGCCGACCAGGAAGCCGCGCCGGGGCGGAAGCGTTCGGACGAACAGGTCGAAGGTGGACGTGTCGTCGCGCCTCTCGTGGAAGTAGCTCTGCGCCATGGTCAGTTCGTAGAGATCGGCGAGCAGGGCCATCGTGTGCTCGGTGACAAAATCCATCATGGCGCCAGCGCGACGACGGGGGCTGACCGTGTTGGGCGCCCGACTGCTGTCATGGCCTCGCTACGAGGCAGCGCCGGTGGGGGCCCTGAGCGCCGCCTTCACGACGTCGTCGCTCACCTGGGGAAAATCCTCGTAGAACTGTCCAACAGCATAAAACTCTCTCGGGGCATGCATCACGATGACGTCGTCCACGCGCTCCCGAAGACGTGCAACAGCGCTGTAAGGGGCCACGGGGACGGCCACGACAATCCGCGCCGCTCCCCAGGCCCTGACCGTTTCGATGGCCGCATCGATCGTGTACCCCGTCGCAATCCCGTCGTCCACGAGCACAGCCGTCCTGCCGCGCAGGTCAAGCCGGGGGCGCTCGCGGTATGCCAGGATCCGCCGCTGGATTTCTCGGCGCGCTTCCTCGATCGCCTCGGTCAGATACTCCGGAGCGATGCCGTTGCGCTCGATCGCCCACTGGTTGAGGATCGGCATCCCATCCTCGCCCACGGCTCCGATGGCCAGTTCTTCAAACCCCGGCGCCCCGATCTTGCGAACGACGACAAGATCGAGGGGCCGGTTGAGCAATCGAGCCACTTCCCTGGCGACCACCACCCCGCCTCGGGGCAGGCCGAGGATGATGATGTTTGCCTGCTCCCCCAGCCGGTCTTTGATCGCCCGGGCCAGTTGCCTCCCTGCATCCTCGCGGTCGACGAACATCGCTGGCCTCGCCTGTTGTGCCCCGAAACCGGCTCCGCGACGGTCCTGGAACCCGCTCACGAGCCCCACATTCACTGTATCCGAGCCGCGCGCGCCCCGCTATCCGGTCTCGGCCCGATTGTCCACATTTCCTGAACGAATGTTCGGTGGGCGCGCCGCGGCTCGGCCGGATCTTGAGTGCGCCGTCCGGGCGCACGGCCGCCGACCCTCCTTCCTTGACGTCGGGCCGCGATCCGGCGGTGAAATCCTCCGTCGGCCTGATGGCGGCGTCGGAGAGGACTCTCTACCATGATCATGGGGACCGGGGTTCTTGCGCCGGCAGCTGATGGAAGCGAACGCTTCTGCCGCGACGCGAGGCGGGGTAACGGCTCGAGAGCAGAATCAGGCGTTTACGTCGTCGGCAGGCGGGGAGGATGACAATGCGTGACAGAGAGCGCGAAGCGTTCCGGCGGGGATACGGGGACTATGAGACCTATGTCGCGCAGAAGAGGCTCCACATCGCTCAGGCGTTCAACTCGCTCTACTCGCCGATCTGGAGACCGCCTCCGGGCCATGAGGATGCCTACATCGCAGGGTGGGAGACGGCGCGGTCACGGGCGCCGGGGGAGCGGAAGGCACCGGTGGCGGCGTGAGGCCACACGGACAGGAGGTGAGTGAGATGACAGAGATAGGTCCGACGGCAGAGCGGTCACTACCCCCCACGGCCTGCCTGGAGCACCTCAAGGAGTACCTCGGGAAGGCAGGCGTCGCGTATACGGTGAGCCATCACCCCGCCCGGTATACGGCGCAGGAGGTGGCGCAGGTGGAACACGTTCCGGGGCGGCTCGTCGCCAAGGTCGTGATGGTGTTCGCGGATGAGAAGCTGGTCATGGTGGTCGTTCCGGCGACCGCGAAGGTGAACCTGCCCTGGGTCCGGGAGGCCGTGGGGGTGCGACGGATCCGGCTGGCGAACGAGCAGGAGTTCGGCCACATCTTCCCCGACTGCGAGGTCGGGGCGATGCCCCCGTTCGGGAACCTGTACAACCTGCCGGTCCTCGTCGACGTCGCGCTGACGCGTGATCCGGTGATCCTGTTCAACGCCGGGAGCCATGACATGATGATCACGATGACCTACGCCGATTTCGCTCAGCTCGTGCAGCCGCGGACCGGGATCTTCGCGAGCGAGCGTCCGGCCGCGTAAGCCCAGGCGGCAGGCGCGCGCGGCACCGGCCACGCCGCCGGCGGAGGGGAGCAGTCTGATGCAGATCCCCTCGTGCGGCGCGCTGTCCGATCCTGGCGGCACGGCAGAGCGTGAGGCGGACCCGGCGCTTCCATGGAGCTCATCTTCCTGGGTACCGGCAGCGCGGTGCCGATTCCACGGGTCCGCATCCCACGGAAGGGCCGGACGGGCGCGTCGGTCCTCCGTCCT
>JAPVSX010000219.1:0-12376 GCA_047519495.1 Armatimonadota bacterium
CAGATCCTGGCGGTGGCCGAGGACCGCCAGGCGGCACGGCTGATGGGGATCAGCCCGGACCGCATGCAGGCCCTGGCGTGGGGCCTGGCCGCCGCCGCCGCCGGGATCGCGGGTGCCCTGATCGCAACGTTCTATTACATCTCGCCGACCGTCGGGGAGTCCCTGGTCATCATCGCGTTCGTGGTGGTCTCGTTCGGGGGCTTCGGCAGCGTGCCCGGCGCGACGGTCGCCGGTCTCCTCGTCGGGCTGATCGAGGCGACGTCAGCGTTCTATATCGGTCCCGTCTACAAGGACGTTGTCGTGTACGCGCTGTTCGTGGCGATCCTCTGGGTGCGGCCGCAGGGTCTCATGGGCGAGCGCGTCTGATGCGATGGCGGTGGGGGGCGCTCGGGGCGGCGTTGCTCGTCGCGCCGCTGGTCCTGCAGGGCGCGTTCTATCACCGCATGCTCGCCCTCGTGTTGCTCGCTGCGGTCGCGTCGTCGGCGTGGAACATCGTCGGTGGGTACGCGGGGCAGGTGTCGTTCGGGCACGCGATCTTCTTCGGTGCCGGGGCCTACCTGCCGGCGCTCGTGTACACTCGCTGGCAGGCGGCCCCGACGCTCGGCATCCCCGTGGGCGTCGCCGTGGCGGTCGTCATGGCGATCGTGATCGGCCTGCCGACGTTCCGGTTGCGGGGCCACTACTTCTCCATGGCCACGATCGCCGTCGCCGAGCTCGTCCGGATCCTGGTGAGCAACTGGCCGTTCTTGGGCGCCGCGATCGGCCTGCAGGGTCCCGCGAGCGCGCGGTCGATCTGGGACCTGACATTCCGTAGTTCGGTGCCCTACTACTACGTCTTCCTCGGGTTGCTCGCCGCGCTGCTCGGAATGACCTACGAGATCGAACGGCGCCGGATCGGGTATTACCTGCGGGCGATCCGCGCGGGGGAGCAGGCGGCGCGCAGCCTGGGCGTGCCCGTGCGCCGGTACAAACTATACGCGCTCACTTTGAGTGCGGCGTTCACCGCGCTCGCGGGCTCGCTCTATGTGCTCATGATCGGGTTCGTGGACCCGGACAGCGGCCTCGGGATCCTGGTCTCGGTCCAGATCGTGATCGTTGCAGCCCTCGGCGGCGCGGGCAGCCTGCTGGGCCCCCTGCTCGGAGCGGCGATCCTCGTGCCGCTGCAGCACGCGGCGAACACGCTGTTCGGCGGCAGCGGCACGGGCCTGACGTATATCTTCTACGGCGGGATCATCATTCTGTTGAGCCGGTTCGAGCCGGGTGGCCTGCTGGAGTTGTGGCGCGGGCAGATGGTCTCCCGGGCGCTCCGGCTGCAAAGGAGTCGCGCCCGCCATCCTGCTTGACGTGCGGCGGGTCTCCAAGTCCTTCGACGGCTTTACCGCGGTCGACGGAGCCAGCCTGCGCGTCGACGCCGGCGAGATCGTCGGGATCATCGGGCCGAACGGCGCCGGGAAGTCCACGTTCTTCAACTGTCTGGCCGGGGACCTCGTGCCGACGGCCGGGTCCGTGGTGTTCAACGGGGTAGACGTGACCCGCGTCTCCCCAGAGGCGCACGCTCGCCTGGGGATGGCGCGGACGCATCAGGTCCCCGTCACGTTCGAGGACATGACGATCCTGGACAACGTGATGGTGGGCGCGTTTCTCCGCCACCCGCGCCGGGCCGATGCACGCGAGGCTGCGATGGAGGTGCTTCGATTCACGGACCTCGGCCGGGCGAGCCACCTGCGGGCCGGCACGCTGGGGACGCCGGGCCGCAAGCGGCTGGAGATCGCGCGGGCACTCGCCACCCAGCCGCGCCTGCTGCTGCTCGACGAGGCGCTCGCCGGTCTCACCCCCTCCGAGATCCAGCGCGCGATCGAACTGGTGCGGGAGATCCACAGAGGCGACGTGACGCTCGTGGTCGTCGAGCACCTCATGGAGGTAGTCTTCACGCTCGCCCGCCGGGTCATCGTGTTCAATCACGGCGCGATCATCGCCACCGGGAGCCCTGAGGAGATCGTGAGCAACCCGCAGGTCGTGCAGGCCTACCTCGGCACCGGGACCGCGTACCGGCGGCGGGTGTGATGGCGCGCGCCATCCGTCCATGGGCACGCTGAAAGTCGAACATCTAGAGGTCCGCTACGGCGACCTCGTCGGCGTGGCCGACGTCTCGCTCGAGGTGCGCGAGGGCAGCATCGTTGCGTTGCTCGGATCCAACGGGGCGGGGAAGACCACGACACTGAACGCCATCGCCGGGCTCATCCCGCCAAGCGCCGGCGCCATTCGGTGGAACGGCGAGCGCATCGAGCGCCTTGGCGCCGCCACGATCGTGCGCAAGGGCCTGACACTGTCCCCCGAAGGCTGGCGGTTGTTCACGAAGCAGACGGTCGAGCAGAACCTGCGGCTTGGAGCGGTCGCCCTGGCTGAGCGGGCACGCATCCCGCTCCTCCTGGACCGGGTGTATACGCTCTTTCCTCGTCTGGCGGAGCGCGCACGGCAGCGGGCCGGCACGCTGAGCGGCGGGGAGCGGCAGATGCTGGCCCTCGGGCGCGCGCTGATGAGCGATCCAAGACTGCTGCTGCTCGACGAGCCGAGCCTGGGGCTCGCGCCGACGATCCTCGAGGCCCTGTACGCGACGCTCCGACGGCTCCACCGGGACGGCCTGACGCTGCTCCTCGCCGAGCAGTCGGTATCGCTCGCCCTCGAGGTCGCCGATTACGCCTACGTCCTCCAGACCGGCCGCACCGTGCTCGAGGGACCGGCCGCAAACCTCCAGCGCGATCCGCAGGTGCAGCGGATCTACCTCGGGATCGGCGGCGGGGCGTCGTGCTAGCCGCAGTCGGCACGGCCGGACTCTAGCATCGACGCGCCGCACGCCATTCCCCCGGAGTCGGTAGCAGAATCGGTAGCAAGCGATGTCTCGATGCACAGATGAAACGGGACGCGGCCCGCAACCCCGCGTCCCGTCTGCATTTTTGCTGGAGCCCTCGACCGGACTCGAACCGGTAACCCCCTCATTACAAGTGAGGTGCTCTACCGAGTTGAGCTACGAGGGCCCGCCTCCCCTGTAGTCTAACAGAGGCCGGCGGCCAGCGGCAAGCGACGATCCGGCGGGAGGACCCGGCGTCGGGGGTGACGCGGCGCAGCGCGACTTCAGGTGGTATAATTGGGGCCATGAAAGATCAGTACGGACGCGAGATCCGAGACCTTCGCATCTCCCTCACCGACCGCTGCAATCTCCGGTGCGTGTACTGCATGCCGGAGGAGATGGTGTTCAAGCCCCGCGCGGAGCTGCTCACGGACGACGAGATCCTGCTGCTCGTCAGGGCGGCGGCCGAGCTGGGCGTTCGGAAGGTCCGCCTGACGGGCGGGGAGCCGACCGTCCGGCCGAACCTGGCCGAGATCGTCCGGCGCATCGCCGCGGTGCCGGGTATCGAGGACCTGGCGATGACGACGAACGGGGTCCTGCTGTCGCGTCTGGCGGAGCCGCTTGCGGCCGCCGGCCTGCAGCGCGTCAACGTCAGCGTGGACAGCCTGGACGCCGAGAAGTTCCGGAAGATCACGCGCTGGGGCAACCTGGATGGCGTGCTCGCCGGCCTCGAGGCGGCGCGCGCGGCCGGCCTGACCCCGATCAAGCTCAACAGCGTCGTCGTCCGCGGCTTCAACGAAGAGGACGTCGTGGACCTCGCCCGCCTGACCCTCGAGCACGACTGGGAGATCCGGTTCATCGAGATGATGCCGTTCGGGAGCGTCGCCGGGTTCCAGACGAGCGCGTACGTCCCCAGCCGCGAGACGATGGACAGGATCGGGGCCGCGCTGGGGCCGCTCCTGGCGCTCGACACGAGCGGGTTCGACCCGGCGCGAACGTACCGCGCGGCGGGTGCCCGCGGCACGCTCGGGTTCATCAGCTCGGTCAGCCAGCCGTTCTGCGCGCAGTGCGGGCGCCTGCGGCTGACGGCCGAAGGGCGCCTGCGGCTGTGCCTCCTCCGGGACAACGAGGAGGACCTGCGCACCCCGCTGCGCGCGGGGGCGACGTACGAGGAGCTCAAGGAACGGTTCCGCGCCGCGGCCTACCGGAAGCCCTGGGGCCACGGGCTCGCGCGAAACGTCATCCCCCGCGAGCGGGTGATGTCCCAGATCGGCGGCTAGAGGGACCCCTAAGTATTGTGGCCGGTCACTTCGGTGACCGGCCACGATTCGTTTCTCGACGGCCTGGGCGGTCTACTCTTCCTCGCCTTCCAGGTTCCGCTCGAGCTTCCGCTTCACCCGCTGCAGGGCGTTGTCGATCGACTTCACGTGCCGGTGCAGCTCGGTCGCCATCTCCTGGTACGACTTCCCCTCCAGGTAGGCGGTGAGCACCCGGCACTCCAGGTCGCTCAGGTTCTTCCGGATCCGCTCCCGCATCGTCTGGGAGGCTTCCTGGTTGATGACGAGCTCCTCGGGATCGGACACCTTGATGCTGCTGATCACATCGAGGAGCGTGCGGTCGGAGTCCTCGTCGTAGATCGGCTTGTTGAGCGAGATGTACGAGTTGAGCGGGATGTGCTTCTGTCTGGTTGCGGTCTTGATCGCGGTGATGATCTGACGGGTGATGCACAGCTCGGCGAACGCCCGGAACGAGGACAGCTTCTCGCGGCGGAAGTCCCGGATCGCTTTGTAGAGGCCGATCATGCCTTCCTGGATGAT
The DNA here is from genome assembly GCA_047519495.1 of Armatimonadota bacterium. Classification (GTDB taxonomy): domain Bacteria; phylum Sysuimicrobiota; class Sysuimicrobiia; order Sysuimicrobiales; family Segetimicrobiaceae; genus JAPVSX01. The sequence goes on from JAPVSX010000219.1 coordinate 4,666, forward strand.
GTCCTCGCGATCGGCCCCGATGAGGAAGTACGCCTTGGCCTTGACCCTGACGAAGTTGCGGTACTTATTGATCAGAAACTCAGCGGCGAATTCGTCTCCGCTTTTGGCGCAATCGACGAGCTGTTCATCCCCCATATCCGGATATGTCGGCACTGCTGGTGGCTTGCGCGCGACTACCACACCTCTCGCCTCCGCCCGAAGTGTCGCCCTGTGAAGGGTGAGTGATAGGTCAACAACGCCAGCTGGTTCGGACCTGTTTCGTGGGGATCTGGACCCCCCGATCGTGTCGGGAGACCACCCGGGATCCCACTGGGCGCCGCTTCTGGCCGCTGCCACACGCTCACATTATACGAACGCCTCTAGACCAAGTCAATACAGGCTCCGCGGACGGTCCGCCTTCGTGGGGGGGGAGCCGGAAGGGCTGCCTGCGGTTGAATCGGCCCCGGCGTCACGGTGGCGCGCCACTTCGTATAGGAGCAGGGCTGCCGCGACCGAGACGTTGAGCGACTGCACTCGCCCCCAGAGGGGGATGCGCACGACGCGGTCACACCGCTCGCGCACCAGCCGGTGGAGCCCCCGCCCCTCGCTGCCGAGCACGAGCGCGACCGGGGGAGCCAGAGCCCCCTCATCATAGCGCTCGGACGCGTCCGCATCCGCGCCCACCACCCACACCCCTTCCGCCTTCAGCCGCTCGAGCGCCGCCGCCAGGTTGCCGACGCCGGCCACGGGGAGGTAGGCGGTCGCGCCGGCCGCGGCGCGGGCGACCGCCGGGCTCAGCCCGGCCGCACGCCGCCGCGTGATCACGACCCCGTGGGCGCCCGCCGCCTCGGCGGTCCGGATCACGGCGCCGAGGTTCTGAGGATCCTCGATCCCGTCGAGGACTAACAGAAATGGGGCCTCTCCGCGGTCGCGCGCCCGCTGGAGGAGGTCCTCGAGCTCCACAAGCGTCTGGATCGCCCCCAACGCCGCGACGCCCTGGTGCGGGATGCCCCGGCCGAGCGCATCGAGCCGGCGCGGGTCGACGGTCTGGACGGGGATGCGGCGGGTCCGCGCCTCTGCAACGATCTCGCGCAGGGGCCCGCGGACGTGGGCGGTCTGAGCGACGAGGATGCGGGAGATCGGCCGGCTGGCCCGGAGCGCCTCCAGGACCGCGCGGCGGCCCACCAGGGCGGCCTCGCCGGTCTCGGCGCCCGCGCGCGGCGGCGTCACCGGACCCGCCACTTGAATCCGGTCGGGGTGTCCTCGAGCAGGATGCCCAGATCCGCGAGCCGGGTCCGGATCCGGTCGCTCGTCGTCCAGTCCTTCTGCCGCCGGGCCTGCATCCGACCGCCGGCGATGTACTCGACGAGCTGCCGGGCCTGCTCCATGTGCCTCCGGTGATCCTCGTCGGGCACTTCTCTGTCGGGAATCCGGATCGCCTCCAGCCCCCCGGCGGAGAACAGGTCGGGGCGCTCCTTCGAGAGCTCCTGGGCCAGTTTCGCCAGGCCGATCACCTGGGCCGGCGTCACCAGCGCAACGAGGCGCAACCCCAGGACGCCGCCGAGCGCGCGCAGGACCGCGCACGCCTGCCGTAGGGTCTCGCGGTCCTCCGGAGAAAGCCCCGTGCGGCTCTTGGAGGCGGCGTCGGTGACCCGATTGATCGCGCTCGCCAGATCGAACAGGCTCGCCAGCGCGCCCGGCATGTTCAAGTCGTCGTCCATCGCGGCTTCAAACCGGTTCCGGGTCGACTGCGCGCCCGGTCCCAAGAACTCGGTGCGGAGGGCTGTCAGGAGTCTTGCCGGGGCAGAGCCGCCTTCCGAGGCACCCAGCAGGTCCTCGGCATTTTCCAGCGCCGTCCGGAGCCGCTCGGCGCCCCGGGCGGCCGAGGCGAGGGCCTCCTCGCTCCAGGTCGCCGGGCTCCGGTAATGGGACGACAGGAAGAACACCCGGATCGTGTCGGGATGATAGCGCTCGAGGGCTTCGCGGATGCTCACGATGTTCCCGAGGTGGCGGGTCATCTTCTCCTCGCCCCCGGTGAGCCGGAGCAGGCCGTTGTGGACCCAGAACCGGACGAACGGCGCCTTTCCCGTGTACCCCTCCGACTGCGCGAGCTCGTTCTCGTGGTGCGGGAAGACGACGTCCTGGCCGCCGCCGTGGATGTCGAGCTGGCTCCCCAGGTACGTGATCGACATCGCGGAGCACTCGATGTGCCACCCGGGCCGCCCGCGCCCCCAGGGGCTGTCCCACGCAGGCTCGCCCGGCTTCGCGGCCTTCCAGAGGACGAAGTCCATCGGATGCTCTTTGCGGGGATCCACCTCGATGCGCGCCCCTGCCTGCATCTCGTCCAGCGACCGGCCGGACAGGCGCCCGTAGGCCGGGAACGCTGCCACCCGGAAGAAGACGTCGCCGCCCACGGCGTAGGCCAGGCCGCGCTCTGCGAGGACCTTGATGATCTCGATCATCTTGGGGATCGCCTCGGTCGCCCGCGGGGTGTGACTGGCGCGCTGCACGCCCAGGCCGTCCATCTCGCGCAGGAACCGGTCGATGTACCGGGCGGCCAGCGCCTCGATCGTCGTTCCTCCCTCGCGCGCGGTCTCGATGATCCGGTCCTCGACGTCGGTAAAGTTCTGGACGTACGTCACGCGGAACTTCCGGTACTCGAGGTACCGGCGGATCACATCGAAGACGATGTAGGACAACGCGTGCCCGACGTGCGACGGCCCGTAGAGGTTGGGGCCGCACACGTACATCCGCACCTCGCCGGGATGGAGCGTCGCGAACTCTTCCTTCCGGCGGGTCAGCGTGTTGTAGACCTTGAGGGGCATGGCCGGGCTCTGCTCGATCAGGAGGCGAAGGGCTTCACAGGAACGGCGATCAGCTCCGCGGTGAGCTCCCACCGGCCCTGCGCGCGCCAGGTCCAGGGATCGAGCTCGGTCATCCGGTGCAGCTCGAAACACCCCCGGTCCGCCAGCACGCGCAGGAACGCCTCCCCCTTCTCGAACCGCTGTCCGAGGATCTTCACAATGGGATAGAACGCCTCGCCCCGCCAGAAGCCGGTCGGCCGCGGCCGGCCCCCCGCGGCCTCGGTCTCGACCACGACCGGCTCCCGCACCGCTTGCTGCTCGATCAAGAGCAGGTACGTGCCAGGTGGGTACTGCCACCGCCGGCGGCGCTGCGGACGGCCCGTCATGCCGTGCCGTCGCGCGCAGCCGCATCCGGGAGATGCGTGGGGCGCGCATCCGGCAGGAGCGCGGGGCGCTCGCCCGGCGAGACTTCGTCTGCCGGACCCTGCCGGGCCTCCAGGCTGGCGACGGCCTGGGCCGCGATCCCCTCCTCCCGGCCGATCGCGCCCATGCCCTCAAGGGTGGTGGCCTTCACGTTGACGCGGTCCTCCCCCACCTCCAGGACGCCGGCGATCGCGGCGCGCATCGCCGGGGCGTACGGGGCGAGCCGGGGCGCCTCGGCCATGACCGTGACATCCACGTGGGCCGCCCGCAAGCCGCGGGCCGCCAGGAGGTCACGCACCCGGCCCAACAGCCCCAGGCTGCTGGCGCCGGCGTACGCGGGGTCGTCGGATGGAAAGTGGCGGCCGATGTCTCCGCACCCGGCCGCGCCGAGGAGCGCGTCCATGACCGCGTGGAGGATCACGTCGGCGTCGGAGTGACCCCCAAGCCCCCGGGGCCACGGGATCTCGACGCCGCCGAGGACGAGCGGCCGGCCGAACGCAAACCGGTGGGCGTCGAACCCGATCCCAACGCGCGGCGCCGACGCGGGCGACTCGCGCTGGCGGAGCACGGCCTCCGCGAGCTCGAGGTCTTCCGGGACGGTCACCTTGAGGTTGAGCGGCGTGCCGGGGACGAGGCGGACCCGGTGGCCGAGCCGCTCGGCGAGCGAGGCGTCGTCCGTCCCCCGGAACCCTTCGCGCACGGCTTCCCGGTGCGCAGCCTCGAGCAGCTCGCGGCGAAACGCCTGAGGGGTCTGGATGCGGTACAGCCGGGACCGGTCGAGGGTCGCGAGGACCCAGCCGTCCTCGGCGCGCTTGATCGTCTCGTCCACCGGCACGGCCGCGGTCGCGCAGCCATCGCGCGCCGCTGCTTCGGCCACGGCGCACACGAGTGATGGAGACAGAAACGGGCGCACGCCGTCGTGGACCAGCACGACCGCAGGGCCCGGGGAGAGCGCGGCCAGCCCGGAGGCCACGGACGCCTGCCGGTCGGCGCCGCCCGGCACGACGGCGGTGATCTTGCGCAGCCCGGCGTCTCGGACGAGGTCCCAGACGGCGCCGAGCGCGTCGGCGGGCGCCACGACGACGACCGCCTCGACCTCGTCCACCCGTTCCAGGACTTCCAGCGGGTACTGCACCAGCGGGCGCCCGCCGAGCCGGATCAGCGACTTGGGGACCGTCCCGCCGAACCGTTCGCCTCGCCCGGCGGCCGGCACGACGGCCCCCACGCGGACGCCGGGGGTCACCGCGCCGCGCCGTCCTTTTCCAGCACCTTCGGGCGGGCGAAGATCATCCGCCCCGCAACGGTCTGGAGCACGCTCGTCACGACCGTGTCGAGCGTCTCCCCAATGTACTTCTTACCGCCCTCGACGACGATCATCGTGCCGTCGTCGAGGTAGCCCACGCCCTGGCCCGTCTCCTTGCCGTCCTTGATCAGGTGCACGCTCAACTCCTCGCCCGGCAGCATGACGGGCTTGATCGCGTTGGCCAGCTCGTTGACGTTGAGGACGCGGACGCCCTGCAGCTCCGCGACCTTGTTGAGGTTGTAGTCGTTCGTGACGATCGACGCGCCGAGCGCCCGTGCGATGCGGACGAGCTGCGCGTCCACGGGCTCGCCGGCATGGGGGTCCGGCTCGTCGTAGATTTGCACCGCGCGGAGCTCCCGCTGCAGCGTGTTCAGGATGTCGAGTCCCCGCCGGCCGCGGTTGCGCCGGAGCGGATCACTCGCGTCGGCGATCCGCTGCAGCTCCGCGAGCACCGGGCGGGGCACGAGCAGCGGCCCTTCCAGGAAGCCGGCCTGGCAGACGTCGGCGATGCGCCCGTCGATGATCACGCTCGTATCGAGGATCTTCGGGCTGCCGCCGCGGCGGAGCCCCCGGTCAGCCTGCCGGCCCCCCTCTGGGGGTCCTCCCGCAGGGAGGGGGACAGGCCGGCGGTCGCGCCCGATCCGTTCCGCCAGCCTCGGAAACGCCGCGAGGAGATCCTCTCGCCGCTGGATGCCCAGGTGCAGGCCGAGGTAGCCGAAGACGAGGACGGCCGCGAGCGGGATGATGTACGGGCCGATGATCGGCACGCGCAGCAGGGGGATGCTCAGGAGGAACGCGATGAACAGGCCGACGATCAGGCCGGCCGCCCCGGAGAGCACGTCCCGAAGCGGGACGCTCCCCAGGTGGTGCAGCACCCAGCCCATCGAGCGGACGAACCACACGCTGAGCGGGCGCGCGATCGCCCATCCCAGTGCGGCGCCCAGGACGATGCCGAGCCCGAGCGCGCTCAACCGCACGGCCTCCGGAGCCCGGCGGAGGATCTCGAAGCGCACGGAGTCGGCGATCTGGTATCCGAGAACGGCGCCGAAGATCAGGCCGACGCCGCGGACGATCCGAATCATATGAGGTCACCGGTCACATGACGTTTCATTCTACCATGATACCACGCGATAGCATGATACCATGCGCCCACGTGGGATCGGAAGCAGGGGCTTGCTTGACACTGCGCTCGCGCCCTCTCTATAATGAGGCCGTTCGGCTGAGGGGGGTGTCGGATGAAAGAAACGGGACTGAGCTTCCAAGGACAGGTTGACGAGTCCCTGATCCGCCACCGAAGCATCCTCGACGTCCTCAGCAAGCTCCAGGAAGCGACCGCCCGCGTGCACCGGGCGGTTACCAAGGCCGTGACCAACTGCGGCTGCATCAGCGTGAACGCCGGCAAGCAGCAGTTCCCGTCCGACGTGAGCCTCTCGGAAGTCAAACCCTACCTCGACACGCACCTCTCCGGCTCGCTGTGCGAGCGGTGCCGCGAGGCGGTCGAGACGGAGATCGGTTCGGCGCTATTCTACCAGGCCGGGCTGTGCACGCTGCTCGACCTCGACCTCGAGGCAGTCCAGAAGAAAGAGCACAGCCGGATCAAAACCCTCGGGATCTTCAACCTAAAGTAATGGGCTTTGGGGTGGTGCCGCACGCGCAGCGGCGCCCGTCACCCTAGCAACAACTCGAGCGCTTCAGCGATCCGGTCCACACCCGTGAGCTCGACGCCCGGCGTGCCCTGCACTTCGATCTCCGCCAAATTCGCCCGGGGGAGCATCACCCGGCGGAACCCCAGCTTCGCGGCCTCCGCGACCCGGCGCGCGATCTGGCTGACGGCGCGCACCTCGCCGCCCAGGCCGACCTCACCCACGACGACGCTGGACGGGTCCACCGGCCGCTCCCGATGGCTGCTCGCCACCGCGCACGCCACGCCGAGGTCCGCGGCCGGCTCGTCCACCCGCACGCCGCCCGCTACGCTGACGTAGACGTCGCACGTGGCGAGGTGGAGCCCGGCGCGCTTCTCGAGCACGGCCAGCAGCACGAGGAGCCGGTTGTAGTCCACCCCGGCGGCGGTCCGCCGGGGAACGCCGAACGGCGTCCGGGTGACGAGGGCCTGCACCTCAAGCAGGAGCGGGCGCGTTCCCTCGACGGCACAGATCACGGCCGATCCGGGGGCGTCGGCGGGGCGCTCGGAGAGAAACAGCGCGGATGGATCGGGGACCTCGGCGAGCCCCTGCCCGCTCATCGCAAAGACGCCGATCTCGTTGGTGGAGCCGAACCGGTTCTTGGTCGCCCGCAGCACGCGGTATGCGTGATGGCGCTCGCCCTCGAAGTAGAGGACGGTGTCCACCATGTGCTCGAGGACGCGCGGCCCGGCGATCGCCCCTTCCTTGGTCACGTGCCCGACGATCAGGATCGCGGGGCCGCCCTCGGGCTTCGCCGCGCGCAGCAGGTCGCCCGTGCACTCCCGGATCTGGCCGACGGTGCCGGGGGCGCCGGGAAGGTCCGGCCGGTAGACGGTCTGGATCGAGTCCACGACGACGAGGTCGGGGCGCGTCTCCTGGACCTGCGCCAGGATCTGCGTGAGGTCCGTCTCGGCCAGCACAAGCAGCCGGGGCGCGTTCACCCCGAGGCGCGCGGCGCGCATCTTCGTCTGCCGCACCGATTCCTCGCCGGAGACGTAGAGCACGGTCCGGGACTGGGCGATGCGCTGGGCGATGCCGAGCGCCAGGGTCGATTTTCCGACGCCCGGATCTCCGCCGATGAGGATCAACGATCCGGGGACGAGCCCGCCGCCGAGGACGCGGTCGATCTCGGCGATCCCGATGGCGACCCGGGATTCCTCATCGAGGACGACGTCGGTGATCGGCGTGGCGGCCGCCGGCGCGCCGCCCGGCGAGGCCAGCAAGGCGCCGCGCGCCCGCCCACTCCCGCCGCGCACCGCGGCGGCCTGGACCTCCTCGACGAGGGTGTTCCAGCCGGCGCAGTTGGGACAGCGGCCGAGCCATTTGGGGGACTCGTAGCCGCACGCCTGGCAGACGTAGACGACGCGGCCGGACGGGCCGGCCTCAGCGCCCGGCTTCGGCATCCGTACCTCCCCCTGCGCGGCCAGCCATAGACGGCGGCCCGGGCATCCCGCCCGGGCCCCCGCGGATCTCCGGGGCCACGCGCCTCCTTACGACCCCTTGTCGGCGGAGTCTGGCTC
>JAPVSX010000220.1:0-1706 GCA_047519495.1 Armatimonadota bacterium
AGCCGTCCACCTGGACCTCGGGATCGCGGATGATGGCGCGCATCGGGGGCGGCATGATCTTGTGCCCGGAGAGGATCAGGAAGTTGGGGACCGCGTCTCGCTCGGCCTCCGCGAGCGCCGCCGCCACCGTCGGGACCGTGGTCTCGAATCCCACCGCGAGGAAAACCACGGTACTTCCCGGGTTCTCCCGCGCGATCTGCAGCGCGTCGCGGGGCGAGTAGACGATGCGCACGTCGGCCCCGTCCGCCCGCACCCGCTCGAGGCTGCCCCGGCTGGAGGGCACGCGCAGCAGATCCCCGAACGTCGTCACGATGGTCCCGGGGCGACGGGCGAGCGCCTCCGCGCGGTCCACGTACCCCACCGGTGTCACGCACACCGGGCAGCCGGGGCCGGCGATCAGGCGCACCTTGGGCGGGAGCAGCCGTCGCAGCCCGGCGGCAGCGATGGCGTTCGTGTGGGTGCCGCAGACCTCCATCAGCGTGACCCGGCGTGGAAGCTTCTCCGCCGCCTGCCTCACGCGGCCGGCGAGCGCCGCCACCGCCTGCGGGTCGCCGAAGCCTGCGGTCGAGCTCACCCGACGCCCCCAGCGTCGACCACCTGGCGGAGCAGCTCGAGGGTCGCCTGCGCCTCCGCCTCGTCCACCGTCCCGATGACGTAGCCGGCGTGGACCAGCACATAGTCGCCGAGCTTCGCGTCGGGCTGCAGCATCAGCGAGACCTCGCGGCGGATCCCGTCGACTTCGGCCACGCCGAGCGTCTCGCGGCGCTCGATCAGCTTCATCGGCACAGCCAGGCACATCACGCCTCTCCTTTCAGCCGCGGCTCGCCGCCGCGCGCGGCGGTGAGCACGCCCAGCACGGCCTGACCGTACGAGAGCCCCCCGTCACCGGGTGGCAGCCGTACCGGCAGCAGCGGCTCGTACCCGGCGGCGGCAAGGCGTTCCCCCAAGCCACGGCGGAGGAGCCGGTTCACCAGGCACCCCCCGCCCAAGGCTACCACCCGGACCCCGGCCGGCACCACCCTTTCCGTCAGCCCCACGGCCAGGCGGCAGAACGTCGCGTGAAAGCCGGCCGCAACCGAGGTCGCGTCCTCACCCGCAACGTGTCGTCGGGCTGCCGCTGCCAGGAGCGCCGCGCTGGGAAAGACCGTGGACCGTGATCCGTGGTCCGTGGACCGAGGAGGCTCAGAGGCGGAAGGCAGCGACACTTCGGCCCAGGCGTCGACAGGACCGGACCAGGAGGCGGCGAGTGCCTCCAGACGTGCGGCGGCCTCCCCCTCGTACCCGTTGACGGGCGCCAGGCCCAGCAGCGCCCCGGCTGCCTCGAACACCCTGCCGGCGCCGGTGGCGTACGGAAACCCCGGCCGGCCTGCCAGCTCCGCGACGGCGGTCAGGCTCGCGGGCGAAACCGCGCCGGCGAGCGGCAGGCGTGGGATCAGCTCCGCCGCGCCCGCCTTCACGAGCGCCGCAACTGCCACCCGCCAGGGCTCGCGGACCGCGGCCTCGCCGCCCACCAGCGGCAGCGGCTCCAGGTGGGCGAGACGCCTCCACCCGAGCTCGCCGTCCACGACCAGCCACTCCCCGCCCCAGGCCACGCCGTCGGGGCCCCACCCCGTTCCGTCGAGGGCGATCGCTGCGGCGGCCTGCCCGGGCTCCGGGAAGCGGCGGTGCTCGGCGAGCGTCGCGGCGGCGTGGGCCAGGTGGTGCTG
>JAPVSX010000221.1:0-10667 GCA_047519495.1 Armatimonadota bacterium
GCGCGGGCGGGCGTTCACCGGGAGATCCTCTCGCGCGGCGAAGCCGTCACGATCACGTCGCCGTTTACGCCGTTCTCCGCCGAAGAGCGGCGGCGTCTCCGGGCCCAGATGGAGGAGGTGTACGACCGGTTCGTCGGCCGCGTCGCCGAGGGACGCGGGCTCAGCCGCGAGGAAGTGCTGGCGGTCGCGAAGGGGCGCGTCTGGACCGGGCGGCAGGCGCAGCGCCACCGGCTCGTGGACGCGCTCGGCGACTTCGTGACCGCAGTGGACACGGCCAAAGAGTTGATGGGCGTGCCGGCGGCCCGGGTCGTGCCGGTCATCCAGATCAGGCCCCCACGGGCCGCGCCGCTGGGGGGCCGGGGTCTCCTGGCCGGCGTCACCGGCGCGTGGACGGATCTTGCCGCGGCCCTCGAGGAGCGGATACTCGCCCTGATGCCCTGGGACCTCTCGCTGCGATGACGCTCCGCGACCCCCGGCTGCGCGTCACCGTGCTCGCGAGTGGAAGCGCCGGCAACGCCGTCCTCGTCGAATCGGACGGCGACCGCGTGCTCATGGACGCCGGCCTCTCCGCCGACGCGATCGAGCGCGCCCTCGCCTCAGTGGGCGTGCGACCGGAGGCGCTCGCCGCGATCCTCCTCACGCACGAGCACGACGACCATGCCCGCGGCGCCGGCCCGCTCGGACGGACCGCCGGGGTCCCCGTGCTCGCGAACGCGGCGACGCTCGAGGCGGCCGGCAAGGCGCTCGCCGGCGCGGCGGGGCGGCCGTTCGCGACGGGGCGGCCGTTCGAGATCGGACGGTTCGTGGTGACGGCCTTTCCGGTGCCGCACGATGCAGCCGAGCCGGTCGGGTTTACGCTCGCATCCGGCGGCCGCCGGATCACGGTCGCGACCGACCTGGGCAGCGCCGATGAGACGCTCGACGGCCATCTCGCCGCCTCCGACCTCGTCGTCCTGGAGAGCAACTACGACCTCGGCCTCCTCCACGTGAGCGGCTACCCCTGGTTTCTGAAGAACCGGATCCTCAGCGTCCGCGGCCACCTCAGCAACGACGACGCCGCCCGGGCGCTGGCGCGCACCGCCGGCCGCCGCCGTCTGATCTGCCTGGCCCATCTCAGCGAGGTGAACAACCTGGCCGCCCTCGCTCGCGACACCGTCGGGGAGGCGCTCTGGCGGGCCGGGCGGGCGGCGGATCCGATCCTGGCCGTGCCCCCGAACGGCCGCAGCGATCCCATCGTGGTGGAGTAGCCACGATGCGCCCCGGAGGGGTCGATCCAGCCGCATCGAGCGGCAGACCTGCGGTGCCTATGCCGCCGCGGACGGACTGAGGCAGAGTAGGCGTGCGCTTCGATGAGTCCCTCTTCAACGTCCCGGCAACGGCCGCGCTCCGCCGGGCGGCGGCGCGGATCCTCGAGCAGGCTGTAGCGGCCGTGGACCCGTACGCCGCCACGTCGCGGGTGGTCAGGCGCACGCACGCCGGCCTCCAGGTCGGCAGCCGGACGTACCCGCTGCCTGCGGGCGCCCGCGCCGTCGTCGTCGGCGCCGGGAAGGCCGGCGCCCCGATGGCCCGCGCGATCGAGGAGGCCCTGGACGACCGGCTGACGGCCGGGCTCGTCGCGGTGAAGACCGGCTACACCGCCCCGCTCAAGCGCGTCAGGCTCCTGGAGGCGGGTCACCCGCTGCCGGACTACGCTGGCGAGGCCGCGACCCAGGGGATCCTGGCGCTCGTTGCTCGCCTCAACCCCCAAGACCTCGTGATCTGCCTCATCTCCGGCGGTGGGTCGGCGTTGCTTCCGCTGCCCCGGCCGGGCCTCACGCTTGCCGACGTCGTGCGGACGACGGAGCTTCTCCTGAGGTCCGGCGCCACCATCACGGAAATGAATACCGTCCGCAAGCACCTGTCGAAGATCGCGGGTGGACAGCTCGCGCGGGCGGCCGCCCCGGCGAGACTGGTTACGCTGATCGTCTCGGACATCGTTGGTTCGCCGGTGGATGCGATCGCGTCCGGACCCACGGTCCCGGATCCGACGACGTACGCGGACGCGCTCGACGTGCTGGAGAAGTACCGGCTCACCGATCGGGTCCCGCCCGCGGTGCTGAACACGCTCCGGCGGGGCGCCGCCGGCGCGCTAGCGGAGACGCCGAAGCCGGGGGATCCGGTGTTCCGGGAGGCGCAGGTCGAGGTCGTCGCCGACAACGCGAGCGCCGCCCGGGCGGCGCTCGCGGAGGCCGGGCGGCTCGGGTTCCGCCCCCTGCTGCTCTCTACCTCTATAGAAGGCGAGGCGCGCGAGGTCGGCCGCGTCCTGGCGGGGATCGCGCGGCAGGTCGCCGCCACGGGGGACCCGGTCGCGCGCCCGGCCTGCATCGTCGCCGGAGGCGAGACGACCGTCACGGTCACCGGGGACGGCCGCGGCGGACGCAATCAGGAGCTGGCGCTCGCCGCGGCGCCGGCCCTCGACGGGCTGCCCGACGTGCTCCTCGTCAGCTTCGCGACGGACGGAACGGACGGTCCCACGGACGCGGCCGGCGCGGTCGCCGACGGCACGACGGCCGCGCGGGCCCGGGCCCGGGGAATGGACCCGGCCCGCCACCTGGCGGCGAACGACGCGTATCCGTGCCTCGACGCGATCGGGGACCTGATCCGCACAGGACCGACAAACACCAACGTGAACGATCTGATCCTGATCCTTTGCGGGGAGGCGCCGGGCACCAGGGCTACGTGAGACCCTACATTCCGAGGTAGGCCCGCTTGATCTCTGGATCTTGAAGGAGATCCGAGGCGGAGCCCGCGCGCGTAATCCGGCCGGTCTCCAGCACGTAGCCGCGGGACGCAACCTCGAGCGCCTGGCGCACGTTCTGCTCGACCAGCAGCACGGTCACGCCCTCGGCGTTGATGTTCCGGACGATGTTGAAGACCTCCCGGACCAAGATTGGGGCGAGGCCAAGCGACGGCTCGTCGAGCATGAGGACTCGGGGCCGGCCCATCAGCCCCCGGCCGATCGCCAGCATCTGCTGCTCGCCGCCCGAGAGGGTGCCGGCGAGCTGCGTGCGGCGCTCGGCGAGCCGCGGAAACATCGAAAACACCCACGCCAGAGTTTCCGCCCGCCGCGGACGGCTCGCGGCGGAGAACGCGCCCAGTTCGAGGTTCTCGAGGACGGTCATCCGCGGCCAGAGGCGCCGGCCCTCGGGGATCTGCACCACGCCGGCCTCCACAATGCGCGGCGCCTGGAGCCGGTGGATCGGCCGGCCGGCCAGCCGGACCTCGCCGGCCACCGGCCGGAGCAGCCCGGAGATCACCCGCAGCGTCGTGGTCTTCCCCGCGCCGTTGGCGCCGAGGAGGGTGACGATCTCGCCCTCCTGCACGGTGAACGAGACGTCCCACAGCGCCCGGACCTCGCCGTACGCGGCCCCGATCTTCTCGACCTCCAGCAGTTGCGGGGTCCCCGGCAAATTGCCGGCTCGCTGCAGTTTGCCGGGGTAGAGACCCGCCACGGGCTATGCCTCCCTGAAGCTCTGGCCGAGATAGGCCTCGATCACCTGCGGGTCGCTCGTCACCGCCGCCGGCGGGCCGTCGGCGATCAGGCGGCCGTAGTTGAGCACGAGGACGCGGTCGGAGAGGTCCATCACCGCGTGCATCACGTGCTCGATCATCACGATCGTGACGCCGCGGTCCCGGATCCGGCGGACGAGCGCGACCGCCTGCTGGGACTCCGCCGGGGTGAGCCCGGCCAGGACCTCGTCCAGGAGGAGAACCGACGGGCGCGTCGCGAGGGCGCGCGCGATCTCCAGCCGCTTGCGTTGGGCGAGCGTGAGGGCCGACGCCGGCACATCGCGGCGCGCGGCGAGCCCCGTGAACGCCAGCACTTCCTCGGCCTCCGCCCGGGGCGCGCGGCCGCCGAGCCGGCCGCTGCCGCCGAACGCGGCACCGACGATGACGTTCTCGAGGACCGTCAGGTCGGGAAACGGCCGCACGAGCTGGTACGTAGTGCACAGGCCGTCCCGGCAGACCGCGTGGGGGCTCCACCCGGTGATCTCCCGGCCCTGGAACAGGACGCGCCCCGCCGAGGGGCGGGATCCCCCGCTGATCACGCGAAACAGCGTGGTCTTCCCGGCGCCGTTCGGCCCGATCAGGCCCGTGATCTGGCCAGCGGCGACCTCGACCGTCACGTCCTGAACCGCGACGAGCCCGCCGAACCGCTTCGTCACGCGGTCGAGGATCAGGACAGCGCTCACGCCGGCCCTCCCGCGCCGGAGCGCCTCGGACCAGCTCCCTCCACCCCGACGGACTCCACGCCGCCCGGCCCGACGCCGGCCGGCCCGCGTCCCGGCGACGCGCCCGCCCGCATCCGGCGCCACCCCCGGCCCGCCAGGCCGGCCAACCCCTTCGGCTCGAACAGCAGGATGAAGATCAAGAGCACCCCGTACGCCAGCAGGTGAAACGTTGGATAGCTGGTCTGCAGGTAGTCCTGGACCGCGTAGAACACCGCGGCGCCCAGCACCGGTCCCCACAGGGTGCCGAGGCCGCCGATGAGCGCGATCAGCACCAGGCTGATGCTCTCGGTGAAGCTGAAGACCGTGTCGGGGTGCACGTATTGAAGATATGTGGCGTACAGCCCGCCGCAGGCGCCGACGATCAGGGCGCTCGTCACGTGCGCCAGGTTCTTGAACAGCGCGGTGCGGACGCCGAGGCTCTCCGCCGCCTCCTGGTCCATCCGCAGGGCTGCGAGGCCGAGCCCGAACCGGGAGCCGCGCACCCACGCGGCCGCAGCGAACGCGACCGCGGCGAACACCAGCGCGGCGTCGTAGAACCACGCCTTCGACGGCACGGCCGTCGGGAGGTTGAGCCCCGAGGCGCCGCCGGTGATGCGGTCGAGGTTCAGCATCAGGATCCGCATCGCCTCCCCGACGCCGATCGTGGCGATCGAGAAGTACGGCCCGGTGAGCCGGAGCGTCGGCGCGCCGACCACAAGCGAGAACGCGGCGGCCACCAGGCCGGCGACCGGATATGTGAGGACCGGCGGCCACCCGGCGAGCCAGAGGAGCGCGGTCGTGTACGCGCCCAGGCCGAAGAACGCCGCGTAGCCGAACGACACGTACCCCGCGTACCCCCCGAGCATGTTCCAGGCGAGTCCCTGCGCGACGTACAGGAACGTGAAGAACCCCAGGTTCAGCAGGGTGATGTTCCGGCCGGCCAGGAGCGGCACGAGCGCCAGCGTGACCCCCAGCGCGGGCGCGGCAAGGGACATGGGGCGTACGCGCGGTGTCACGCCAGTCGACCGTTGGCCACGCGGCGACGGTAGCGCAGGCCGCGGGGGCCTGCCCGCGAAGACGGCACCAGGCGCCTCACGAGCGGCTCCGGGTCCACAGCTGGGCCACGCCGCCGGGCATGACGATCAGCGCGACGACGAGGAGGGCGTACGCGATCACGTTCTGCAGGCTCGCCTTCATGAACAGCACCGCGTACGACTCGACGAACGCGAGGATCGCCGCGCCGACGGTCACGCCCGCGAAGTTCTCCAGCCCGCCGAGCACGATGATCGTGAAGCTCTTGAGCTGGAACGCTCCGCCGAAGTCGGGGGTGAAGCTAAAGAGCAGGGTGAGGAGACTTCCGGCGAACCCTGCGAACGCCGTGCCGAGGCCGAACGCGATGGCGCTGATCCGCTCCGTATCGATTCCGACGAGGAGGCTGGCCTGCGGGTCCTGAACCGTCGCCCGCAGCGCCTTGCCGACATACGTGTGGCCGAGGACGTAGTGCAGAATGCCGAGGACCAGCAGGGCGACCCCGAAGACGAGGAGCCGCGTCACCGGGACCCGGAAGCCGAACAGGGGCAGCGCCTTGTAGGTGTAGGCGGTAATGATCGACTGGTCGTCCGCTCCCCAGATCGCGAGCGCCAGGTTTTGGATGACGAGCCAGAGGGCGAAGAGCATGAGCAGCGACGCGATCGGCAGGGCCGTCACCACGCGCCGGACGAGCCACCGGTACACGAGCCAGCCGGCGACGAAGAACACCGGGAGGTTGACGAACGCGCCGGCGAGCGGGTCGAGGTGCCACGCCTGGAAGTACACGAGCGTCATGAACGCCCCCAGCATCAGGAACCCGGCGTTGCTGAGGTTGATCACCTTCATGACGCCATAAATGATCGCGAGGCCGTACGACATCACCGCGTACAGCCCCGCCGTCAACAATGCCGCGATGCCGACCGAGACCAGGTTCTGAGCTGTGAACACCCCCGACTGTGCCCTGACCGCCCCGGCGCGCTCTCCGGAGCCCCCCGGCTACTGGAGGCGCGGCATCGGGATGACCACGTCCCGCGTCTCCGGCATCTTCTTCGGCCAGACGATCTGCACCGTGTTCCCGGGCGTGGTCTGCACCATGACGTAGGGCGCCTGGATCTGCCCGTTGGCGCCGAAGCGGATCACACCGCCGGGCAGCAGCGAGCCCCGGAACACCGTGTGGGCCAGCGCGTCGCGCACCACCGGGCCCTGGAGCGTCCTGGCATCCCGGATCGCCTGGAGCAGCACCCGGGCCGTGTCGTAGGCGAGCGCCTGGAACCAGTCGGGCACCGCGTGGTACTCCTTCATGTACCGCTCGGTGAACAGTTGCGACGTCGGATCCTTCAAGGCGGGCGTCCACCACAGCCCAGCGATCAGGTAGTCGGCGCCGGGGCCGAGCGCCTGCCGGCCCCGCTGGTCCGGCCCGCGGGCGCCGTACGAGACGACCTGGTTGTACATGCCGGCCTGGAGATACTGCCGGTGCATCGTGATGAAATCCGGCAGGTGCGCGTCCGAGAGGAACACGGTCGCGTTCGACGCCTTCACCTGCTGGAGGAGCGGCGAGAAGTCGCTGCCGTTGAGCTGGAACGACTGGTTGAGCACGACCCTGAACAGGTCGGGATGGGCCTTGGCATCGTCGAGGACCGCGTCGATGTAATCCTTGCCGTGGTCGGTGTTCTCCCACACGACCGCGATCGTGGACGGCTTCGGGAGCTTGTTCTGCCCGATCTGGTAGGCGAGAAAGTCCATCGTGATCTTGCCCAGGTCGTAGATCGTGGCGAGGGTCCCGAAGATGTACTTGTAGCCGCGCTTGAAGATCTCGGACGCGGCGCCCCCTCCCTCGACGTACGGGATCTTGTACTGGTCGGGCACGACCTCCTGAGCCTCGACGAGCGACGTGTCGTAGCCGCCGAGCAGGAAGTTGACGTGCTGGTCGGTCACGAGCTTCTCGACGAGGCTGCGGGACCGGGTCCCGTCGCTGCCGTCGTCCAGCACCGTGAGCGCGATGCGGTACTTCTGCCCGCCCACGTCGAGCCCACCGGCCTTGTTCACGTCGTCGATCGCCATCGAGTAGCCCTGCTTGAAGTAGTTGCCCGAGGATCCGAACGCGCCGGTGAGCGGCAGCACAGTGCCGATCTTGATCTCGGGCACCGCCGCCGGCTGGCCGGTCGGTACGAGCACGAGCAGCAGCGCGGCGGTCCCGAGGATCGCGCCGCCCGCCCGGAGCCATCGCCGCATCTCCCGTCCCTCCCCTACATCCGCGATATCCGCGCCGCGGAGGCGTTCCCCGCGGACGCCCCAACCACTCCTCCAAATCGTTTTCTATTCTTGTGGATAGCCTTCGGAACCTCCTGCTGGGAAGGACCGGGTCGCGCTCACGGCGAACAACGTAGGCCGTGGATCTAAACGGAATGGAGACCGCCGGGGCCGGCCGCCGTCTCGGGCTCGACGTCACCGTTTGCCAGCCCCCGCACCCAGAGCTCAGCGGCGGCGCGTCGGGACCGGACGTTCCCGGCGGGACCCTGACAGTTCGCCCATGACCGAGGCGCTGCGGGTCTGCTTCTGCACCCCGGAGGCGGTCCCGTTCGCCAAGACGGGCGGGCTCGCCGACGTCGCGGGCGCCCTGCCCCGCGCGCTCGCGGAGAGGGGGTGCGACGTCCGGGTCGTGCTCCCCGCCTACCGCGCGATCGACCGGGGGAAGTTCGAGTTCCGGCCGGCCGGGAGCGCCGAGGTGCCGGTCGGCCGTGAGCGCGCGCCGGTGCAGTTTCTCGAGAGCCGGTTCCCGGGCAGCGCCGTACCCGTCTACCTGGTCGCCCACGACCTGTTTGACCGCCCGGGCCTCTACGGCGAGGGCGGCGGCACCGACTACGCGGACAACCTCGAGCGCTTCACGGTGTTCGGGCGGGGCGTGCAGGCGCTCATGCGGCACCTGGCGTGGCGGCCGCAGGTCGTGCACTGCCAGGACTGGCAGACGGCCCTCCTGCCGGTCTGGCTCCGGACGGAGCCGCAGGACCCCGTGTTCGCCGAGGCCGCCACTTTGTTCACCGTACACAACCTGGCGTACCAGGGACTGTTTCCGGCCGAGCGCCTGCCCGTCACCGGCCTGGGGCCCGACCTGTTCACGCCCAGGGGCCTCGAGTTCTACGGCAGGATCAACCTCCTCAAGGGCGGGCTCGTCTTTGCGGACCTGCTGAGCACCGTGAGCGAGCAGTACGCGCGGGAGATCCAGACCGCGGAGTTCGGGTGCGGCCTCGAAGGCGTGCTGCGGGAGCGGGCGCCCGATCTCGTCGGGATCCTGAACGGCGTGGACTACGCGGCGTGGGATCCATCGGTCGACCGGCTGATTCCCGCCCGGTACACGCCCGATGATGTCTCGGGGAAGCAGGCGTGCAAGGCCGACCTGCAGCGCACGCAGGGGCTTGCCGTGGATCCGGCGACGCCGCTTGTGGGCATGATCACGCGGCTCGCGGACCAGAAGGGGCTCGACCTCGTCGCGGCCACCCTCGACGTCATCCTGGGTCTCGGCGCCCAGTTCGTGCTGCTGGGGGCCGGCGACCCGCAGTACCACACGCTGTTCCAGGGGCTGCACGACCGCTACCCGGACCGGGTCGCGGTCACGCTCGGCTTCGACGACGGCCTCGCGCACCGCATCGAAGCCGGGGCGGACATCTTCCTCATGCCGTCCCGGTACGAGCCGTCCGGCCTCAACCAGCTCTACAGCCTCCGGTACGGCACGGTGCCGGTGGTGCGCCGCACCGGCGGCCTGGCCGACACGATCGTGGACGCCACCCCGGAGGCGGCCGCCCGCGGCGACGCAAACGGGTTCGTCTTCAACGGGTACTCGCCCGACCCGTTCCTCGACGCGGTGAAACGGGCGCTGTGGGCGTTCCGGGATCCGCGGGCGTGGCGGCGGCTGCAGCAGGTGGGAATGGGGCAAGACTTCTCGTGGACCCGGTCCGCGCGCCGCTACGTGGACGCCTACCGCCGGGCGACCGCCGCGCGCCGCGTCGTGGGAACGCGCGGGTGAAGCGCCCCGTACTGCACACAGAGACGCACACGATTCGCTGAGCGGAGGCAGAAGAGTGCCTGAACTGCGGAAAGACCCGATCACACGCGGGTGGGTGATCATCGCGACCGAGCGGGCCGCACGGCCGTCGGACTTCCCCCCGCCGCCGGCGGAACCGGACACGTCCGCGACGTGCCCGTTCTGCGAGGGCCGGGAGGCCCGGACACCGCCTGAGATCGTCGCGATCCGCCGGTCGGGCGGCGCCGCCGACGCGCCGGGATGGCAGGTGCGCGTCGTCCCGAACAAGTACCCCGCGCTGCGCATCGAAGGGTCCACAGAGGTCACGGTGAACGGGATGTTCGAAGGCATGGGCGGCGTGGGTGCCCACGAGGTCATCATCGAGACCCCCCGGCACGCCGATCACCCGGGGGTCATGACCCCCGGGCAGCTCGCCTCGGTGCTCTGGATGTACCGGGAGCGGTACCGGGACCTCGACCGCGACGAGCGCTTCAAGTACCTCCTCCTGTTCCGCAACCACGGGCGGTCGGCCGGGGCGTCCCTGGCCCATCCCCACTCGCAGCTGATCGCCCTCCCGATCGTGCCGAAGCGGGCGATGGAGGAGCTCGAGGGCGCGCAGCAGTACTTCGCCCGAGAAGGCCGGTGCATCTACTGCGACGTCCTCCGCCAGGAGGAGAGGGACCGGACCCGCGTCGTCTGGCAAAACGCCGAGTTCGTCGCATTCGCGCCGTACGCGTCGTGGTGCCCGTTCGAGCTGTCGATCCTCCCCCGGACGCACGTCGCCAGCTTCGGCGACCTCGGGGACAATCAGGTCCTCCCCCTGGCGGAAACGCTCCACCAGGTGCTCGGGCGGCTGCACGCCTGTCTCCACAACCCGCCGTACAACTACATCATCCACACCGCCCCGTACGAGGGGAAAGTCGGGCACTTCTACCACTGGCACATCGAGGTGATCCCCCGGCTGTCCCAGTTGGCGGGGTTCGAGTGGGGGTCCGGGTTCTACATCAACACGGTGCCGCCGGAGGACGCGGCCCGGTACCTCCGCGAGGTCTCGCTGCCCGTCCCCCGCACCCAGGAAGCGCCGGCCGGTTGATGCGTGATCCCGCCGGCGCTTCCTTTCACCGGCGGCATCCACGTAGGAACCGTCGGGGTCCCCACCAAATTGCAGTCTTGAAGCACCCTCCGCATCGCTATCACAGCTCGAACTCCACAGGGAGGTGCGCGATGAACCGGCATCGCACGGCATGGTGGAGCGCCGCGGCGATCGTCGCGGTGCTCGCCGTTCTTGGGACGAGCGTGGGCGCCGCGCCGACGCGGGGCGGGACGCTCGTCATCGGGCTGGACCAGGAGCCCCCGACTCTCGATCCACA
>JAPVSX010000222.1:0-4495 GCA_047519495.1 Armatimonadota bacterium
CGCTCGGCGTGAAGAACGCGACCTGCTTCGACATCGCGGCCGCCTGCTCGGGGTTCCTCTACGGCCTGCACATCGCCCGCCAGTTCATGGTCACGGGCGAGGTCAAGACGGCAATGGTGATCGGCGCCGAGACGCTCTCCCGCTACACCGACTACAACGACCGCGCCACCTGCATCCTCTTCGGGGACGGTGCCGGGGCGGTCGTCCTCAAGGCCGCCCCTGCAGGCGAGGGGATCCTGCGCAGCGCCCTGCACACCGACGGGACGTACGCGGACTTCATCCAGATGCCGGGTGGGGGGAGCAAGTACCCGCCCAACGTCAGGGAGCACATCGACGCCCGCCTGCCTTTCATCAAGATGCGGGGCAACGAGACGTTCAAGGTCGCGGTACGCGCCATTACGGAGGTTTGCCAAGAAGTTCTCGTCGCTGCCGATGTACGCGTGGAGCAGGTGGACCTCTTCATCCCCCACCAGGCCAACCTGCGCATCATCAGTGCGGTCGGCGACCGGCTGGGCATCGCGCCGGAGAAGGTGTACCTGAATCTGGAGCGGGTCGGCAACACCTCGTCCGCCTCGATCCCGCTCGCGATGCAGGAAGCCATCGACCGGGGCAAGCTCAAGCGCGGGGACCTGGTGCTGATGGGTGCGTTCGGGGGCGGCCTGACCTGGGCCGCCACGCTGCTGCGCTGGTGACGCTCGCCGTTCGCTGATCCCGCGGGCACGGTTCACCGCGCCCGCCGTCGTGTCGCGGAGGAGAGGCGATGGAGCACTTCCTCACCGAAACCCAGAGGGAGATCGCGGCGCTCACACGCCAGATCGCGGAGGGCGAGATCCTCCCGGTGCGCGCGCAGCTCGATCGGGAGGAGACCTTCCCGCGCGAGATCATGAAGACGCTCGGTGCGGCCGGTCTGATGGGCGTCTTCGTGCCGGAGGAGTACGGAGGCCTGGGCGGCAGCGTGATGGACCTCTGCCTGGTCACCGAGGAGCTCTCCAGAGCCTGCCTTGGGGTTTCGACGACCTACGGTGCGATCGCCCTCGGGACGCTGCCCGTGCTGATCGCCGGGGATGCCGCCATGAAGGCCCGGGTGTTGCCAAAGGTGGCGAGCGGCGAGTGGCTGGCGGCTTTCTGCCTCACGGAGGCCGAGGCCGGCTCTGACGCATTCTCGATGCGCACGCGGGCGGTGCGCGACGGCTCCGGCTACGTCATCAACGGCACGAAGCAGTGGATCACCAACGGCGGCGAGGCGGACTTCTACGCAGTGATCGCGTTGAGTGACCCCGCGCGGGGCGCCCGCGGCGCCTCGGCGTTCCTGGTCGAGAAGGACGCGAAAGGCCTGTCGTTCGGCAAGCGCGAGGACAAGCTGGGGATCCGGGCCTCGGCGACCCGTGAGGTGATCCTCGAGGACGTCCGGGTGCGCGAAGCCGACCGCATCGGGCGCGAGGGCGCGGGCTTCCTGCTCACGATGCGGACGCTGGACCGTGCTCGCGTCGCGGTGGGTGCCCAGGGCGTCGGTCTCGCCGCGGCGGCGCTCGAAGCCGCGGTCGCGTACGCGCGGGAGCGCAAGCAGTTCGGCAAGCCGATCGCGGCGTTCCAGGCGGTCGGGCACATGCTGGCCGACATGGCGATGCGGGTGGAGTCGGCACGCGCCCTGCTCTACGCGGTGGCGCGCACGATCGACGGCGGATGTGACGACTTCGCGATGGAGTCTTCGATGGCCAAGGTGGTCGGGTCGGACGTCGCGATGTCGGTGACGCTGGACGCGGTGCAGGTGTTCGGCGGGTACGGCTACATGCGCGACTACCCGGTCGAGAAGATGCTGCGCGACGCCAAGATCCTCCAGATCTACGAGGGCACCAACCAGATCCAGCGGAACGAGATCTCCCAGGCGCTGATCAAGCGCTCGGCGAAAAGCGGAGGACGCTGATGGGGAAGGTGGCTTTCGTCTTTCCAGGGCAGGGGAGCCAGTTCGCGGGGATGGGGAAGGACCTCGCGGAACGGTACCCCGAGGCCCGCGAGGTGTTCGACCGCGCCGACGCGGCGCTCGGCGAGCCGCTCTCGCGTCTGTGCTTCGACGGGCCCGAGGAGCAGCTCAGGCTCACCGCCAATACCCAGCCGGCGATCCTGACCGTCTCCCTGGCGGCAAACGCCGTGCTGGCGGCCCGCGGCGCGGCGTTCGAGGGGGTGGCCGGCCACTCGCTGGGCGAGTACAGCGCGGTCGGTGCGGCCGGAGGCCTCGGGGTCGAGGACCTCGTGCGGACCGTGCGCCGCCGTGGCGAGCTCATGCAGGAGGCGGTCCCGGTCGGTGCGGGCGCGATGTCCGCCGTCCTCGGCCCGGGCCGGGACGCCGTCGAGGCGGCGTGCCGGGAGGCCAGCATCCTGGGGGAGGTCGCGGTGCCCGCCAACTTCAACGCCCCCGAGCAGACCGTGATCGCGGGGCACGCAGGCGCCGTCGCGAGGGCGGGGGCGCTGCTGGCGGCACAGGGGGCCAAACGGGTCGTCCCGCTGCCGGTGTCGGCGCCGTTCCACTCCCCCCTGATGGTGCCGGCCCGCAAGGGGCTCGAGCCGGTTCTGGAGGCGCTTGAGTTCAGGGGGCTTTCGGCACCGCTCTACAACAACGTGGACGCAGCGTCCGTGAGGGAGGGGGACGCGGTCCGCGACGGGCTGGTGCGGCAGGTGGATGCCCCGGTGCGCTGGGTCGATCTCATCGAGCGCATGGCCGCGGACGGCTTCGACACCTTCGTCGAGGTGGGGCCGGGCAGCGTGCTCTCCGGCCTCGTGCGCAGGATCGCCCGCGGGGCTGCTACCATCCAGATCGGCACCGCGGAGCAGCTGGAGACGTACCTGACGCGCGCGGTGTCATCCTGAGGAGCGCGAAGCGCGACGAAGGATCCCACGGCGCCTGGAGCGCGGCGGCTGACGACGAGGAGGCCAGAATGGCAGGGCAGCTCGAAGGCAAGGTGGCGTTGGTCACAGGGGCGGCGACCGGGATCGGCGCCGCGTGCTCGCGGGCGCTCGCCCGCGAAGGCGCGGTCGTCGCGTGTGCGTCGTTGCCGACCGACCCCACCCAGACGGTCGTGGACGAGATCAACGCCTCCGGCGGCAGGGCGATCGTCAAGCCGCTCAACGTCACGGACCCGGAGTGGTGCCAGCGAGTGGTCGAGGAGGTCGCCGCGGAGCTGGGGGGTCTGCACATCCTGCTCAACAACGCGGGCATCACGGACGACGGGCTGTTCATGCGCATGAAGCCGGAGTCGTGGCGCAAGGTGCTGTCCGTCAATCTCGACGGCGCATACAACGTCACCCAGCCGGCCGTGAAGATCATGGTGAAACAAAAGGAAGGGCGGATCATCAGCATCTCTTCGGTGATCGGCCTGATGGGCAACGCCGGCCAGGCCAACTACGCCGCCTCCAAGGCCGGCCTCATCGGCCTCACCAAGTCGCTGGCCAGGGAGCTCGGCAGCCGCAACATCACCGTCAACGCGATCGCACCCGGTTACATCCAGACCCCGATGACCGAGAAGCTCACCGAGGACCAGCGCAAGGCGCTGATGGCGAACCTCGCGATTCCCCGCCTCGGGACCCCCGAGGACATCGCGAGCGTGGTCGTGTTCCTGGCCGGCCCTGCCGGGTCGTACATCTCGGGAGAGGTCATCAACGTCTCGGGCGGGCTGTATATGTAGGGCAGGGGAGAAGG
Organism: Armatimonadota bacterium; assembly: GCA_047519495.1. GTDB lineage: Bacteria > Sysuimicrobiota > Sysuimicrobiia > Sysuimicrobiales > Segetimicrobiaceae > JAPVSX01. The sequence continues at coordinate 3,695 of JAPVSX010000222.1, forward strand.
AAAGGGTCAAAGGTCAAAAGGAAGGCAAGCCCCTGCCTGGTGCGTGGTCTTAGCGCATCCATTCTGTACGTCGCCTCATTGAATTCCGTTTTCCCTCTGACCTCTTCCCTTTTGCCCGGTGTTTCTGCGGCTACGGGGTTTTGGGGGCGTCGAAGGTGAGCTGTTCGGCCGGGATCTCGACGTCGATCTCGGGGGTGTACGTGGTGATGCTCTCCGAGGTGTAGGTGTCGAGCGTCTTTGTGTCCTCGACCTTTCGCAGGAGGAACGTGGCGCGGTCGATCCAGAGCGTGATGCTCTCGTCCTGCACGGTGAGCGTCTGTGTCCCCATCGTGAGCGTGTACGGCGTCCTCTGGCTCTTCCCCCTGATCCGGAAGCAGGTGACGCCGCGATCCGAGCCGTCCTGGGCACGCTCGGCGGCGATGATCGGGGGCCCCTCGCCGACCACGCCCGGCAGGAGCAGCCCGGGAACCCGAGTCGAGGAGCCCCCCGAGACGCCCGCGGCGATCCTGAGGCCGTCCTGAAGCGTTCCGGCGTTGCGGACCCCAGGCTTCGCGTCCCACCACGAGCGCACCTCGTCGCCTTCCGTCCACACGATGTACGCGGACGAGCGCTCGCCGAGGCCGGTGTCGATGAACTGGAACCGGAAGCGGTCCGGTCGTACGAACGCCGTCTTGAACGGGCGGTCGCTGCCGGCGCGGCCGTCACCGACGAGCAGCGTCGTCCTGACCTCGCCGCTGTCACGGTAGCTCCGGCAGGTGCGATACACCCTCGCCATCCTGAGCAGGATCGTCTCCGGGGCCA
>JAPVSX010000223.1:0-14761 GCA_047519495.1 Armatimonadota bacterium
CGCGAGACCCTGTCGCATGCAGCACCTCCCGTAAAGTTTAGGCCGGACGGCCAATGTCTCTTTCTAGATTAATTGGAGAAATCCTAACGACATGTTATCGAACCGCGTTTAAACTCCGGAATAGGTGCATAAGCGCCAGGGATGGCAGGGCTTGCGCGTGCGCCATGCGGCGATGGTGGCGGCGGGTGAGCGGGAATATTACGCTCACGGGAAGGTTATAGTATAATGACAATATTGTTAGGTGTCACGGTCTGGTCGCCCCGAGTCAGTGTGGGGACCTCGCGAGGAGCAGCGAAGTATGCGAAACGTGCACGAACCGCCGCAACAGTCAGGCGGCGGCGCCGGAGAAGCCGCCGCAGAGTCGTCGGCGCAGTTCCGGATGGAGGACGTCGTCCGGCGCACCGGGCTGACCCCGCGCGCGATCCGGTATTACGAGGAGATGGAGCTCCTGGCTCCGCCGGGACGGACGGCGGGCGGGTTCCGGCTGTTCACGGAAGCCGAGATCGCCCGGCTGCTGCGGATCAAGGAGCTGCAAACGCTCCTGGGGTTCTCGCTCGCGGAGATCAGGGAGACGATGCACCTGGACGCGGTGCGGGCCGAGCTACGGCAGGCCTACGCGCAGGCGACCGATCCCGAGACGCGGCGCGCGCTGATCGACCAGGGCATCGGCCTCCTCCAGTCCCAGGTCCGCATGATCGACGAGCGCATGGCGCGGCTGGCGAAGCTGAGTGAGGAGTACCAGGAGCGGCTCGCGCGCCTCCGCGCGGCTCGGGAACAGCCGCCGGAGCCCCCGGAAACGGCACGAGGCGGAGACCATACTACCCAGTGAGGGAACCCCGATGAGCGACGCACCAACACGGGTCGGATCCGAGTCCGCCCCCCAGACAACCGAGATCGGCCGTACGCCACCGCGGGAGGCGCCTGTGCGAGAGGCGCCGGCCGCGGTGGACGGAGACAGACGCCACGCGCCCTCCGTCGAACCGGGCGGTCCTCGCCCCAAGCCGCGGGCGTCGCTTCGCCGCTCCGCCCTGCCGGCCGTCGGCGGCCTGGCCCTCATCGTGCCGATCGCGGCGGCCGTGTACTGGCAGGCCAACGCCGGCCTGGTGAAGACGGACAACGCGCAGACGGCCGGCGACGTTGCGCCGATCGGCGCGCGTGTCTCGGGCACGGTCACCAAGGTGAACATTACCGAGAACCAGTACGTCCCCGCCGGCACCGTGCTCGCGGAGCTCGATCCCGCGGACTACCGGCTCGCGCTCAACAGCGCGCAGGCCAACCTCGCGGCCGCACGCGCCCAGGTGAGCGCAGCGGCGGCCGCGCTCACCTCCCAGGAGCAGCAGTTCACGACGGGCGTCAGCGTAGCCCGGGCGGCTCTCGGGGCCACTCAGCCCAAACTGCCGCAGGCCCGGGCGCAGCTGCTCATGCAGGAGCAGCAGACGGCTTCGCAGATCGCGCAGGCGGAGGAGCAGGTGACGACCGCGCGGTCCGCCATCGCGTCGGCCAGGGCGACCTTGGACACCGCGAGCAAGACGCTCAGCCGCGACCGGCAGCTGCTTGCCCAGGGCGCGATCGCGCAGTCGCAGGTGGACACGGACAGCGCGGCCTTCGAATCGGCGCAAGCGCAGTATCAGGCCGCCCAGGACAATCTCAGGCAGGCGCAGGCCGCGCTGTCGTCCGCCCAGGCGTCCCGCCAGCAGGTCGCGATCGCCCGCGCGGCCGTGACGTCCAACGCGGGCCAGGTGGCGCAGGCGGAGGCGCAGGTCGCGCAGGCGCAGGCCGGCGCCGCGCTCGTGCGGCAGCGGGCCCAGGAGCTCGCCGCGGCCCAGGCCAGCGCCGCGAGCGCCGCCGAGGCCGTGAGCACGGCGGAGCTGAACCTGCGCCGCACCCTGATCCGTGCGCCCGCCGACGGCTGGGTCACGAACCGGACGGTGGAGATCGGGCAGGTCGTGCAGCCGAACCAGCCGCTCATGTCCCTGACCCTGTCGCAGCACATCTGGGTCGTGGCGAACATCAAGGAGACCCAGCTGGGCCGCATCAAGGCCGGCGACCCCGTGCGGATCACCGTGGACGCGTTCCGCGGCCGGGCCTTCCGCGGGCACGTGCAGAGCATCGGCTCTGCGACCGGCTCGACGACCGCGCTGCTGCCGCCCGACAACGCCACGGGCAACTTTGTGAAGGTTGTCCAACTGGTCCCCGTGCGGATCGCGCTCGATCCCGGCACGGATCAGCAGCTCCCGGTGGGCCTCTCGGTCGAGGTGGCGATCGACACGCGCCACAGGGCCCGCTGATCCATGGCCACGGACGCCGCGCGACCCGCTGCGGCCGTCGCCAGCAAGTGGGTCGTCGCCTTGTCCGTCCTGCTCGGGTCGGTCATGGGCGCGATCGACACGAGCGTGGTGAACGTGGCGCTTGCGCACATTCAGGCGTCCTACGGGGTCACGATCCAGCAGGTCGCCTGGGTCAGCACGTCCTACCTGATCGCCGTCGTGATCGTGATGCCGCTCACGGCCTGGCTCGGGACGGTGATGGGCCGGCGCCGGGTGTACCTGCTGTCGGTGCTCATCTTTACCATCGCGTCCGCGTTCTGCGGGCTCTCGCGCACCCTGGGCCAGCTGATCTTCTTCCGGGTGCTGCAGGGCCTCGGGGGCGGCGCCCTCCAGCCGATCGCCCAGGCGATCATGCGGGAGACGTTTCCGCTCGAAGAGCAGGGGCAGGCGATGGGTTTCTTCGGGATGATCGTGCTCCTGGGCCCGGCGATCGGGCCGACGCTCGGTGGGTGGCTCACGGATAACTACTCGTGGCCATGGATCTTCTTCGTCAACCTGCCGGTGGGGGCGTTCGCCCTCTTCATGGGCGCGCAGTTCATCGTGGATCCCCCCTACATGCGCGCGCGCGGGTTCCGCCACTTCGACTACGCGGGGATCGGACTGCTCACGGTCGGACTGGCCTCCCTGCAGATCCTCCTCGAGGAGGGGGAGCGGGACGCCTGGTTCGCCAGCCCCCTCATCGTCTCGCTCACGGTGATCGCGGTCCTGACGCTCGCGGCATTCATCGCCTGGGAACTGCGCACGCCGAGCCCCGCGGTGGACCTCCGGGTCCTCGGGAACCTCACCTTCGCGGCCGGATCGCTCATCATCGGCATCGTCGGGCTCGTACTGTTCGGCGGCCTCATCCTGCTGCCGCTCTTCCTCCAAAACCTCCTGCACTACGATGCGACCCAGGCGGGGCTCGCGCTCATGCCCCGCTCGCTTGTCATGGTGCTGATGATGCCCGTCGCCGGCGCGCTGTACAACCGGCTCGGCGTCTACGTCATGCTGCCGATCGGGCTTGCCGTGAGCGCGTTCGCGGGCGTGATGATGGCGCGCTTCAACCTGGACAGCGGCCCCGTGCAGATCCTGTGGCCGCAGCTGATTCAAGGGGCAGGGTTCGCGTTCATGTTCATCTCCCTCTCCACCGCCTCGCTCTCGACGATCACGCGCCCGCAGATGCAGAGCGCGGCGGGGCTGTTCAACCTGATCCGGCAGCTCGGCGGGAGCCTGGGAACGGCCATCGTGATCACCCTGCTGGATCACAAGACGACCGTGGCCAGCGCGAACCTGGTCCGGTACGCGTCCACCTATAACGCGACGTTCATGCACTGGTGGCAGACGATCCAGGCGGGGTTCATCGCCCGCGGCAGCGATCCCGCGACGGCCCGCCAGCAGGCCCTCGCGGTGCTGCACGGGCTCATCAGCCAGCAGGCCTCCGTGGTCGCGTTCGATTACGTCTTTGCCATCGTCGGGCTCGTGTTTCTCGCGTGTCTCCCCCTCGTGCTGCTGATGCGCCGGGGCGGCGGCGCCAGGGAACGGATCGTGGTCTCCGACTGACGCCACACCATCGGGAGGCGCTGTGTGGAGAGACAGCGGTTTGCTACCGGGACGCCGTGGGAGCCGGTCGTCGGCTACTCGCGCGCGGTGCGGGTCGGATCGTCCGTGCACGTCTCGGGGACGACCGCCACGGACGCCGCCGGCAGGGTCATGGGGTCCGGCGATCCGTACGCCCAGACCGTCCAGACCCTCCGGAACATCGAGGCAGCGCTGCGCGCCCTCGGCGCGACGCTTTCGGACGTCGTCCGGACGCGGATCTACATGACGGACATCGGCGCGTGGGAGCAGATCGGCCGGGCGCACGGCGAGGTGTTCCGCGAGATCCGGCCGGCGACCAGCATGGTCGAGGTGCGCCGGCTGATCTCGCCCGAGATGCTGGTGGAGATCGAAGCGGACGCCCTGATATCATAGGAAGAGCCGATTACCCGGTCCCAAGGAGGGCTCCGTGGCGAACCTCACTGATCCGCCGACCCCCGAGTACTTCCTCGAGAGCTTTCCCCGGGACGACTTCCCGCGGTACCTCTGGGCCGACCGCCCGGCCACGCTCCCCGCCGAGGCGTGGACGACCGAAACCACCCACCGCGACGGCCAGCAGGGGGGCCTGCCGCTTTCGACCGAACAGAGCCTCGAGATCTACGACCTGCTCTGCCGGTTCACCGGCGGCTCGGGCGCGGTCCGCCAGGCCGAGTTCTTCGTCTACCGGGCCTCCGACCGCGACGCGCTGCGGAGCGCGCAGGAGCGCTACCGGTCCGGCGCCCCCATCGAACCCACGACGTGGATCCGGGCCACCACGAAGGACGTCGCGCTGATCCGCACGCTGGGCGTGCGCGAGACCGGGATGCTCTCTTCGGCCTCCGACTACCACACGTTCCACAAGTTCAAGCCCGGCGGGCGCGTGCAGGCGGCCCAGACCTACCTGGACGCGGTCCGGATCACGCTCGACGCGGGGATCCGGCCGCGGCTGCACCTCGAGGACGCGACGCGGGCGCCGATGGAGTTCATGCTCGCGTTCATCGAAGCGGTGCTGGAGATGGCGGCCCCCTACGGGCCGGCGCTCAAGCCCAAGTTCCGGATCTGCGACACGATGGGCCTCGGCCTCCCGTACGACCACATCGCGCTGCCGCGCAGCGTCCCGCGGATCTTCCGCGCCCTGCGCGGGCTCGACCTCGGGCCGGCGGACCTCGAGTTCCACCCCCACAACGACACCGGCCTCGTGGTCGCGAACTGCCTGGCGGCGATCCTCGAGGGCTGCGGGGCGATCAACGGCACGTGCCTGGGCAAGGGGGAGCGGACCGGGAACGCCCCCCTCGAGCAGGTGATCCTCCACCTGATCGGCACGGGGTACTTCCCGCAGGCCCGGCCCGACTTCACGGCCCTGAACGGCCTCGCCGCGCTCTACGCGCGGATGGGCGAGCCGCTTCCGCCGAAGTACCCGCTCTACGGGCGGGACGCGCACCGCACGCGCGCGGGCATCCACGCCGACGGGCTCAACAAGTTCTGGTGGATGTACGCGCCGTTCAACGTGCCGGCCCTCCTCGGGCGGCCCCTCGAGGTCTCGCTCACCAAAGACTCCGGTCTCGCCGGGCTGATCTTCCTGGTCAAGCAGCACCTGGGCCTGGAGCCGGCGAAGGACGACCCCGGCCTCCTCGAGATCCACGACTGGGTGATGCGCGAGTTCGACAGCGGGCGCCAGACCAGCATCGAGTGGGAGGAGCTGGAGCCGGTCGTGATGCGCCACCTCGACCACATGCGGGCGGTGCCGGCGCATCCGGGCATCGCCTGAGGTTTGCTGCGCGCCACTGTGCGCGGTTTGGTCCAGCCGAACTTTACCGGCGTCTCGAGCGGCCCGCCGTTCGGGAGACGTCCCGCATCATCAGGTCCACCTGCTTCTCCTCACGGGGCATAATGTCACGGCAAGGAAGGAGCCCGGAAGGAGCTTCCCGGGCAGACCGGATCGCCCGGCGCCGACGCGGAGGCCAAGACCGCTGGAGTCACACGGATGATGGAACCCAGGATGCCCGGATGACCGAACCCAGGACGCCGCCGCCGCTCGTCGGCCTCTCGGAGGTTCTGTCGGCGCTGTCGTATGCCCTTGACCTGACGGAGGGGCAGCCCGAGGGCCACTCCGTCCGCACGTGCCTGATCGGCACGCGCCTCGGCGAGGAGCTGGGGCTCGACGCCGACACCCGGTCCGCCCTCTACTATGCGCTGATCCTCAAGGATGCCGGGTGCTCAAGCAACTCGGCGCGCGTCGCCGGCCTGTTCGGCTCCGACGACCACCCGGTGAAGTGGCGCCGCACGATCACCAACTGGTCCCGCTTCGCGGACGCCGCCCTGTACGGCATCCGCTCGGCGGGGATGGGGCGCCCGATCGCGGCGCGCGTCCGCCACATCGCACAGGTCGCCCGCGCGGGCGTGGCGCGGGCGCGGGAACTGGTCCGCATCCGGTGCGAGCGCGGGGCGGAGATCGTGCGCGGGCTGGGCTTCCCCGAGGCGACCGCGCAGGCGATCCACGCGCTGGACGAGCACTGGGACGGCCGGGGGCACCCGGACGGGCTGCGCGGCCGCGAGATCCCCCTGCTCGCCCGGATCACCGGGCTGGCGCAGACGGCCGACGTGTTCTTGATGTACCGGGGCCTCGACGCGGTCATGGACGTCGCGCGCACGCGCCGCGGCACGTGGTTCGACCCGGACCTGGTGGACGTCGTCCTCTCGTGGCGCGACGACCGGCGTTGGTGGAACGGGCTCGCGACCCCGCAGGCATTGCGCCGGGCGGTCGCGGCGGAGCCCGGCGACCGTGTGCGGCGGGTCGACGAGGCCGGGCTGGACGGCGTCGCCGCCGCGTTCGCCGAGATCATCGACGCGAAGACCCCGTTCACCTACCGGCACTCGGCGCGCGTGGCCGCGTACGCCCGGGGCATCGCGGAAGAGCTCCGGATGGACGACGCGGACCGCGTCCGGCTCTACCGGGCCGGGCTGCTGCACGACATCGGCAAGCTGGGCGTCTCGAACCGGATTCTAGAGAAACCCGGCAACCTCACCGCCGACGCATGGCTGGCCGTCAAACGGCATCCCGTCCACACCTGGGAGATCCTGTCGCGGGTGGCCGCCTTCCGCGAGTTCGCCTGGACGGCGGCGCTCCATCACGAGCGGCTGGACGGCAGCGGCTACCCCTGGCAGCTCGACGCCACGGAGCTCGATCGCCCGGCGCGCATCCTGGCGGTGGCCGACGCGTACGAGGCGATGACGTCCTGGCGGCCGTACGCCGCGGCCCTGCCCGCGGAGACGGCGGTCTTCCTGCTGGACAAGGATAGCGACACGTGCCTCGACGCCGACGCCGTCTCCGGCCTGCGCCGGTACCTGGAGCGCATCGGAACCACCGAGCCGGCCGGCGATCCGGCGCTCGTGCAGCGCGCCGAGGCCGCGCCCTAGGGACATGTCCGGGAAGGCCCGGGGCCCCCACGAATTCGCCTCAGTTCTGCGAATTCGTGGGGTGGGGTAGACCGGACCGGAGAAGGGTGTCGACGCCGCGCAGAGGCGGCACGAGCGTGAGCCGTCCGTTCACCGTGCAGGTGGGGTCCGCCGGCCCGGCCGTGGTGATCGCGGTCGTCGGGGACCTCGACCTGTTCACGGCGGAGCGCCTCGAGCGGGCGCTCGCCGCGGTCGCGCCGGGCACGCCCACGTACATCGACCTGAGCGAGTGCGACTACGTGGACTCGGCGGGCCTCCACGTGCTCCGGACGTACACCCGCGAGATCGGGCCGGCCCACGTGGCGCTGGTCCTGCCCCCCGACAGCCCGATGCGGCGGGTCCTCGAGCTCACCGGGCTCGACCGCGTCTTCCGCACCGTCACGGCGCCCCCCGGGTAGGCGGCGGCTCCGGTCCGGGCAGGACGACGCAGCAGCGGTCGGGCGGCAGCACGAGCCAGAGCCGCTCGCCGGCGCGCACCGCGGGCTCGGCCGCCGCCCGCACCACGAGCCGGGTCCCCCGCGCCTCCGCCACGTACTCGTGATGGGCGCCCATGAAGGACGCCGTGACGAGCGTGGCTTCGATCGCGTTCGCCGCCCCCGTGGGCGCGGTGTGCACCCCGATGTGCTCCGGCCGGATCGAGAGCAGCGGCGTCTCCGTGTCGACGTCGAGCGCCACGGTGAGACGCCCGACGGGCGTCTCGACCAGGGTGGCGCCCCCGTTGCGGCCGAGACGCCGCGCGCTGAGCAGGTTCGTGACCCCCAGGAACTGCGCGGTGAACTGGTACCGCGGCCGCTCGTACAGCCGCCGGGGCGGGCCCGACTCGACGATCACGCCGTCGCGTACCACGGCGACCTGGTCGGAGAGGGCGAGGGCCTCCTCCTGATCGTGCGTCACGTACACGGTCGTGATGCCCAGCCGCGTCTGCATCTCCCGGAGCTCGTGCCGAACCTGGGCCCGGACCTTGGCGTCCAGGTTACTGAGCGGCTCGTCCAGCAGGAGCACCTCGGCCTCAGCCACGACCGCCCGCGCGAGGGCAACGCGCTGCTGCTGGCCGCCCGAGAGGCCCGTGACGGGCCGCGCCTCGAGGCCGCCCAGGCCGAGCAGCTCCAGCGTCCGGGCGACCCGGCGGTCCGCGGCGCGGCGCGGCACCCCCGCGGCCGCGAGCGGGAAGGCGACGTTGTCGTAGACGTTCATGTGCGGCCAAAGAGCGTAGGACTGGAATACCATCCCGACCCGGCGCCGGCGCGCCGGCACGAACACGCGCTCCCCGGCGCTGAACACGGTGCGGCCGCCGATCACGATCCGGCCGGCGTCGGGCCACTCCAGGCCCGCGAGGCAGCGCAGCGTCGTCGTCTTTCCGCAGCCGCTGGGGCCGAGCAGGGTGAAGAGCGCGCCCTCGGGGACCTCGAAGTGCATGTCGGCGGCGCCGGTCACGCGGCCCCGGCGCGTCAGGTACCGCTTGCCCAGGTGCTCGACCGCGATCCCGGGCGCGCGCCCCGGCCCCGCGCTCACACGACGTGCTCCAGCTGGAATCGCCGCATGCAACGCCGGCTGACCGCCACGATCACCCCGAGGATGGCGAGCACGATGATCGCGAGCGCCGCCGCGGGACCGATCTCCCCGTTGTTCCAGAGGTTGAACACGACGACCGACGTCGTCTCGGTCCCCGTCGTGTACAGCATGATCGAGCTCGAGGCGTCCCGGAAGCAGTACACCACCAGGTACACCCAGCCGCCGAACAGCGCGGGGATGACCAGCGGCAGGGTGACCCGGCGGAACACGTACCCCCACGACGCCCCGGTCACATCCGCCGCCTCCTCAAGCTCCCTGTGCACCTGCATGAAGGCCGCCTGCGCGAAGCGCATGCCGAAGGGGGAGTAGCGCGTCACGTACGCGATCAGCAGGATCCACAGCGTGCCGTAGATCGGCAGCGGCATCCGAATATACACCCAGATCAGGCTGACGCCGAGCACGATGCCGGGGAACACGATCGGGGTGAACACGAGCACGTCCACGGCGCGGGTGAGGAGCGCGCGCCGGCGCACGAGGGCCTGCTGCACGACGAGCGACAGCAGCGCGATGATCGTGGCCGCGCCGAGCCCGAGGATCAGGCTGTTGCGCAGGGCGTGGACCGGCGTGTGGAGGGCGAACACCTCCCGGTAGTTGGCCAGGCCGGCGAAGTGGAGGGCCCGGAGCGACGGCGCCTGGTAGAACGGCAGCAGGGAAGCCCAGAGCAGCATGCCGATCGGCAGCACGTAGGCCCACGCGAGAAAGGCGAGGACGAGCGCCGCCGCCGGCGCCTGCCAGCGTCCCAGCTCGATGCGGCCGGCGCGGAACCCCTTCCCCGTGATCGTCGTGAACCGCTCGGCGGCCCGGACGGCGCGCTGCTGCAGCAGCACGCCGCCGGCCGCCAGGAGGAAGAAGAGCACGCCGAACGCGCTGGCGAGCGGGATGTCCGGCGGCACGCCCCGGGTACGGACGTAGATCTCGCTCACGAGCGTGTGGATGCCGAACGGCAGGCCGATCAGGGTCGGCGCCTCGAACGACTCGAACGCCATGAGAAAGATGATCAGCCCCGCCGCGACCAGCGCCGGGCGGATCAGCGGCAGCGTGACGCGCCGGATCGTCCGCCAGATCCCGGCGCCGCAGACGTACGCGCTCTCCTCCAGCGTGGGATCCATCGCCCGCAGCGCGCCCGACGCGAGCAGGAACGCGATCGGGACCTTGTCCGCGCCCTCGACCCAGATCATCCCCCACAGGCTGTAGATGTTGAACGGCGCGTGCGGGAGGTGCAGCAGCCGCGTGGCCCAGGTGTTGACCACGCCGATGCGCGGGGACAGGAGCAGGATCCAGGCGATCACCATCATCATGTTGGGGACCGCCAGCCGGACGACGGAGAGGAAGAAGATCGGGCCCCGCAGCGGGATGTCCGTCCGCTCCACGACCCAGGCGAGCAGGAACCCCAGGACGAGCGCGACCGCGGTCGTCCCCAGACTATACCCCGCGGTCGTCCCGAGCAGCGTGCCGAAGAACGCGTGGCCGTACGCCCGCGCGTAGTTCGCGAGCGTGTACGCGGCGCCCGGCACCCCCGGCGCGTCGGACCGCAGGCTGCCCCAGAGGAGCATCCCGAGGGGCACGGCCGTCAGATAGACGAACAGCACGATTGTGACGCCGAGCACGACCGGCTGGGGAACCAGCGCGAGCCGCAGCGTACCGCGCCGTATCGCCTCAGCGCGACATCCCGCCGTGTGAGGCGACGGGACGGACGGTTCCGGCCCGAGCGGGACGCGCTCCTGCATCACTTGCCCGAGCTCAGCCCGAAGAGCTGGTTGTACTGCGCGATCAGCGCGTTCTGGTCGGCGTCGCCGGCCACGTAGACGTAGAGCGCCATGGTGAACGGCTTCCGGAGCTGCTCGTACTTAAGCCTCACATCCGTCCGCACCGGGGTCCGGCCCAGGTCGGCGATCATCTGCTGGCCGGGCTGGGAGATGAGCCAGTCCAGGAACAGCAGCGCGCCGTTCGGGTGGACCGGAGACCTCGCCAGCAGCACCGGGGAGATGTCCATGAAGACCGGCTCCACGTAGGTGAAGTCGATCGGGGCGCCCTTCTGCCGGGCATCCACGACGCGGTAATCGAACAACGCCGCCGAGGCGGCGAACTCACCGGCCAGCAGCAGCTCCGCCTGGGTCGTCCGGCCCCGGACCATGCGCGGCTTGTTGGCGGCCAGCGCGCGCATGAGCGCCATGCCCTTCTCCTTGCCGCGCGTCGCCAGGACGAACGCGAAGAAGTCGTAGTCCTCGGTATCGAGGGAGAAGTTCCCCCGCCACTCCGGCCGCGTGAGGTCCTCGTAGGTCCGCGGCACCGCGCCACGCGGCACCTTCTCCGTGTTCCAGGCGAGCACGACCGGCTCGAGGAGGATCCCCGTCCACCAGCCCTCGGGATCGAAGAACTTCCGGTTGATGGCGTTGCGGGCAAAGCTCGTGTAGCGGCTGAGGAGCCGCGCCCGCTCTAGGGACGGGATGAAGCCGGTGTCCACCTCGGCCGCGTCCCAGGTGGCCCGCCCGGCGCGCCCCTCGGTGAGGATGCGGTTCGCGACGTCGCCCGACCCGCCCCGCAGGACGCGGACGCGCATGAGCGGGTAGCGCTTCTGGAACGAATCGGCGACGTCCTGGGACTGGCGCTCGTTCCAGGTGAGGTAGGTGATCACCTGGCCGCCCTCCTGCCGGGCGCCGTCGATCAGCTTCTGCTCCCGCACCACCGGGCTGAGGCCAATCAGCGACCGCTCGAGCGCCTCGACGTCCGCCTGCGGCTGCGCGGAGACGCTCGCAAGCGGCGGCCCGGGCCCCAGCAGCGCCGTGGCGGCCAGGGCGAGGATGAGGATCCGAGGGCGAGGCGTCCGACGGTGCTGGCGCATCGTGGCTCACTCCTCTTCGAGTCGCGTCTTGCGGCGAGGCCTACTTCGACCGGCCGCGCGGGAGGTCCCCGTCCCCCGCCTGCCTGCCCCCGCCCGAGGGTGCCGCGCAGGGCCCGCATCCGGCAGGATCGCAGGGGCGCCCCTCCGGGGGATGTCGTGCCCGCCGGGCTGGAGGAACCCCGGGGGGCCGATCTCCACGCCGCGGTCCGCGCCGGCATCGATGCGGTGCCAGGAATAGGGCGACCACCGCTGGGCCTTGATCTCCGCCTCCGCCTCCTCGGCGCGGACGTGGATCCCGGCCTCCACCTTCCGGTCCATCGCGAGCCAGTCCAGCATCCGCTTGTTCGTGATGCCCATGTACAGGACCGGTTCCGAGCCCTCGTTGACGTGGCGGTGCCAGCACATGCTCGGCATATAGAGGAAGTCGCCGGTCTCCCAGTCGTATCGCTCGCCCTGGACCTCGCTGTAGCCCTTGCCCTTGACGATGTAGATCACGGCCTCGTTGTGGTGCTTGTGCAGGCGCGTGCCCGCCCCCGGCCGCAGCTCGCCGATGTGGATGTTGATCGTGCGCATCGGCAGCTCGACCTCGCGGGCGGCGTGCGCCCGGTCCTTGACGTAGACCAGGTCGGCCGCCGGGTTCCTGTGGGTGATGCGCTTCACCTTGACCGGGCGGACGACCTCCTCGTGATAGTGCATCTTGCCGGTCCGGCGGACGTCCACCTCGCCCGCCTGTGCGGGGTCGCGCAGGTCGTGCGCATTCTCGTCGCGGCGCTCGCCGCGCGCAAACCGGATCTCGGTGCTGGCCTCGCTCGCCTCCGGCGTCCGGCCCGGACGCTTCGCCGCCTTGTCGCTCATCGCCTGGCCTCCTTCATGCTGTGGTGGCGGGCTCGTGGACCCGCGCGCCGGCCGGCGCGCCGCGGCGCGGGCCGGCATAGAGAAAGTCCATAAACGCCTGTTCGGCCGTCTCCGGCGCCTGGTGCTTCCGCCGCAGCATGTAGAACGGCCGCTCGCACGACCAGCCGGGCAGGCGCAGGAGGTGCAGGCGCCCCGCGGCGAGATCGTCGCCGACGACGTGCCGGGAGACCGCGGCCGCGCCCATCCCCGAGAGCGCCGCGGTGCGCAGGGCGGCGTTGCTGCCGAACTCGAGGATCGTGCGCGGCAGCACGCGGAGCCGGCGAAGGGCGGCGAGCGCGAGCGTCCGGCTTAACGCCCCGCGCTCGCGCAGCAGCCACGCCTGATCTCCCAGCAGCGCGGGGGACGGCGCCCGCTTCGAGGCGAGCGGATGGGACGGCGCGACGGCGAGCACGATCTCGTCCCGCCGGAACGGCCGGGCGATCACGCTCGCGTTGCGCGGCCGGCTGCCCATGAAGCCGAGGTCGAACTCGTACGTGAGGAGCCGCTCTACGACCTCGTGCCCGTGCAGGATCTGGAGCCGGACCTCGACGCCGGGGTGCGCCTCGCAGAACCGGGCGATCTCCCGGGGCAGCACGCACTCGCCGACCGTCGTGCTCGCGCCGATGATCAGGCGGCCGCCGATCCCCTGCACGGCCCCCACCGCGTCGCGCATCCGGTCGGCGAGCGCCACCAGCTCCCGCGCGTAGCCGGCGACGGCCTGACCGGCGTCGGTGAGGCGGACCAGCCGGCCGGCGCGCCGGGTGAGCGCGACGCCGAGCCGCCGCTCCAGCGCCCGGAGGTGCTGCGTCACCGCCGGCTGCGTGATGCCCGTCTCCTCCGCGGCCCGGGTCACGCTGCCCGTCTGGACAAGCTTGGCGAAGATCACGAGCTGCTCGAGCGTGGGATAGGGCATAAGTGAGCGGTTATCCTAGGCGTTGACGTGAGCCCGCCTTCGACGCAGGAGCGGGGATCCCTGCCGCCGAAGCGGACGCGTGAGGCCCCGGCGCGCGCCGCGGCCTCCCAAGGGGACTGGGCCCGAGCGATGCAGACACCGCGACCGATCATCACCTCCGTGCGGCCGTATGCCCTGACGGTCGCCGCGCTGCACGTGCTGGGCGCGGCGTGCCTGCTCGTAGCGGCCCGGGCGCACCCTGTGTTCCTCGGCATGGGCGTGCTGGCGTACACGCTCGGGCTCCGCCACGCCTTCGACGCCGACCACATCGCCGCGATCGACAATACCGTGCGCAAGCTGGTCCAGCAGCGGGAGAATCCGACGGGGGCCGGGTTCTTCTTCTCGCTCGGACACTCCACGGTGGTCTTCCTGATGGCGCTGGCCACCGTCGGCGCGGTGCGCGGGCTCAGTGAGAGGCTGCCTCACCTCCGCGAGACCGGGGGTATCGTCGGCACCACGGTCTCGGGCGGGTTCCTGCTTCTGATCGGGCTGATCAACCTGTACATCTGGCGCGAGGTCTGGCGGCTGTTTCAAGCCGCGCGGCGGGGCGAGCACCACGCCCAGGTGCTGGACGCGCTCCTCCTCAACCGGGGCCTGATCGCGCGCTTCGCCGGGCCGCTCCTCCGCTTCATCCAGAAGAGCTGGCAGGTCTACCCTGTCGGGTTCCTCTTCGGGTTGGGCTTCGACACCGCGAGCGAGATCGCGCTCCTGGCCCTCTCCGCCGGCGCGGCCTCGCAGCAGCTCCCCTGGTTCGGCGTCCTCGGCCTGCCCCTGCTGTTCGCCGCCGGGATGACCCTGATGGACACTGTGGACGGCGTCTTCATGACGACCGCGTACGGCTGGGCCCTGTCCACCCCGCTGCGCCGGATCTACTACAACCTCACCGTCACGGGGCTGTCGGTCCTGGCGGCGCTGCTCATCGGAGTCATCGAGCTCCTTCAAGTATTCGGCGCGGCGCTGAATCTGCGGGGAGCGCTCTGGACCCGGATCGAGGCGCTCGACCTGGGTGCCCTCGGCTACCTCCTGGTCGGCCTGTTCCTCATCACCTGGGTCGTCTCGTACGGAATCTGGAAGGTCGGCCGGCTGGAAGAGCGCTGGGGCGAGGAAGCGTAACGCCCCGACAGGCGGCGCCGTCTTCTGGGTCGAAGCGGGACTCCGTGACGA
>JAPVSX010000224.1:0-2926 GCA_047519495.1 Armatimonadota bacterium
AGCATCGCGACGCCCAGGTGGGTGGTGACCAGGGCCGGCGTGAGCCGCAGCTTCACCGTGAGCGCGCCCAGGACGATCTGGACGGCGACGAGGCCGATCACGGCAGCGGCGACGGGACCCGCAGCCGGCGCGCTCCGCCGGACGCGGAACGCCGCAAGCGCGGTGGCAACCACGAGCACGCTCACGGATGCCGCAACGAGCCGGTGCGCGTACTCGATCAGGATCCGCCCCTCGAGCGGCGGGATCAGGGAGCCGTGGCACAGCGGCCAGTCTGGGCAGGCGAGCCCGGCCCCGCTGATGCGCACCAGCCCGCCCAGCAGGACAAGCAGGTACGCCGCCACGGCAGTCGCCACGGCAAGGACGCGGTAGATTCGCATGGCTGGGTTCGCCTGGATCACGTGAGGTATCCCTGCCGATTCTGGCGCGCGCCCAACGATCATACCATGCCGTGTAAGTGAGGGACAGGGGGTAGGAACGACCGCCCCGGCGTCGTAACATCCCCCGTGCCTGCTATCGCCGCGCCGCGGCCCGCCGTGTGGATGGCGGCGGCCGCGGCCATCGCGTGCCTGGGCGTCCTGGCTCACGCCGGAGGCACGCGTGCGGCCGGCGCGGCCGTCCCGACGCCCGAGGAGCTCATGCGCCGCGTGCTGACCGCGAACGAGAACACGCCCGACATCGCGTCGGCCGACGTGCTGTTCAAGTTACGCCTTCGGAAGCCGGTGACCGCGCCGCCGGACTGCGAGTTTCAGGGAGCGATGCGCCTCGAGCGCGGCCGGCAGGTCGTCGAGATCCGGCGCCGTACCGCCGGCCTGACCTGCCGGATCGTCAACGGCCTGCTCACCGGCCGCCTGTTCGAGGGCGGTGCGCCGATGCAGACGCTTCTTCCCCTTTTCGACGTCGAGGTGCTGGGCGAGAAGCTGGTCGGGACCGACCACTTCTACCTGGTGCAGGGCCGGGCGCGCGATCCCCGGACGAATCCCCGCGGGCTGATCGTGTGGATCGACTACGACCGCGGGCTCGTCACGGAGGGCACGCTCCAGTACCCGTGGGGGAACCTCGATGGCGAGCAGCGGTACACGCAGGTGGCGTCCGCCTGGGTGCTCACGTACCAGTATCTCTACATCGCGCGGTTCGACGCCTCGATGGAGGTCTTCTACAGCAACTTCGAGTTTGCGCCGCGCTGAGCCGCGCGGGTCCCCGGGCGGCCCCCGCCGCCGGCGGGGCTAGCGCCGGAGCCCCCCGGCATCCCCGCGGAGCACCGCCTCCACCTCGTCCAGCGTCGCGTGGCACACGTCTCCGGGGTACGTCTGCTTGAGCGCGGCCATCGCCGTCCCGTAGCGTAGCCCGTCAGAAGTGCCCTGCCGGAGATATCCGTACAGGAAGCCTGCGGCGAACGCATCGCCGCGGCCGATCCGGTCGACGATCTCGACGGGGTACGCGGCCCGGCGGGCGCTGCCGGCCGCGTCCTGCGCGAGGGCGCCCGCCTCACCGAGGGTCAGGACCAGCACGCCGCACCGGAACCGGGCGCGGAGGGCGGCGGCCGCCGCCTCGGGATCGCCCTGCGCCCCGAAGACGGTGCGGGCGTCGCGGTCGTTGACGAAGACGACGTCGAGCCCGCGCACGAGCGGCTCGAGCGTCCGGCGCGCCTCCTCGCGATCCCAGAGTGTGGCCCGGTAGTTCACGTCGAACGAGATGCGGGCTCGCCGGCGCCGGGCTTCGGCGATCGCCCGCGCGACCAGCCGGTGCGCCCGCTCGCCGAGCGCGGGCGTGATGCCGGTCAGGTGGACGACCTGCGCGCCGGCGAGCCGGTCCCAGGCGACCGCCTCGGGGTCGATCCCGGCGAACGCGGAGTCGCGGCGGTAGTAGACGACCTCGGCCGCGCGGGGAGCCGCGCCCGGCTGGACGAACATCAGGCCGACGCGGCCCTCGGGCGCCCACACAACGCCCTCGGTGTCGACGCCGGCGCTCCGTACGGCGGCGGCGACGCGGCGGCCGAGCGGGTTCGCCGGAAGCCGGGAGATCCACGCGGTGGCGACGCCCAGGCGGGCCAGGTTCATGCAGACGTTGGACTCCGCGCCCCCCACGTGCACGGTGCACGTGGCCGCCGATTCGAGGGTCTCCCCGCCGGTGGGTGCCAGGCGGATCAGCGTCTCGCCGATGCCCACGACCGTCGCCATCGCCTCTCCTGGGTGCGCCGCCGGCCGCGGGGTCAGATCCTCGAGCCGAGGGCCCGGGTCAGCGCCTCGATCCGGCCGCGGAGCGCGGCGGGATCCACGGGACGGTCTCCCGGACCGACGAGGGCCGAGCCGATCCCGACCGCGGCCGCGCCCGCCGCGAACCACTGTCACGGCACCGGCTTCGCCTGGCGGCGCTGCCAGTCCTCGCGGAACAGGTTGAAGTGCTGCCTCCGGTACGGGTGCGCCGTGACGACCTCCTCGCGAAACGTCACGCCGAGCCCCGGCCCCGCCGGCAGCGGGAAGTACCCGTCCTCGACCTCGGGCAGCCCGGAGGCGCACGCCTTGACGTGCGGCTCCGCAAAGTCGTTGAAGTACTCCTGGATCCGGAGATTCGGGGTGGACGCGGCGAAGTGGAGGGCTGCCGCCGTGCTCACCGAGGCGCCCACGTTGTGGGGCGCGACGAGGAGGCCGTAGGCGTCGGCCATCGCGGCGATCTTCTTCGTCTCGAGGAGGCCCCCGCAGTGGGTGATGTCGGGCTGCAGGACGTCCGCGGCGCCCAGGGCGAGGAGATCCCGGAACGCGGCCCGGGTGTGGAGGCGCTCGCCGGTGGCGATCGGGACCGCCACGTGCGCCGCGACCCGGGCGAGGGCGCCGGACTGATCGGGGGGGACCGGCTCCTCGATCCACCCGGGCACGAACCGCTCCAGGTCGCGCGCCATCGCGATCGCCTGCGCTGCGGTGAAGCGGCC
>JAPVSX010000225.1:0-6316 GCA_047519495.1 Armatimonadota bacterium
CGGCGAAGTAGTCCTTGAGGGCCCGGACCGTCGTGGCCGAGACGAACGTCGGCCTGTCCTTCCGGCCCTTGCCGCTGCGGACGAAGAAGCTTCGCTCCTGCGGATTCCAGTGCTCCACGAGGAGCCCTGCAGCTCGCGCGCTCGCAGGCCGGCGTCCGCCAGGATGAGGAGCATGGCCCTGTTGCGGAGGCCCTCGAACGTCGCCGGGCACACCGCCAGCACGGCGAGGATCTCGTCCTCGGTGGGCACCTCGGGCAGCGTCGCCGGCGTCCGCATGCCCATGCCGGCGAGCGGATTGCGTTCGATCGCGCCGGTCGCCAGGAGCCAGCGGCAGAAGGTCTTCACCGTGCGGTAAGCCTGATGGACCGTGGAGGCGCTCTGGCCGCGCTCGCGGAGGTCCGCGAAGAAGCGCGTCGCCGCGGCGCTGTCGAGTGCGGAGGCGTCCTCGCCCACCTGGGCCCGGAGCTGGCCCACCCAGGCGCGGTAGACGCGCACGGTGGCCTCGGTGCAGCCGCCCACCTGCTTGCCAAGGACGAACGCCTCGGCGAGGTCGGTCAGCGTGGATCCTGGGGTGAGCCTCTGCTTTTTTGCGGTTTCCGGTGAGTGGTGATCGTGCGCTGCGCCTTGTGTATCAAGGCCTGGCGCGCCCGGAGGGATTCGAACCCCCGACCCGCTGCTTAGAAGGCAGCTGCTCTATCCTCTGAGCTACGGGCGCGCACCCTAACCATATGGAGACTGTACCACTGGAGACTCTACCACACACGCCCCCCCACTCCAAGGGCCCCGGGGTCTCGGAACACCTCCTCCTCCCCTCCCGTGTCCCTGCCCCTGGCTGGCGAAGGGTGCCGGAGGAGACCCCGTTCTCCACGTTTCGCGACGACTATGGCGATGCGCGCCAAGTGCCGGTGCCGTGATATGTACGTCCGGTCGTAAAGTCGGTCTTGCGCAAACAGAATTAGGGTACTGTATTTAGTACTGCCATGTGTCGAGTGTACCTGCTCTACATCGTCCTGAGGTGACGTATTTCGAGCGGGGTCCCTCGGAGCGTCAGCAGTGTCGGGCGTCGGGATGATCCCTCCCGATCGTCCGGTGCCACGCTGCTCAAGCGGTTTACGCTGGTCAGCGTGGGCGCCACCATCGTCGTCGGCGTCCTGTTCAGTGCCCTTGGGTCTCGGATAGTTGAAGACTACGCCCTGCGCCAGCAGGCGCGGACCGCCGCTCTCTATGTATCTGAGTTCGCGGCTCCCCGGCTGGTGCCAAAAGATTTTCTCTCGCCCCCGCCGGCCCGACGGGTGCAGTTCGAGTTTGCCCTCCACGACCTGGTCGGCAGAGCCGGCATCATTCGGGTGACCGTGTGGGACACGGACGGGCGCGTGCTGTACAGCAATGATCGCACGCTCATGGGACAGACATCCCCCCTCTCGCCGCTTATGCTCCTCGCGCTCGACGGCCAGACCCAGTGGCAGCTTGTCCGCTCCGCAGGGGGACCTGCCGCGGGACCCGGCATGGAAGTCTTCGTTCCGGTCGTGGTCTCAGGAGCCGCTCGCCCCGTTGCCGTGTACGACGTCCTGTTCGATCTCACGGATCTGAAGCCGGCCCTGATCCGCATTGGATGGTCCGTGCGGGCGACCGTGGCGCTCGGGATTCTCGTCCTCTACGTCGGACTGTTCACGATTGTGCGCACGGCCTCACGCGATCTCGAGCGCCATCATATGGCGCTCCGGAGAGCTTTCGAGGGCACCGTCCGATCTCTCGTCAAGGCGGTCGACGCTCGAGACATGGCGACCGCAGATCATTCGTCCCGGGTTGCCGACTACGCTGTGTCGATCGCCCAGGCGATGGGCGTGAGCAAAACTCAACTGGACGAGGTCCGGGTGGCAGGGTTCCTACACGACCTCGGCAAAATCGGCGTCCGCGATGACATCCTGACCAAGCCGGGGCCGCTGACGAAGCAGGAGCGGAGAATCATGCAGCGCCACCCGCTGCTTGGATACGAGATTCTGCAACCGGTGCCAATTGCGGAAAGGATCAAACTGGCCATCCGCCACAGCCACGAGTCCTGGGACGGCCGCGGGTACCCCGATGGTCTATCCGGGGAAGAGATCCCCCTGGCGGCCCGCGTCATCGCTGTCGCCGACGCGTACGAGGCCCTGACCACCGACCGTCCCTACCGGGCGGCGTGGGATCCGGCGGACGCCGTGGAGGAGATCAGGCGATGCGCCGGCACGCAGTTTGATCCGAGGGTCGTGGCAGCGTTTCTGCGGGTGTGGCGCCGCCAGTGGGCCGCCAGCACCAGCGCCCCCGCCCGGGCCGTGCCGCAATCTGCGCCCACAGGATAGCGGTAGCCGCTCGTCCAGCGGGCCTTCGAAGTACCCAATCCTCTGTGCGCCATCCTCGAACCTGCCTGATGACGGCGTGCTCGGCCGCATGGGGCTGCGCATCGCTCTTGCGGACCGCTTCGGCCCGGCGTGAAGCCGATTGACACCGGCGTTCTTGGCCCTTTCAGGGCGACGTTTTGCCCTTGCTCCCGATCTCGACAATGTTGACGCTGACCTGGAACCGGCGGCCGTCGGTAGCCTGGACCTTGCCCTGGCCGTAGAATCCGCGCGACCCCGTCTTGAATTGCTTGGGCTCCGCGACAATGGTCCCGATTCCGCCTGCAACCTCAACAGTTACCTTGGCAAATTCCGCCATCTATCGATCACCTCCGGCGAAATTTACGAGCCGGCGCAGGATCAACCTCGCTACCCCTCGCCCCGGCATTTTCCATGCCGGTCAAGCGCGCCACTCGAACATCTCAGCACCTGCATTCCACTTGATGCCGGATGCGGACTTACCATGCTGTTCGGTAGTTTGGCCCGATGGTGCGCTACGCCGTGGGCTCGCCGCGGCGTTTGGGGGACGCATACGACCCCCGTGCGTCTTGCAGCAGACGCAGTGCCCGGCGGTTGCTCGCAAAGGCGATAGTCCGGGGGAGCCTGGTGAGCGGGAACCAGGCGGCGGCTGCGACGTCGTCGTTCGGCCGGAGATCCTCGGGGCGTCCCCGCAGGCGGCCCACGTAGTAGATGTTGAGGGTCGGCGTGCGGTCCGGGCCGTAGACGCCCGGGATGATCGCCAGCAGGCGGTCGAGCACGACGCCGGCGCCGAGCTCCTCCCTAACCTCCCGCCGGACCGCCTGTTCGGCCGTCTCCCCTGCCTCGATGAAGCCGCCGAGTACGTCCCAGCATCCGCGGCGTGGGGGGACGGCGCGCCTGGCGAGCAGCACCCGGCCGCCGTTGACAATCAAGACGGACGCGGTGGGCGCAGGGTTGTTCCAGAAGGTCCAGCCGCACCGTCGACACGCCCGGGACGCACTGGCCCGCGCCGGAGGTCTGAATTGGCGTGCGCCGTAGGGCGGACTGGCCCGCGCCGTAGGCCCCGGGGCCCCGACCGTGGACCGGCTGAGCGGACCGCCGCACCGCAGGCAGAACCTGGCGTCCACCCGAGGGCGCCGGACGCTAGCCGAGCCGGTGCATCCAGAAGAGCGAGACGGCGAGGGTCCCGACGAAGAGCGCCGCGACGCCCACCGAGGCGAGGCCGCTCACCTCGACCGGCTTGCGCTCCCACCCGATCACCCGGCCGAGCCGGCCATAGACACGGCTCAGCTCGCGCGCCGACGAAACGCGCCAGTACTCACCGCCGGTGACCTCCGCGATCTCTTTGAGCGTCTCCTCGTCCAGCCGCACGAAGATGCTCCGGCCGCCCAGCTCGAGAAACGTCCCTTCCGGCGACCCGAGCCCGATCGTGTACACCTTCACGCGCAGCAGACGGGCGACGGTCGCGGCATCCTCCGGCGGCGTTCCCCGATTGCTCTGGCCGTCGCTCAGGAGCACTACCGTCGCCGGAGGCAACTGGTCGGCCCCCGACGGCGGGGGCGGCGGCGTGCCCGGCAGGAGGCCCCCCTCCGGCTTCTGACGTCCGGGAAGGGCGTAGACGGCCTCGAGGAGGCCGTCGCCGATCGCGGTCGCGAACTCGAGGTTCAGGCTGTTGATCGCCTGCACGACGCGGTCGTGGTCGTCGGTGGGCGGGGTCACGAGCGTGGCGTAGCTGCTGAACGAGACGAGGCCGACCTTCGCGCCGCGCGGGAGCGAGTGGACGAACTCGACCGCGGCCTTCTTGGCGGCCTCCAGGCGGGTCGGGACGACATCGTGGGCCATCATGCTGCGGCTGACGTCGATGCTCAGCATCACGGCCGTCTTGTTGTCGGGGACCGGCACCGGCGCGACGGGGCGGGCGACCGTGAAGACCACGGCGCACAGCGTAAGCAGGTACAGAATGGCCGGCACGTGGCGGCGCCACTGGCCGCCGGCGGCCGCCGCACGCGCGACGAGGTCGAGACTCGGATAGCGCACCCGTTCGCGCGACGGCCGCCGCAGCATCCAGATGTACCCCGCCGCGAGCACCGGCACGAGCAGATACAGGAGGAGCGCGGCCGGCCAGAGGAAGCTCATGGCAGCCGCCCCATCCAGAGCAGCGACACGAGCCCGCCGCCCAGCATCAGTGCCCCCGCTCCGCCGACGAACAGCGCAGACACCTCGGTCTTCCGCGTCTCCCACCCGATCGTCCGTCCCAGGTCCTTGTAGACCTGGGCCAGGTCCTTGGCCGACGGCGTGAAGAAGAACTTCCCGTCGGTCACCGTGGCGATCTGCTGCAGGAGCGTGGGATCGAACGGGACGAGCACCATCTGCCCCTGGTACATGAAAACGCCGCCGCCCGGCTGCCCGAGGCCGATTGTATAGATCTTCACCTTCTGCTGACGCGCGAGGAGGGCCATCCGCAGCGGATCCGCGGTGCCCGCGTTCTGGCCGCCGTCACTCAACAGGACGATCGCCGCCGGGGGCAGGTCCTCGGGCTTCACCGCCGGTG
This sequence comes from Armatimonadota bacterium, assembly GCA_047519495.1. Taxonomy (GTDB): domain Bacteria; phylum Sysuimicrobiota; class Sysuimicrobiia; order Sysuimicrobiales; family Segetimicrobiaceae; genus JAPVSX01. Next base: position 4,906 of record JAPVSX010000225.1, read on the forward strand.
GGGGCGGCGGCGTGGGCACCGGCGCGAATGGCGCGGCCGGGCTCGGCGCCGCGTCCTGGGTGTCCGCGTGCCGGCCCGGGATCGCTTTGAGGGCTACGGCGATCCCGTCCCCGATCGCCGTGGCCTCCTGGGGCTTGAGGGCCGCGAGCGCCTGCTTGACCGCCTCGTGGTCCGGCGTCGGCGGCACGTTCAGGGTCGCGTAGGTGCTGAAGGAGACCAGCCCGACCTTGGGCCCTTGCGGAAAGTTGTCCAAGAACACGCGCGCCGCCAGCCTGGCCGCATCCAGGCGGCTCGGGGGCACGTCGGGTGCCGCCATGCTGCCGCTCGTGTCCAGGACCAGGATCACGGTGGCCTTGTTGACCGGCATCGGGATCGCCGTGACCGGCCGGGCCACGGCGGCCAGGAGCAGGCCGAGCGCCGCGAAGTACAGGATCATGCTGATGTGCCGGCGGAGCCTCGGCAGCCGCACAGCGATCTGGGCGAACAGCGGCGCTTCGGCGAACCGCTGGACCGCGGTCCGCCGGACGCGGCGGACGCCGAGGACGTACCAGCCGACGAAGGCCGGCAGCAGCAAGAGCCCCCACAGCATTACCGGCCAGGTAAACTCCACCGCCGCCGCCTCCGGATCGTGATGAACCGCAAGAGTGGATCCACAAGCGACGCCCCCGTGGACAGCGTGAGCATGTCCACGCCGGTGCGCCGCATCACCTCCTCCAGGCGCGCGTCCCGGGCGGCCACCAGCTCCCGGTAGGTCTCCCGGACCCGCCGGTCGGACGTGTCGATCCACAGCTGCTGGCCGGTCTCCGGATCCTGAAGGTGCAGGCCCCCGACGTCCGGCAGCTCCCGCTCGCGGGGGTCCTCCACCCGAACCGCGATCACCTCGTGGCGCCGGACGAGCTCCGCCAGGGGGCCCTCCCATCCGGCGGGCGCGTGGAAGTCGGAGATGAGGAACAGGAGCGAGCGACGCCTGACGATCCTGCCGAGCTGCGCTAAAAGCGCGCCCAGGTCCGTGCGCCCGCCGCCCGAGCGCGGCGGCAGCGCCCCGAGATCGTGGATGATCCGGAGCGCCTGCAGCCGGCCGGCCCGCGGGGGAATGTATCCCGCCCCCCCATCGGCCGGGAAGCCGATCGCCCCGACCTTGTCCCCGTGCCGGGTGATGATGTAGGCCGCGACGCCGGCGAACTCGATCGCGAGCTGGCGCTTGAACTGCCGGATGGTGCCGAACTCCATCGAGGGGGACAGGTCGACGAGCAGCCAGGCGGTGAGTTCCTTCTCTTCCCGATACTGGCGGACGAACAGGCGGTTCATCCGGGCGGTGACGTTCCAGTCGATCCGCCGGATCTCGTCGCCCGGCTGATACTCGCGCACTTCTGCCAGATCCAGGCTGGGGCCGTAGAACACCCCCCGGTAG
>JAPVSX010000226.1:0-4626 GCA_047519495.1 Armatimonadota bacterium
CGATGGGAAGAGCCCGGGGGTGGTCCGGGGACCGGAGCGTGCCAGGGCGTCGAGGTAGCCGACCAGCATCTCCTCCCGGACGCCGTCGCGCCTGCTCCGTGGGCCGGCGCCGGCCAGGGCCCCGAGGACGCCGGAGAGCGCGTCGTGCGTGGCGGGGAGCTCCGGCAGCCAGGACGGAGGCGCCAGCGGCCCCCGCGGCAGGTAGGACGAAGGTGGGGGAGAGCAGGCGGCAGCGAAGCTCAGCAGAGCAGCGGCGAGGCAGGAAGAGGCAGATCCGACCCTGCCCCTCGCCTGGTGCCGCTTCGGTCGCCTCTCCCCCATGCGGGGATTGTAGCGGCGCCGCTGCCGGCGTGCCTAGCGGTTTCTGGGACGCCCCGAGCCGCCGCCGGTGTGGACCGGCGCGGAGCGCGCCGAATGGCTCCCGGACGAGACGCCGCGCGGGGCCTGGGCGCTGCTCGGCGCGCTGCGTGCGGCGACCACCGGGGCGTGCGAGACGGTCGCGATGCGGTACGACCCACTCGTTGCCGCGACCCGCTGGCCCTCGAAGCTGCGCGGCTGCCCGCCGGGCTCGGCCGCCCGCGAGCGCACCGCGACCTCGCGGCGCCACGTACCGGCGGCTGAACGGTCGCTCCACGACTGCCGCACGGGCTGAGGCCGGCTTGGGGCCCGCTCGCGGACCCGCTCCGTCGCGTCACCGCGCGACTGCGTGCGCTCGACCTGCCGTGCAGGGGGGCGCTCCGCAGGTTGTGCCTGCGGACGCTCCGCCGGCTGTGCCTGTGGGCGCTCAGGTTTCGGCGGCGGCGGTGCGGGCCGCTCCGGTGGAGGCACCGAGTCGCGTTTCGGTTCGACGTTGCGGCTCGGTGGCCTCACGGCATCGCGCGGCGGGTTCGATCGCGTGCCCTCGGTGTGCGGGCGGCCAACCGGGCGCCGCTCGACCGTTGGCGGAGTGGACGTCCCCTGATTCCCCTGGCCACCCTGACCCTCGCGACTCCCCGGGGTCACGACACCGGTACGCCGGCCCGCACCCTCACCCCGGTACCAACGCTCCGAGCCGGTACTGCGGCTGCCGGGGCCGGGCAGGCCCGACCCTTGCGCCCCCTGGCCGATACCGAGATCGCCGGTGCGGGAGAGGCGCAGGTTCGGGGTGCCGGTTCCGGTGCGGCTCCCGGGGATCGGTTCGCGGTGCAGCACCGACGAGAGGTCGGGCACCTCCCGCTCGCCAGCGCCGAGGCGGAAGAACGACTCGACGCCACGGTCAGGTATGCCCCGGTTGGGGACGGTGGTGACCATCGGGCCCGAACGGACGAAGCCGGTGCGGTCGCCCGGGAGGTCACGCAGGAAACGCCCGGGCTCCAGGCGCACGCGCTCCAGGTGCGTGTTGCCGAACTGGCCCGCGGGAACGATCGTCCACGGCCGCGGGTCCACGTCCGCCAGGCGGACGCGACCCGAGAAGTCGAACGCTGCCTCGCTCCAGCGCCCCGGATGCATCCACTTGTCGCCCCAGCAGTGGCTGCAGTTGTGGAAGTACCACCAGTCGTAGTAGCCGCGCGGGCACCACCCGACGTAGCCGGGGGTGTAGATCCAGTGCACCCAGGCTGGCGACCAGATCGAGTCCCAGCCCCACACCCAGCCGAAGCCGACGTCGAAGTACCAGGAGCCGTAATGGAACGGGTACCAGCCCCAGGGCTCATAGGAGATCCAGTTCCACCCGATCGGCGTCCAGTACCAGCGCCCGTACGAGTAGGGCACCCAGCCGAGGCTCACGCGCGGGCGCCACATCCAGCTCGAGAACGTGTCCACGTACACCCAGTCGCCGTAGCTGTCCAGCACCGCCGTGCGGCCCGCGGCACGCGTGTCAACGTACTGCGCGGTGCGCCCGGCGGGAGGCGGGTTGCGCCTCTCCTGGACCCAGTTCCAGAAGTCGTCCGTCCGGTCCGAGATACCTGCCTTGGCGAATTCGCCGCTTCCGCTGACGGTGGCCTCCTCACCACCACGCAGGATCGCGGAGCCGACGCCGAGCGGCAGCTCGGCCAGGCCGGCAAACGCCTGGACGCGGATCTCGTCGCCCCGGAGCTCAAGCCTGTAGAGACCGGGCCGGTTCAGGAAGATGGTTCCGGCTGGTGAGTCGAGTCGCAGGATGCCGTCGCCGGCCGCTATGGCCGGGATCTCAACGGCCGCCGTGCCCTCCGCAAGGTAGAGAGCGGTGCGCGCGGACGAATCGTCGCGCGACAACGCGAGCGCGTCGAAGTCCAGGGTGGAAAACTCGTCAACCCACACCGTGCTGCCGTCGGCGAGCTGCACCTCCACGCGTGCTCCCCGGGAGGTGCTCAGCCGGTCGCCGGCGAGGACCGGCATGTTGACGACGACGTCGAGTGTCTCGCCGGTCTGCGCTGGATGGAGCGTCGCGTACCGCTCGAGGTAGGAAATGTAGCTCAGCGAGGTCACTTCGTCCCCGGCAAAGGCCACCGATGCTGCCGTCGCCAGCGCCAGGGCTGCTGTGATGGCCGGAAGAGAGCGTTTCATGGTGCGCCTCCCTTCACTCCTGCCCCGGATCGTGCAAGACGCGTGCCACTAATCCGATACCGGATCCTTGAGCAGAGCTTGCTGCTGCACCTGACGCAGCTTGATCACGGTGCGGGGGGCGTAATAACCGGAGCGAAGCGAGACGTTGGGGTAGGTCACACACCCGGGGCCCATCAGGACTCCCGGGTTCATCACGGTGTTGCAGCCGGTGCGACAGCCATCCCCGAGCACCGCTCCGAACTTCCTCAGCCCGGTCCGAACCCTCTCACCCGCGTGCTGGAAGGACACGTCTCGACCGATGTTCTTGACGTTGGAGAGGATGGTCCCGGCCCCGAGGTTGACGTTCCGGCCCAGAATGCTGTCGCCGACGTAGTTCTGGTGCGGGGCGTGGGCACCGTCGAGCAGGATGGCCGCCTTAACCTCGGTGTGCGCGCCCACGACGCAGCCCTTGCCCAGCACGACTCGCCCGCGGAGGTAGGCACCGGTCCGTATCTCGCACCCCTCCCCGATGAGCATCGGACCGCGGAGCACCGCGCCGGGCTCGATCCGACAGTTCGGGGCGATGAAGATCGGGCCGCCCAGCACGTGCACGCCGGCTTGCAACGGCGAGGCAACCTCCCAGCGTTCCCATGCGGCGAGGTAGGCGTCGAGAGGTCCGGCGAGCGCCTCCCAGACGGGGCGCTCCGAGCGAAAAAGGGCGGCGTGCTCGAAGCCATCGAGGGCGAAGAAAGCCGCTGCGTCAAACGTGCCCATCGGCGGGAGTATAGCGCGGCCAGCGGTCTGCGAGGCTGCTCGGCGAGGGGCGACCTACTTTGCCGTGTGGGGACGCTTGAGCACCACCAGGGTCTGGTCGTCCTCGGGCGTCGGAGCGGCGGCGTACCGGCTGACGGCCTGGAAGACCGTCTGGACGATCTCGGTGGCCGGCTGGTCGGCATGCCTCGCGATCAGCCTCTGGAGACGGGGCAGACCGAACTCCTCTCCCGTTTGGTGGTGGTGGCACTCGGTGATCCCGTCCGTGTACAGCACCATGACGTCCCCCGGCCGCAGTTGCGCGAAGCCCCGCAGGTAGGTCGCATCGGGTGAAGGCCCGAGAACCATGCCGCCCTCGCGGAGATACTCGATGTTGCCGTCGTCGTGAAGGATGAAGGGCAGCACGTGGCCGGCGTTGACGTAGATCATGTTGCCGTTCGTTTCCATCTCGGTGAGGAACATCGAGACGAACTTGGAGGCGAGCTTGGAGCGGTTGATGATCGCGTTGAGGCGCTCCACGGTCCGGCCGATCTTGAAGTCCCGCGTGAGGCCCATGCGCAGGCCGACGTAGATGTCCCGGACTTGCAGCGCCGCCGGCAGTCCGTGGCCTGAAGCGTCGGCGATCACCAGGTCGAACATGTCGTTCGTGACCGGGATGTAGTCGTAGAAATCGCCGCCCACGACCTCGGCCGGTCGGGAATCCCCGGCGATGTCGAAGTCCGCGTAGCGCGGCGTGCGCTTGGGCAGGATCGAGCTCTGGATCCGGCGGGCGTCCTGGAGGATCTCCTCGAAGCGCTCCTGGCGAAGCTTCTGATTGATAGCCAGGCGCACGATGTTGAGCGAGGACTGGACGTCCTCTAGCGAGCCCCGCGACGGATCGAGGTCGAACGAGATCAGGTAGTCCCCGTCGGCGACGGCGATCGCCGCGAAGCGCTCGCGGGTACCGAGCTGCGCCTCCAGCACAGGGTCCAGCTCGGGGGCGCTCCGCGCCATGACCACGAGGCCGGAATCGAGGACCGCCTCAATCGGCGCGTAATCGGGCGGCACGAGGGTTCCGATCGGCGCCGGGTCCGCAGTCCCGAAAACCTGCACGAGCTCGTACTGGTTGCCGTCCAGGCGGTAGATGCGCCCACCAACGATTCCGAGGTCCTCCCGGAAGTTAACCGTCATGTAGGCGGTCACGTTCCTGATCGTGCCTAGGATGTCCCCCGCGTGCTCGATCGCGTCGAGCGTGCGCTCCACGCGACGGAACAGCGATTTTGGGGTGCTGGCCGGAACCTGCACCTGACGTTTGCGGCGTGTCATAGGTTTCCTCGCAAGCCGCACGGCGCGTTCGGAACCGAGGGGGCGCCG
>JAPVSX010000227.1:0-8918 GCA_047519495.1 Armatimonadota bacterium
GAGGCGGGGGATCTCTTCGGACGCGCGGTTCTGGGCCGCCCGGAGCGTCTCCACCCGTTGGAGCACGTCGCGCCGGCGGCGGTCCGCCTCGAGGACCTGATCGATGAGGGCAGGATCGGCCCGCTTTTTGCGCAGCGCCGCCTTGAACGCCTCGGGCTGCTCGCGGATCGACTTGAGGTCGACCATCGCGCTACTCCTTCATGCGCTTCCCGAGCGTCTCGCACGCCCGGCGAGAAATCCGGTTAACACCTCGGTCAACACCGGAATTGTACATCACCGTCCGCCCGCTACAGCCGCACGCTCTTGATCTGCGTGATCCCGTCCGCTCCCTGGATCTCCCGCACGACGTCCGCCGGAGCCGGCGCGTCGAGCGTCAGCACCATCACCGCGGTGCCGCCCTGGTCGCGCCGGCCGACGTGCATGTTCGCGATGTTCACCCCGTGCCGGCCGAGGATCGTCCCCACCCGGCCGATCATTCCGGGCCGGTCCTCGTTCCAGACGAACAGCATGTGAGGCGCCGGCGCCAGGTCCAGGTGCCACCGGTTGAGGCGCGTGATCCGCGGCTCCCGGTGCCCGAAGAGGGCGCCGCCGAGCCGCAGGGTTCCGTGGGAAGTCTGCACCTCGGCGATGATCTGGCTGGCGAAGTCCTCGCAGAGGTCGGTGTGCGATTCGCTCACCCTGAGGCCCCGCTCCTTGGCCAGCACGACCGCGTTGACGAGGTTGACGGGCTGGTCGGAGATATGGCAGAGGAGCCCCGCGAGAAACGACGCGGTGAGCGGGTGCGTGTCCAGCCGCGCGACCTCGCCCTCGTACGCCATCGCGACGGCGCTGATCTGCCCCTCGGCGAGCTGCTGGGTCAGCCCTCCGAGCGCCCGCCCGAGGTGCATGAACGGGTCGAGGCGCTGCCACGTCTCTTCGCCGAGCGCGGGGACGTTCACGGCCCCGTGGACCGGCTCCCCGCGCAGCGCAGCCAGGACCTGCTCGGCGATGTCCAGCGCGATCGACCGCTGGGCCTCGCGCGTCGAGCCGCCCAGGTGGGGGGTCGCGATCACGCGCGGGTGCGCGAGGAGTGGATGGTCGGGCGGTGGAGGTTCCTGCGCGAAGACGTCGAGGGCGGCGCCGCCCAGGGCGCCCCGGTCGAGCGCGTCCAGCAGCGCGGCCTCGTCGACGAGGCCGCCCCGGGCGCAGTTGATGAGCAGGGCGCCGGGCTTCATCGCGGCCAGCTCGGCGGCGCCGACCAGCGCGCGCGTGTCCGGCGCGAGCGGGACGTGCAGCGTGAGCACGTCGCACTCCGCCAGGACTTCCTCCCACGTGCCGAGCTCGACGCCGAGGCGCCGCGCGCGTTCCTCCGTGACGTACGGGTCGTACGCCAGCACGCGCATGCCGAACGCCAGGGCGCGCCGGGCGACCTCGCTGCCGATCTTCCCCAGCCCCGCGATGCCGAGCGTCTTACCGGCGAGCTCGATGCCGAGAAACCGCTCCCGCGCCCACATGCCCTCGGCGAGGGCGGCGCGGGCCTGTGGAATGTGGCGGACGAGCGCCAGCAGCATCGCGATCGTGTGCTCGGCCGCGGCGATGGTACTGCTCTCCGGCGCGTTGAGGACCAGGATGCCCCGGCGTGTGGCGGCTTCGACGTCGATGTTGTCCACTCCGACGCCGGCCCGCGCGATGACACGGAGGCGGCCGGCGTCGCGGATCGCCCCCGCAGTGACGCGCGTCTGGCTGCGGACGATCAGGGCTTCATACCCCGGGAGCAGCTCGCAGAGCTCGCCCTCTGTCAGCCCGGACCGGACCAGCACCTCCCCGGCCGCACGGAGGCACGCGAGGCCTTCCTCAGCGAGTCCGTCGGCGACGAGCACGCGCACGGCGCATCCTCAGCGTGGGGCCGCCGCCTCGAGCGTCTGCCTGGCGGCGCGGAGTCCCGCCCCCGCGGCCACCGGATGCCCCAGGTCGGCGAGCGTCCGGCCGAGGACCTCCAGGCCCCCGAGCAGCCACTCCGGCCGCGTGTATCCGAGGTGGCCGATCCGCACGATCGTCTGCTCCAGCCGCCCGATCCCGCTGCCGAACAGCACGTCGTACCGCTCCCGCGCGTGTGTGACGACGGCCTTCGCGTCCACGCCGTCCGGCATCCGCATCGTCGTGACCGTGTCCACGGCGTGGGCGTCGTCGACGAGGGTCCGCAGGCCCATGCCGCGCACTCCGGCCCGCACCATCCGGGCCATCCGCCGGTGCCGCTCGAAGACCTGGGGGAGACCCTCCGCGCGGACGAGCTGGAGCGCCGCGTGCACGGCGTAGGCGACCGTGACCGCGGTCGTGAACGGCGTGGAGGGGTGGGGCTTGTGCGCCTCCGTCCGGGCCCGCCGCAGGTCGAAGTAGAACCGCGGCACCGTCGCCCGCTCGGCCGCGGCCCATGCCCGGTCGCTCACGCTCAGAAATGCCATGCCGGGCGGGCTCATCAGGGCTTTCTGGGAGCCCGTGACGGCCACATCCACGCCCCACGCGTCGGTCTCGAGCGGGATCGCGCCGATGCTGCTGATTCCGTCCACCATGAGGAGGGCCGGGTGGTCTTCAAGGACGCCGCGGGTCGCCCGGACGTCGTTGTGCACCCCGGTGCTGGTCTCGCTCTGGGTGACGAACACGGCCCGGTACTCCCGGCCGGTGTCGGCGCGGACGCGCGCGGCGATCGCCCCGAGCGGCACGGGCTGCCCCCACTCGGCCGTGACCCGGTCCACGCGGACGCCGAATCGCTCGGCGATCTCGGCGTAGCGCTCGCAGAAGTGGCCGTTGTTGACCGAGAGCACCCGGTCGCCCGGGCAGAGGAAGTTGATCACCGACGCCTCGAGACCCCCGGTGCCCGAGGCGACGACCGGCACGATGTCGCTCCGGGTCTGGAAGACCTCCTTGAGGCCATCCAGGGTCTCGCGCATGATCCGGCCGAACACGGGACCGCGGTGGTTGGTCATCTGGCGGTTCATCGCCCGGAGGACCTCGGGGGGCAGAGGGGTGGGGCCGGGGATCAGCAGGTTCGTCTCGGGCATCTCTCGCCTCCTCGGATCGTGACTCCGAACAAACGACAGCGCTCCCGCCACAGGAGGCGAGAGCGCTCGCGGTGCCACTCCTTATCCAGGCGCAACCATCGACCCGGCCTGGTGCTCGACAGCGGTAACGGGCAGACCCGTCTGGCCTTCCGGCGCGCCTGGGCGTTCCAAATCAATCCGGGCGCCTCTGGCCGCGGCTCGGGAGGGGAGTCGGCCGGGCCGGCTCCGCCGGGTTCCACCTGATCCCGGCTCTCTTGAGGAGCGGCGCGGGCCGACGCGTCTCCGTCATCGCCCGTATGGTTTTCTGCATGATACCATTCGTGCCGTCGGCGCGTCAACGGACGCCGCCAGGCGCGCCGCAAGGCGATCTGCGGGGCTTAGCCTTGCCCGGATGCGCCGACGGGCGGGTCGGAGGACGGCTGCAGGCCGCGCGCCGGCTCGCCGACCGGTGTTGCGACATCTGCGGCGCTCGGCGGCGTGATGAGGTTGATGAACGCCTGCGCGACGCGCGGGAGCCGCCGGTCTTTGTGGTAGATGATCGAGATCACCCGCTCGATGTGGAGTCCGCGGACCGGGACGATGTGGAGCCGCTCGGAGGCGACCTCCAGCTCGACCGTGAACCGCGAGAGGATCGAGATGCCCAGGTTGGCCGCGACGGCCTGCTTTACCAGCTCGACGCCCTCGAGCTCGAGGGCCGGGGTGATGTGGACGCCGGCCCGGTGCAGCGCGTCGTCCACGGCCTCCCGGTTCTCGGAGCCTCGCTCGCGGAGAATGAACGGCTCGCCCGAGAGGTCGGTGATGTTGACCGCGGGGAGCTGCGCGAACCGGTGCGCCGGCGCCACGACGAGGACCATCTCGTCGGTGACCACCGGGACCGCCTCGAGGTCAGGAAACGTCACCTTCCAGCCGATCACGCCTACGTCCAGCTCGTGCTGGAGGAGCATCTCCTGGATCCGCCGCGGGCCGCCGATCCGCAGCGCAATCTCGAGGTGGGGATACTGCTCCTTGAGGCGGCCCAGCAGCCCAGGGAGCAGGTAGGTTCCGGGCGTCGGCGTCGCGCCGATCAGGATCCGGCCGCGTCTCAACCCCTTGACCTCGTCGACGGCGCGCCGTGTCTCCTCGATCAGGCCGAGGATGCGGCTGGCGTAGTCGTCGAGGGTCCGTCCGGCCTCGGTAAGCCGCACGGACTTACCGGCCTGCTCGAACAGTTCTATCCCGAACTGGCGTTCGAGCTCTCCCACCTGGATACTGACGGACGGCTGGCTGATCATCAACTCTGCGGCCGCCCGCGAGAAGCTGCCGGAGCGGGCGACGGTGTGAAAGATCTTGAGCTGGTGCAGGTTGATCGCCATTGAATCATCTCTCAACTTTACTATAGCAGGCCGGGCGGACGACCGGCTACAATGAACTCACGCCATACTCGGGACGGCAGCATGAACGAGCGGGACCGGATCAGGCTCACCAGCATGGTGGCCTGCGCCGGCTGAGCGTCCAAACTGAGTCCGACGGACCTGGCGCAGGTTCTGCGCCATCTGCCTCCGATCACCGACCCTGCCGTCCTCGTGGGCACCAACACGGCGGACGACGCGGGCGTGTATCGCCTTACGCCCGATCTGGCCCTCGTCCAGACCGTGGACTTCTTCACGCCGATCGTGGACGACCCGTACTGGTTCGGCGTGATCGCTGCCGCGAACGCCGTGAGCGACGTCTACGCGATGGGCGGCATCCCGCGCCTCGGGCTCAACATCGCCGGGATCCCGCGCGCGAAGCTGCCGCTCGACGTCCTGGGCGAGATCCTGCGCGGCGGCGGCGACAAGTGCGCCGAGGCGGGGGTCACCGTGATCGGCGGCCACACGATCGACGATCCAGAGCCCAAGTACGGGCTTGCGATCACCGGCTTCATCCACCCGGACCGGGTGGTCACGAACGCCTCGAGCCGGCCGGGCGACCGGCTGGTGCTGACCAAGCCGCTCGGCATGGGTGTGATCACGACCGGGATCAAGCAGGGGCGGACCTCGCAAGCGACGGTCGACGAGGCGATCCGCGTCATGGCCATCCTGAACAAGGCCGCGTCCGAGGCGATGCTGGCCGCCGGCGTCTCCGCGGCGACCGACATTACCGGCTTCGGCTTCCTGGGCCACCTGTACGAGATGACGCGGGCGGCTGGCGTTCGGGCCCGCGTCCGGCTCCGCGACGTGCCGGTCCTGGAAGAGGCGTGGACGCTCGCCCGGCAGGGGGCGATCCCCGCGGGCTCGCAGCGCAACCGCGCCGCCGTCGAGCCGGCCGTGACGTGGGAGAACGTGGATGAGGATGCGCGCGTCCTCCTCTGCGACGCGCAGACCTCGGGCGGGCTCCTGATCGCAGTGCCCGAAGCCCGGGCCGACGCGCTGCTCCGGGCGCTGCGCGCGGGCGGTGTACCCGTGGCAGAGGTCGTGGGCGAGATCACCGGGCCGGGCGAGGGCGAGATTACCGTCGCCGGCCGCTGAGCCGCGGAGCTGCCGCGCGTATCACGACCGTGGCGGCCAAGGCCGCGACACCGTCCGTCCGGGCCGCAGGTAGCTACGGGCGTACATGAAGAGGTGCTGCTGGGCGTACCCGGCCAGCGGGCCGAACCGCGCCCGCGCAAACGCCTGAATCTGCCGGAGCGTGCGCGGGCGGTTCCGGAAGTAGAGGCGCTCGACCCCGCGCCGGACCCAGATGTCCACCGGAAACACCGTCAGGTGACGGAGGCCGAAGAGCAGGATGCAGTCGCCCACCTTCTCGCCGACGCCCGGGATCCGGCGGAGGGTCTCCCGGGCGTCCTCTTCGGACATCCGTCCGAGGGTGTCGAGGTCCAGCGTGCCGTCGGCCACCAGGCGGGCCGCCGCCCGGACGTACGGGGCGCGGTAGCCGAGGAGGCAGGCCCGGAGCGTCCGGGGATGCGCCGCCGCCAACCGCGCGGGCGTCGGGAACGCGAACGCGGTCCCATCGAGCGGCTCGCCGAGCGCCCGCGCCAGCCGCTCGATCGACTGAGTGATCTTCGGGATGTTGTTGTTCTGCGAGATGATGAAGGAGATCAGCACCTCCCACGGATCCTGGGCGAGGAGGCTGATCCCCCGCGTATGCGGGAGGATCCGGCCGAGGACCGGATCCACGGCCAGCGCCGCCTCAATCCGTCCCAGGCCGCCGTCGTTGGGCGTGCCGCGCGCCGGAGCGCCGCGCCCGCCGCTGCCTGCCGAGGTGACGCCGAGATAGCGAAGGAGCGCGTCGCACGCCTGGGGCGTGCCGGGGGACAGAAGCCAGAGGCCCCGCGCGTCCTGGGCGAGGCGGAGGACGCGGGCGCCGACGATGCCGGTGGCGACTTCTCCGCCATCCGCCGCGGGTTCCCACCGCCAGCGGAACGCCTGCCCGGAGTCCAGCGTGCGCCTGAGGTGCAGCCGCGTCGCCTCGCGGAGCAGGGCCGGCATGGTTAGTAGCGCTCCAGGTGGTCTAGACCTCCAGCAGGTCGACCCCGTCCACGACGAATTGCGACCAGGACTCCAGGCGGGGATAGGTCGCTCGAATCTCCTCCGGTGTCGCGAACGCCCCGGCGAGCTTCGACGTCTCCCGGATCCGCACGTCCGGCGTGGGAAGGTCGGCGATGTAGACGAGGCCGAAGTGCACCCGGCCGACCGCCTCGACGTCGTCGTTGAGCACACCCACGGGTCGAGCGCTCCACCCCGGAGGCACCGCGACCTCTTCCTCAAGTTCGCGCGCCATCCCGGCCGCGACCGGGTCGGCTGCGTCGGCCGTGTCCTCGGGGGTGATGTGCCCCCCGAGCCCGATCGAGAGCTTCTCACGGAGCCGGACCTCCGCCCCCCCGCGCGTCCGCGTGACCAGGAAGATGCGGTCGCGATGCCGGAGCACGACGTACGGGATGATCTGCTTGAGGCTCGGGTCCTCTTCCACCCGGTCGCGCGGGGCGAAGAATGCGTGGCCGGCGATCACCGCGAGGTACGCGGGAATGCCCTCGCGGGAGAACCCGTAGAAGCCGCCGGACGGAAACAGGATCGCGCGGGGCACCACGAGGACGTCCTCCGGCATACACATCAGTTGTCCCCCGGCCGGGCGGACTCCTCCGCCGGCCGCGCGGTCAGGCCTCGCGGCTGGGCGCCCTCGAGTCCCGCCGGGAGGGGTCAGACGATCCGGAGCTCGTAGTCGAGCATGCTGTCGGCGTCGTCGTTGTCGCAGCGAATCTTGCCCATGAGGACGCCGGGCGCAGGCCCGAACAGGTGGGGCAGGATCAGGGGGATGTCGGACACGATGGGGAGCGAGGGGATCTCGTCGAGTCGCACCCACCGGAGCTCCCCCTCGTCCGCGGCGACCGGGTGGGGCGCTCCCGGCGGAAGGTCGGCCGTGAAGGCGAACAGCACCCACTGGGCGCCGGTCGTCCGTGTGTTCACCGTGAGCAGCGCGCGCAGCCGGGCGGCCGGGAGCCGGATCCCGGTCTCTTCGGAGACTTCCCGCAGGCACGCGTCGTAGGGGTCCTCGTCGCGTTCGATCTTGCCGCCGGGCGCGTTGTAGAGCCCCTGGTTGGGAGGCTTGCTGCGGAGCAGCAGCAGCACGCGGTCGCTGTCACGGATGAAGCACAGGACGCGCAGGTAGATCGCCCGGGGCGTCCCAGGCCTACGGCGTGAGCCAGGGCGCCCCGCCGCGGCCATCTCCAGGGTGCCTCAGTGGGTCTGCAGGCGGTTCAGGTGTGCCTGCGCCCAGCCGGCGAACACCGCGTCGTAAAAGCTGCCGCGCAGCCCGAGCGCCGTCTGAAACTCGTGGACCGCGTCCGTCGGCCGGCCCTGGCGTTCGTAGATCCGCCCGAGCGTGATGTGGTACAGCGCGTACTTGGGGTCGAGCTGAATCGCATGCTGGAGTTCCTGGATGGCCTCGCGGTCGTGACCGAGCTGCGCGAGCGCCGCGCCGTAGCGCCAGTGGAGGTCGGCGTCCAGCGGGGACTGGTCCACGGCGTCCTTGATCTTGCTGAGCGAGAGCGCCGTCGCGGGCTCCCACTGGAACGTTGTGTCGTTCTGCACCTGGCTGTTGATCACGATCTGGAGGTGCCACGCGCCGGTCTGGCCCTCCAGGTCCGTCCCCAGGATAAAGAGCGGCGCGGCGAAGTCGAACTCCTTCCAGGGCTCGTTGTTCTTATGCTGGGGCGTCTTCGCGTCAACCGCGTACGCCGCGGCGGTCGGATCGAGCAGCCGGAGCGTGACCGTCGTGTCGGGGACGAGCGCCTTCACCTTGACGATGGCATAGGGCAGATCCGTGCTGATGAACACGGTCGTCGGCTCGACGGGCGTCACCTCGCCCGAGCCGAACAGCGAAGTCGACCGGACACCGCGCGCCAGGGTCACCGAGGCGACCTGGTTGGCCGGCACGCCGGGAGGCGAAGACGGGGCGGTCTGCGCCTGGGACGCCGGCGGGGTTATCACCCCAAACACCAGCGCAGCCGCTGTGGCGAGCGCCTGAGCCACCCCTCCGCATCGTCTCACCCGCCCTCACCTCCCGCAGAAACTGTGCGCCATCCGGAGCATTACCGAAGGATCATATGCCCCGTGGCTGCAAGGATCAGCAGGGCCAGCAGCACAAAGATCATATGCGGCACCCCCTCTCCGGTGGTTCCTCACTGATTTTTTTCTTCCCCACGGGAGCGGGAGGCTAACGCCTCTCCGCGCCCCCTGAGACACGGGTGAGGGGGAACGACCCCCTCACCGGATTACACCCACCGCTTCTGTGCCGCGGTCAGCGGATGATGAGGTGGCCTGTTGCCCACAGTGTTAGGCCGACAAGCGCAAGGAATGCGACGAGTGCCACCGCTTGTACCTCCTCCGCGACGATTTGTTGCGGATGGGGGTTCGCGGGGTTGCA
>JAPVSX010000228.1:0-3605 GCA_047519495.1 Armatimonadota bacterium
CATCGTCGAGAACCTGATCCAGACGTCGGCGGCGATCAACCCCGGCAACAGCGGCGGCGCGCTCGTCGACAGCTTGGGGCGAGTGATCGGCATCAACACGGCGATCATTCCGAACGCGCAGGGGATCGGGTTTGCGATTCCGAGCGACCTGGCCCGAGTCGAGATGGCGCAGTTGATCGCCCAGGGGCGAGTGGTCCGGCCGTGGGTCGGCGTCGTGTACGGCGGCGAGGTGGACCCCCAGACCGCCCAGGCGTACAATCTGGGCGCCGATCACGGCGTGGTGGTGCGGCAGGTCGAGCCCGCATCCCCCGCGGCCCGCGCGGGCATCCAGCCCGGGGACATCATCATCGCCGTGAGCGGCGACCGGGTCGACAACTGGAACGACTTCGTGCGGGAGGTTGTGAGCAAGAAGATCGGCGACGCGGTCACGCTCTCGCTCGTCCGCGACCACACCCCACAGAAGGTCTCCGTTCTGCTGGCAGAGCGACCGGCGGAGCCGCGGTAGGCGTCCGATGGAGGACACCCTGGCGCTCGACATCGTCAAGGTGACCGAAGGGGCGGCGATTGCCGCGGCCCGCCACATGGGCGAGGGCGACACTGAGGGGGCGGACCAGGCGGCCGTGCTCGCGATGCGAGAGGTGCTGTCCGGCCTGCCGATCTGCGGCCGGATCGTGATCGGGGAGGGGGAGCGCGACGAGGCCCCGATGCTCTACATCGGGGAAGAGGTCGGGAACGGCAGCGGGTTCGCCGTGGATATCGCGGTGGATCCCGTCGAGGGGACCAACCTCGTGGCGAAGGGCCTCCCGAACGCGATCGCGCTCCTGGCGGTGACCGAGCAGGGCGGCATCCTTCACGCTCCCGACATCTATATGGAGAAGCTGATCGTGCCCCCGCAGGCTGCGGGCAGGGTGGACCTCCGGTGGCCGCCCGAGCGCAACCTCGAGGTCCTGGCCGAGGCCCTCCGGCGGAAGATCTCCGACATCACGGTCGTTATCCTTGATCGGCCGCGGCATGCCGACCTGATCGCGGCGGTCCGGCGCGCGGGCGCCCGGATCAAGCTGATCTCGGACGGCGACGTTGCCCCGGCGATCTCCGCGGCGGTCTCCGGCCCCGGCGTGCACGCGGTCATGGGCATCGGCGGCGCCCCGG
The DNA here is from genome assembly GCA_047519495.1 of Armatimonadota bacterium. Lineage (GTDB taxonomy): Bacteria > Sysuimicrobiota > Sysuimicrobiia > Sysuimicrobiales > Segetimicrobiaceae > JAPVSX01. The sequence goes on from JAPVSX010000228.1 coordinate 1,150, forward strand.
AGGGGGTGCTCGCCGCGGCGGCGCTCCGGTGCCTGGGGGGCGAGATTCAGGGACGGCTATGGTACCGCAACGACGCGGAGCGCCAGCGGGCGAAGGAGATGGGGATCAGCGATCCGGACCGGATCTTCCGGACGGACGAGCTGGTCCGCGGCCAGAACCTGGTCTTCGCGGCCACCGGCATCACCGACGGCGATCTCTTCACGGGGGTCCGGTTTTTCGGCGGCGGCATCCGGACGCACTCGCTCGTGATGACCGCCGCGCAGGGGCAGATCCGCTTCGTGGACACCATCCACATCCACGACCTGGCGCGCGTCGGCGTCGTCCGGCTGCAGTGACGTCTTAGGCGCGTGGTTACCCGGGAGCTATGCCGGCTCCTCGAGGAGGCGTTGGGCCGGGCCGCGGCGGCGGGAGACCTGCCCCCCCCGCCCGCGCCGCTGCCGCCGTTCGACGTCGAGCCGCCGCGCGATCCCCGGCACGGCGACTACGCGACGAACCTCGCGCTCGTGCTCGCGCAGGCCTTCGGCCGGCCTCCGCGTGAGGTCGGGAGCGCGCTGCTCCGCCAGCTCACCCTGCCGTCGGACATCCTGGTCAACGCTGAGCTCGCCGGGCCCGGGTTCCTGAACCTCTCGCTCGCCCCCGCGTTCGTGCATGGATGGCTGCGCCGGGTCCACGCCGAGGACCGGACGTTCGGGCACACCGACGTAGGCGGCGGCCGGCGCGTGCTCGTCGAGTACGTGAGCGCAAACCCGACGGGCCCGCTGCACATCGGCGCCGGCCGGAACGGCGCCGTGGGAGAGACGGTGGCGCGGCTGCTCGAGGCCCTCGGCTACCGGGTCTCCCGGGAGTACTACGTTAACGACTACGGGGGCCAGGTCGAGACGCTCGCGCGCTCCGTCGAGGCCCGCTACCTGGAGCTGCTCGGGCGTCCGGCGGAGTTTCCCGAGGATGGGTACCAGGGAGAGTACGTCACAGAGATCGCCCGGCGGATTCTCGCCGAGCTGGGGCCGCGCCTGGCCGACGCCGGCGCCGCGGAGCGCCTGGCCGGGGTCCAGGACCGGGCGCTCCGGATGATGCTGGACGAGATCCGGAAGACCCTGGAGGCGTTCGGGATCACCTTCGACACGTGGTTCAGCGAGCGCACCCTGCACGAGAGCGGAGCCGTCCGCCGCTGTCTCGAGGAGCTGCGCCGCCGCGACGTTGTCTACGAGCAGGAGGGCGCGCTGTGGTTCCGCGCGACGCGGTTCGGGGACGATAAGGACCGGGTCGTCGTCCGCCGCGACGGCCGGCCGACGTACTTCGCGGCCGATATCCCGTATCACCTGGACAAGTACGCGCGGGGGTTCGAGCACCTGATCGACGTCTGGGGCGTGGACCACATCGGGGACGTCGCCCGGGTCCGCGGCGGCCTCCAGGCCCTCGGGAAGGACCCGGCGACGTTCGAGGTGCTGCTGTACCAGCACGTCCGGCTGCGGAACGAGGGCGAGGCCGTCCGCATGAGCAAGCGCAGCGGGGAGTTCGTCACGCTGCGCGAGCTGATCGAGGTGGTGGGCCGCGATGCCGCCCGCTTCTTCTTTATCATGGCGAGCCCGGCGGCCCCGATGGACTTCGACCTGGCGCTCGCCCGCCGGCAGTCGGCCGACAACCCGGTCTACTACGTGCAGTATGCGCACGCCCGGATCTCGAGCATCCTGCGCGAGGCGGAGCGGATGGCGGTGCCGCGCCCGGACGCCGAGCGGGCCGACCTCTCGCGCCTTGCGGCCCCCGAGGAGTGGACGCTTGCCCGGCGCGTGATCGCGTTGCCCGAGATCGTGTACGCCGCGGGGACGCGGCGCGAGCCACAGCGCCTCTGCGCGTATGCGAGGGAACTTGCCGAGGCGTTTCACGTATTCTATGGACAGTGCCGGGTCCTCACCGAGGACGCCGGCCTGACCGGGGCCCGGCTCGTCCTGGTGGACGCGGTCCGCCGGGCGCTGAGAAACACGCTCGACCTCATGGGGGTCGCCGCGGTCGAGCGGATGTAGGCGGTTGCGGCCCGTCTGCGCGCGGCGCCGCCGGGGAAGAATAGACGTGGGCGGGGAGAAGGAGAATAGGATAGGGCGGCGAATACGGCGCGCGAGGTTCATGGTCCATCCTGCCTTCTGCGCGATCCCGGTTGAGCCCGGTCCGACGGTGTCCGGCCGGGACAGTTGCTGAGTCTGCGGAGGCCCCGAGCGCGTCCGGCCCACGTGTGTTGATATCTCCCGTTGCCGATGTCTTCCCGCGTTCCCCGTCCGGTTGTGCGCCGCGTGGTGTGCCCACCGGGTCCCCCTCGCGCGGCGAGGACAGGCCGGCGGGCGCCGGCTGAGGGAAACGCGGAGCGCGGGCCCCGGCTCGGGACGCCGCGGAACGGAGCACTGAGGAGGGAGACGGCATGACTCGAGAGGTCCGGACGATCTTCGCGTTCGTCCTGGTGTTCG
>JAPVSX010000229.1:0-5767 GCA_047519495.1 Armatimonadota bacterium
CCGGCGGGCCGGGGACCTTCGATCCGCCGCAGGGCGTCTCCGAGGCGCATCACCTGCCGGTAAAAATACGGCGCAGCAGGCACAAACGGCGCGGCCAACGCGACCGCCCGCCCGCATTGCGCGGCGGCGAAGAGCCCGGTCGATAGAAGCACCCGGCGCACGCCGGCCGGCGCCGTCCCGGTCGCGGCCGCGAGGGGCTCGAGCGGCACCGCTTCGCCGCGGCTGCTCGCCCGGGCGTACGCCTCAAGCGCCGCGGCGGTCCGAGCCCGCCCGGGGCGCGCGAGCGTATGCAGGGCAAGCTCGGCGAGGATATGTTTCAGCCGGACGTACCCGGCGCTCTCGTGGGCGTCCTGGCTCACGCGCGTCCTGGCTCACGCCGTAGGCCCAGGCCCAGACCCAGGCTCAGGCCGGGACGCGCGCCCGAACGTCCGGATCGTCTCTCGGAGCGCGTCCGGATCGGCGGCTGGCGGGGCGCAGGCCGTGGCCGTGCATGCGTACGCCCGCGGCCCGCCGCCATCGGCGGCCGCTGCAGCGACCGGAGCCGGAAGCGAGCCGTTCGCCCGGACCGGATCGTGTACATGAACGATCGTTCCCGGCCGGTACGCGGCGAGCGCCGCCCCGTGCAGCGCCCGCGTCCCCGGGTCGTCCCGGGGTCCGATCACGACGACGTGCAGCGGCGGGTCGAGGTGCAGGTCGAGGGCCAGGCAGAGCGTGGACGTGAACAACCCCTGCGGCGCGGCGCCGGGTGCCGTCGCGCGCAGCGCCCGTTCAGCCGCGTCGCGGTAGCGGGCGTTCCCGGTGAGCGCCGCCAGGCGGTCCAGCACGAGCACGGCCACGCCGTTGCCCGAGGGGGTCGGCGCGTCCTGCACCGGAACGTAGGGCAGCCCGAGGGCCAGCGCGCGGCGCTCCCGCTGGATATCATGGGCGACATCGTAGAACGCGCCGTCGGAGGTCGGGAAGCCGGCGAGGACGTACTCGACCGTTTCCTCCGCAAGGCCCAGGTAGCGCGGCTCCCCTGTGTGCTCGAACGCGTCGAGCAGCGCGCGGGCCATGTTGACCTGATCGTCGAGCAGCCCGGACACACCTCCGGGCGCGCTGACGACGTGCCGGAATCCCCGGCCGGACGCGTACGCATCCCGCGCCGCGCGCTCGACGGCCCGCAGCGCCGCCTCGCGGGCTTCCGGCAGATCGAGGCCGCGCGCGGCTTCGAAGAACGCGGAACTCATCATACCGTTCCACCCGGCGTAGATCGTGCGATCGACGAACGTCGCCGGCCTGCCCCCGCGCGCCTCCAGCAGGCGACGCCGGCCGCGGGCCAGCCCGTCGCGCACCTCCTCAACCGGCCGGCCGAGCAGCGCGGCGACGACGTCGGGATCCTTGTCGACGAACAGGACGTGCCGGCGTGCATCATGGTGCATCTCCCCCCGGCCGTCCAGGTGGTACGTCAGCCGCGCAACCTCCAGCTCCTCCGCGGCCAGCGCCGCGGCCGCCTCGTCGAGCGTCCACGTGTAGTAGTCTCCGTCGTCCTCGAGAGAGACGTCGGCGTCCTGGCTCGCATAGAAGCCTCCGCCGGCCGGGTCCGTCAGGGTGCCGGCGACGTAGCCGAGGATTCCCAGCGCCACGTCCCGGAACAGCGGGGTGCCGGTGGCCTGGAACGCGTGGACGTAGTTTCGCAGGAGCTCGGCGTTGTCGTAACTCATCTTCTCGAAGTGCGGGACGATCCAGGCCGCGTCGACCGAGTATCGGTGAAACCCTCCGCCCACCTGGTCGTACACGCCGCCCCGGGCCATCTTCTCGAGCGTCCTGGTGATCACGAGAAGAGTCTGCGGATCGCGCGTGCGGTCGTACCGCCTGAGGAGCAGCTCGACTGCCCCCGTATGGGGAAACTTGGGCGCATTGCCAAACCCGCCGTGCAGCGGATCGAACTGGCGCTCAATGTCGGCGGCCGCCGCCTGAACGAGCGCGGGCGCAAGCCCCTCCTCGGAGGCCCGCACGCCGCCCAGGCGGTGGAGCGCCTGGAACAGCTCGTTGGCATAAGCGTGCGCCTGGTCGCGCTTCGTGCGGTAGAACTCGGCCACGGCCAGGAGGACCTGCCTGAACCCCGGGCGGCCCATCGCCTCATCCGGCGGGAAGTACGTCCCCCCGAAGAACACCTTGCCGTCCGGGGTCAGGAACGCGGTCAGCGGCCATCCGCCCTGCCCGCTGATCGCGCTCACGGCGTTCTGGTACCGGACGTCCACGTCGGGACGCTCATCGCGGTCGACCTTGACGGGAACGAAGTGCCGGTTGATGATCGCCGCCGTCTCCGGGTTGTCGTACGACTCCCGGTCGATCACATGGCACCAGTGGCACCAGACCGCGCCCACGTCGAGCAGGATCGGCTTGTCCTCCGCGCGGGCCCGCACGAAGGCCTCCTCGCCCCACGGATACCACTCGACGGGCTGGCGGGCGGCGGACCGGAGGTATGCGCTCGTAGCCTCTGCCAGACGGTTGGACATCGCACCTCACCCTACACCACCCAACGAATTGCTGCGGAGATGCCCTCCAATTATAGCGAACGGCTTATCGCGAGCGGCACGGAACACGAGCATCGCGGAGCAGAAACGGATGTTTATGGAAGGACGTGCGGGGGGCCGCCCGTGAAGGAAAAAATCGGGAGGCGCTCACCCACCGGCTTTTCACCGTCTTCGGCTCCCGCCGCCGGTGCCTACCGCCAGCCAGCCGTTCTCCGGAGTTACCTCCGAAGTACACTTAACAGGCTATCGGCGTCCACGTACGCGAGCGTTTGAATCGGCTACACTTGCCGGAGAGCTTGCGCCTCCGCTATTACTTGTATCATACTTCCGCACCCGCCACAATCGGGAAAGTCAGTTCGAGGAATATCTGAATTATGTGGATAACCCGCTGCTCTTTTCCACGAAGTTGAGCCGCAGCGTCGTCAGCAGTGTCTCCATCTCGCGCCGGGGCGCGTTGTCGAGCTTCGCGCGGACCACTTCCAGGATCGCCGCGTAGGCGTCGATCGCGATCCGCGCGTCCTCGAGGTTCTTCTCGAGCTTGCCGGTCGCGGGATCGGGCACCAGCCCCATCCCTGCCCACGCCTTCTCCACCAGGAGACCGAGCAGCGTGAGGAGGAGGTCGTGCGTCGCCAGCGCGCCAAGCGGCATGGCTCGCGGGCCGGCCGTCTCCGGCGCGCGCTCGCCCGAGCCGCCCTCCGGCGTGGGCTCATGACTGCGAGGCTGCTCCGCCCCGCCGGACGGTTCCTCACCCGCCATCGGACTCACCTCCGGTCCGCGCCGTGCCGACCCGGGCCGGCCGCGCCTACGCGCCGGACGACGTGTCGAGGCGCTCGATCGCGCGGCACAGCACCTGCGCCCCCCGGGCCGCGTCGTCCCAGGACGTCTGCTCCCGCGGCGAATGGCTGATCCCTCCGACGCTCGGCACGAAGATCATCCCGGTCGGCGCGACCGACGCCAGGATCTTCGCGTCGTGCCCCGCCCAGCTCGGCATCGTCGTGACCGGCCATCCCAGCTCGCCCGCCGCTGCGATCACTTCGTCGCGGACGGCCCGGTTGACCGGCACCGGAGGCTCAGCCCGCCACGGACGGATCTCCAGCCCCAGACCGTGGCGGCCGGCGCATGCGCGGCCGGCTGCCTCGACCTGGTCGCGAAGCGCCTCCAGCAGCCGGTCGTCGGCGCTCCGCAGCTCCACTGTGACCTCGGCCCGGCCCGGGATCACGTTCACGGCGCCCGGGGACACGAGGCAGCGCCCGACGGTGCCCACCGCCCGGCCCCCGGTATCGCGCGCGATCGTGCGGACCGCGGCGACCAGATCGGCCGCGCCCCACAGCGCGTCCCGGCGGACGTCCATCGGGGTCGTTCCCGCGTGGTTCGCCTCTCCCGTGAACACCAGCACCGCCCGCGAGATCCCGACGATTGTCTCGACGGCGGCGAGGGACATCCCCTGCGCGGCGAGCGTGGGGCCCTGCTCGATGTGCAGCTCGAGGTACGCCACCATCGGCGCCGGCACCGCCCGGCGGGGCACGCCCGGGTCGAACGCGCGGAGGAGGTCGACGAGCGGCACGCCGGTCTGGTCCCGAAGCGTCTCCGGGGCCGGCGCCCGCCCGACGAGCCCGAGCGAGCCGAGGCAGCCGACGCCGAACGACGTCCCTTCTTCCTCGGCGAACGCGAGCAGCAGGAGCGGATGCCGCAGCGTCGCCCGAGCGTCGCGCAGCGCCGCCGCGGCCTCGACCGCGGCGACCACCCCCAGCGCCCCGTCGAAAGCCCCCCCGTTCGGCACGGTGTCGAGATGCGATCCGGCCGCGATCGGGGGCAGGCTGCCGAGCGTCCCCGGCACCACGCCGAAGAGGTTGCCCCACGAGTCCAGACCGATCTCGGCGCCCGCCTCGCGCATCCAGCGGGCGACGAGGCGGACCGACTCGGCGTGCTCCGCCCGATAGGACAGCCGGGTCACGCCCCCCTCGGGCGTCCGGCCGATCCTGGCCAGGTCGGTGAGCCGGCTCTGCAGCCGGTCGGCGTTGATCCGGACGGCTTCCATATCTACGCCTCCGTCACGCGCCGCCCGGAACTGGTCCCCGCTCGCATCGACGCCGGGCGGCGCCGCGATCCGCTCTACCGGTATGATACCGGGGCGCGCGCGTCGGGGACAAGGGATCCCTGCGCGTCAGCGGGTCCGGGGATCCCAGATCTCCCTGATGCCGTCGCCCGCGACGTTCACGGAGAAGACCGTGACGGCGATCGCCAGGCCCGGCCAGAACGACAGCCACGGGGCCTGCGTGAGGTACTGCTGCGCCGCGTTCAGCATCGACCCCCACGACGGGGTCGGCGGCTGCGTGCCCAACCCGAGGAAGCTGAGCGTGGCTTCGGTGATGATGGCCGTGGCGACGTTGAGCGAGCCCTGGACCACGATCGGGGCCAGGCTGTTCGGCAGCAGGTGCCGCCAGATGATCCGCCGGTCCGCCGCCCCCATCGCCCGGGCCGCGTCCACGTACTCCCGCTCGCGCTCGGTGAGGACCTGCGCCCGCATCAGGCGCGTGAAGATCGGCATGAGCACGACCGCGATCGCGATCATCGCCTTGGCGAGTCCGGGCCCGAGCACGGCCGCCACCGCCAGCGCCAGGATCAGCTGGGGAAACGACAGCATCGCGTCGGTGAGCCGCATCAGCACGTCGTCCGGCCGGCCGCGGTAGAACCCGGCCACGAGCCCGAGCGGCACGCCGGCGGTGATCGCCAGGCCGACCGCAATCAGGCCCGCCTCGAGCGACGCGCGGGATCCGAAGATCACGCGGCTGAGCACGTCGCGTCCGAGCTCATCGGTGCCCAGGGGATGGCGCGGCCCCGGCGGCTGGAGGTAGGCCGTGAAGTCCGTCTTGATCGGGGAGGCAGGGGCGACCCAGGGAGCCGCCGCCGCCATCAGCACGATCAGGCAGAAGACGGCGAGCCCGAGGAGCGCGAGCCGGTTCCGGGCGAACCGGCGCTCGAGGTGACGGACGCCGCGCCGGGCCGGGCTGGCGCGCCCGGCGCCCGGCAGGGTCCCGACCGCCACGGTCACGACCGCTCTCCGGCGAGCTTGATCCGGGGATCGATCAGCGAGTAGATGAGGTCCACGACGAGGTTGATCACCAGGATCGCGAGCGCGCTCATCATCACGACGCCCTCGAGCATCGGGTAGTCGCGCGTGTAGATCGAGTTGACGGCCAGCTGGCCCAGGCCGGGCACGGCGAAGATCGTCTCGGTGATCACCGCGCCGC
>JAPVSX010000230.1:0-2171 GCA_047519495.1 Armatimonadota bacterium
GCGGTGTGCTCGAGCACATCGGCAAAGACGATGCAATCGATCGGACCGCGGACCGCAGCGAGGCCCTCCCCCGCCCTGACCGGCATGACCAGGTCGAGGTTGCGCCTCGCGCCCCGGGCGAGCTCCCACTCCGGCTCGATCCCGATGACCATCCGCCGGTCGCGCCGCAGCAGGCCCCCGAACAGGCCCGTCCCGCACCCGACATCGACGACCGTCCTCGCCTCCACAGGAACGAACGGCATCAGCTCGCGGCGATCGTGGGCCGAGGGATCCGCGTACCGGTACAGGAACGCGTTCGTGACGAGCGCGGCCCGGTGCGGCGGCCAGCCTTCACGAAGCAACGCCGCGGCCTCGCCCGCCGCGGCCACCGCAAAGCCGCTCCACGCGCCGCGTTCCAGCGGGATCGTTCCGGGAGCTCCACGCCTCACCGTGCGGCGCTCGTACTCCGACACGGTTGACGGTGGAACCGAGGGGTGCCACCCCTGCCGCCCCGCCAGCCCGTGAACCCTCGGCACCCGCCAGGCCGGTGACCCCGACACGCGGATCTGTGCCAGCGCCGAGGCGAGCCGCGGCAGCGGCTCCACCCAGGGATCGTCCACCACCGCCAACGCCGCCCCTGGGGGGACGACCCGCGGAACGTCCGCGACCACGGACCATCCCGCGGCCGAGAAGCTCCCCGCGACGTGGCGCAGGTGCTCGTTGAGCACGCTGCGGGTCGAGCGCGCCCGCACCCACAGCACCGGCCGACCGTCCGAGGAGGGGGTCGCTGCCGGCCTCACGCCTCCCCCCGCCAGCGGCCCCCGGCAACCCAGGAGAGGGCGTCCTCGGCGATCTCTCCCACCCGCTCCTCCGAGAAGCCCTGCGCCGCTTCGAGCCCCTGGCGCCGGAGCGCGCGCCAGCGCAACGGGTCGCCGAGGATCTCCCGCGCGGCGGCGGCGAACCGCTCCGGACGGTCGAACGGCACCAGCACCGCTGCACCACCGGCGAACGCCCGGAACGCCGAGATGTCCGACGCCACGACCGGCAGGCCGCACGCCATCGCCTCCAGCACGGGCAGGCCGAACCCCTCCTCTTCCCAGGACGGCGCCAGCATCAGATCGGCGCCGCGGAGAAGCCCCGCGACCAGGCGGGGCTCGACGTGGTGGTGAAACTCATCGGCCGTCAGGACCGCGCGCTCGGCAGCGCCGAGCGGCCACTGGGAGAGACGCACCACTCGACACTGGAACCCGGCCTCCCGCAGCAAGCGCACGGCCGCAAGCCCCGTGGAAACGCCTTTCCACTCGATCTCGAAAGGGTTGGCGATGAGGAGTCGCGGGAGCCTGTGCGGCTTCCTCCGCCACGCCGGCCGCCAGTACGGCGCGAGCGCCGGCGGAACGACGCGAGCCGGCCTTCCGAAGCGCTCCCTGACGAGGACGGCCAGGTGCGGCGACAGCGCCAGGCAGGGCATGGGGAGTCGGTACGCCTCGGCGATTGCGGCGTGGTCGTCGCGGTTGTGACGGAACCCCCCCTCGAACCCCTGGCAGTAGTGCGCCGCCGCGCCGGAGGCCACGCCTGCCGCGGCTCTGATCGTGGTCCAGAACGTGGCCACCGTGACGTCGGCCGGCGGCAACAGCTGCGGCTCGAGGGCCGGCACCTGGAGAAACCCGGCGCGCAGGGGGAACCACGCCGGGCGCTCCCCCTTGCTCACGACGGTCACCCGGTGGCCGCGCCGCGCCATCAGCTCCGCCTGGTGCAGGACGATCTTGACGCCCCCGAAGAGGGCGGTGTCTTCCAGCAGGTACACCACCGAGAGCGGCGCGTGGGTCAAGTCGGGACCACCCATTCGTGGGGCAGGTGGAGGAGAGAAGGCGTCCATCGCTGGCCCGCGACCCGGATGGCCGCCGGGACAGCCACCTGATCGTAGGTGTGCAGGCCGTGGTCGTCGAACAGGAACGCGGAGATGGAGAAGCTGCCGGCCGCGACCGGCAGCGCGGGGATGCGCAGGAGGACCGAATGTCTCGTGCCGCCTGAGAACGGGGCGACCCCATCCCAGTGCGTTGCGGCGGCGAACAGACACCGCCCGTCCTGCGAGTCTATCGCCACGCCCAGGTGGTACCTGGTGTCTGGATCCGCGCTCTCGACCTCGAGCTGAACCGTGAGCCCGGCGCCCGGGTCGAGGATCTCCGCCGGCC
>JAPVSX010000231.1:0-2911 GCA_047519495.1 Armatimonadota bacterium
GCGGTCAAGGAGGCGGCGAGCGCCGCGATCCGGGAGGGGTTCACCAAGTACACGAGTCCCGCGGGCATCCCGGAGCTGCGGCAGGCGGTGGCGGCGCGGCTGCGCCAGGACTACGGCGCCGCCTACGAGCCCGACGAGATCGTGATCACGGCGGGAGGCAAGCCCGCGCTGTACTTTGCGCTGCAGGCGCTCTGCGAGCCCGGAGACGAGGTCCTGGTGCCGGTGCCGGCTTGGGTATCCTACATCGAGCAGATCCGGCTGGCCGGGGCACGGCCGGTCATGGTCCCGACCGAGGCCGCCGAGGCGTGGCAGCCGCTGCCGGACCGGGTCGCGCCGCTCATCACTCCCCGGACGCGGGCGATCATCCTCAATTCTCCGCACAACCCCACCGGGACGGTGTATACCCGGGAGACCCTGGCCGGGCTCGTCGCCCTCTCGGCACGGCACGGCTTCGCCCTGCTGAGCGACGAGATCTACGAGCGCATGGTGTACGACGGCGCCCGGCACCTGTGCGTGCCGGCGGTCTGGCCCGAGGCGCGCGACCGGATCGTGCTCCTCAACTCGATGTCCAAGACGTACGCGATGACCGGGTGGCGGCTCGGCTACGCCGCGGCGCCCCGGCCGGTTGCAGACGCGGTCACGGCGCTGCAAGGGCACCTGGCCGGCAATCCCAACTCGATCGCGCAGAAGGCCGGCCTGTACGCGCTGACGCACAGGGTCGCCCTCGCCGAGATGGTCACCGAGTACGACCGCCGCCGGCGGTACGTCGCCGCGCGCCTCAACGAGATCCCGGGCGTCACGTGCGGGATGCCTCGGGGCGCGTTCTACGCGTTCCCGGATGTCCGCGGCGTGCTCGCCCGGCCGGGCGGGCCCTCGACGTCGCTGGCCCTGGCCGAGTACCTCCTCGAGCAGGCGCACGTCGCCCTCGTGCCGGGCGAGGCGTTCGAGGCACCCGGGTTTCTCAGGCTCTCCTACGCCACCTCGATGGCCAGCATCGAGCGGGGGCTCGACCGGATCGCGCAGACACTTTACCGCGCCGTGCCGCCTCAGGGCGACATCCCGGCGCGCGGGCAGCGGTGAACAGAGGTCTGCCATGATGACGCCCTCTGAGTTTCGTAACGAGCCCCTCAGCGACTTCACCTCGGAGCCGGTCCGCCGCGAGATGCAGGACGCGCTGCGGGCGGTCGGCGCCGAGCTCGGCCGTGAGTTTCCACTGCTGATCGACGGGAAGCCCGTGCGGACGGAGAAGACGTTCCGGTCGATCGACCCGTCCCGGGCCGACCAGGTCGTCGCGGTGCTGCACCAGGCCGGGCCCGAGGAGGTGGAGGCCGCCGTCCAGGCGGCGCTGCGCGCCCACGAGTCCTGGCGCTGGGTGCCGGCCGAAGAGCGCGCGGCGCTGTTCATGCGGGCCGCGCACCATCTCCGCCGCGGGCGGCTGCGGGCCGCGGCGTGGATGTGCTACGAGGTCGGCAAGAACTGGACCGAGGCCGACGCGGACGTCGCCGAGGCGATCGACTTCACCGAGTACTACGCCCGCGAGATCCTCCGCTACGCCACCGGGCCCGCGCTGCCCCCCGCCCCGGGGGAGATGAGCGAGTATCAGTACATCCCGCTGGGGGTCGTCGCCGTGATCTCCCCGTGGAACTTCCCGCTGGCGATCCCGGCGGGGATGGCCCTCGGGGCGATCGTGTCCGGGAACACGGTCGTGATGAAGCCGGCCAGCGACTCGGCCGCCACGGCGCACCTGATCGCGGACGCGCTCGCCAGGGCAGGTCTGCCGCCCGGCGTCCTGAACATCGTCACGGGCTCCGGGGGCGTCGTGGGGGAGGCGCTCGCGGCGCATCCGAAGGTGCGGATGATCGCGTTCACCGGCTCGCGGGAGGTCGGGACGCACCTGTTCGAAATCGCCGCGCACACGCCGGCCGACCAGATCTGGCTCAAGCGGATCATCGCCGAGATGGGCGGCAAGAACGCCATCATCGTGGACGATGAGGCCGACCTCGACGAGGCGGTCGCCGGGATCGTCGCGTCGGGCTACGGCTACCAGGGTCAGAAGTGCTCGGCGGGGTCCCGGGTCGTCGTGACGCCGCACGTCTACGGCCGGATCGTCGAGCTGATCACCGAGCGGGCCCGCGGGCTCGAGGTGGGGCCGGCGCCGGAGAACTTCCCCGCCGGCCCGGTGATCAACGCCGCGGCCGAGCGGAAGATTCTCGACTACGTCGAGGTCGGGAAGCACGAGGGACGCCTCACCGCCGGGGGCGGCCGCGCCCGGGAGGGCGGCTTCTACGTCGCGCCGACGGTGTTCGTGGACGTTTCGCCGGACGCCCGAATCGCCCAGGAGGAGATCTTCGGACCCGTCGTGGCCGCGATCCCGGCGCGCGACTTCGACGGGGCGCTCCGGATCGCCAACGGCACCGCGTTCGGCCTGACCGGCTCGGTGTACTCGCTCAACCCCGAAAAGCTGGCGCGCGCCCGCCGCGAGTTCATGTGCGGCAACCTGTATCTCAACCGGAAGTGCACCGGCGCGCTCGTGGGGTCACACCCGTTCGGCGGGTTCAACATGTCCGGCACCGACAGCAAGGCGGGCGGCCCGGACTACCTGCTCAACTTCCTCCAGGCCAAGGTGGTCGCGCACAAGTACCGGTAGCGGCTAGCCCGCCCCCCCGTCGTCCTCGCCGCCGGCCCCCATCGGCGCGATCATGCCCGCGCCGGGGGCCGTTCCGCCGGAGACTGCTGTCTCGCCGGCCCGCGGCTCCGCGTCTGCGGCGGCCGCCTGGCCCGTCAACTGGCGCCAGCGCAGCACCCCCAGGGCCGCCACGACCCCGGCGGCGCCCCCGACCGCGAACGCGGCCGGGGCGCCCCAGAACTCGGCCAGCGCGCCCGAGACGAGCGCGCCTGCGGGGTTGAGGCC
>JAPVSX010000232.1:0-5276 GCA_047519495.1 Armatimonadota bacterium
ACTGGAGGCCCGCCTCGTCGAATTCCGGCAGCATCTCCCGCAGGACGCGGGCCGTCACCTTGCCGACGTGGCCGATCGCGATCGCCTGGCCGCGGCTCTGCGCGATCTTGATCAGCGCGAGCAACTGCCCCCGGACATAGCCGTCCTCGTCCTGATTGTCCAGGAACACCGCCCGGACGGCCGTGGGCACCCCCAGCTCCCGCGCGACGCGCGCGGCCACCGAACGCGGGGACGTCAGGCTGTCCACGAAGAACAGGCGCCGGGCCTTCATGACCTCGATCACCGCGCGCATGACCCGGGGATCCGAGGTGCCGCGCGAGCCCATGTGGTTGTTGGTGCCGATCGCGGTCGGGACCGTGGCCAGATCCGCGGCCACGGTCTTCTGGATCGCGTCGTCGCTCATGTCCACGGTGACGCCGCCGGGGCCGAGCGAGATCGCCGGATTGTCGGGCTGGACCGGCAGGTGGAGGATCACCTGGACGCCGTGCGCCGGCGCCTCCTCCGCGATCGCCGTCGAAAAGGGCAGGTCCGGGAGGACCGAGATCGTGACGGGACGCCCCAGCTCCATGACCTCCCGGGCCGCCCACATGCTGTACCCCGCGTCGTCAAAGATGATCGCGACCCGGGGCCGCCCCTGGACGGACGGCGGAGCTTCCGGGGCCGGCCCGACGGCGGGTCCCTGCGAGGCCTCCGGGTTCTGCCGCGGGATCGGCGGCGCGGGCGCCGGATGCCTGGGTGCCGGCGGGGCCGCCAGCCGCGGCGCGGGTGGACGGACGGCCGCGGGGCGCGAGGGGCTCGGGGACGGCGGGAGGTGTCCGGCAATCAGAAGGGCGGCCACCAGGCCCGCGCCGAGGATCATGCCCACGACGAGCGGTGCGAGCCAGTGTGGGGCGCGCCGGACCCGCCTCTTCGCCCGGCCGGTCATTGGGGGGCCGCCGCGGGAGCCGCCAGGTATCGTGTGATGCCCCGCAGGATCCCCTGCGCAAACGCCTGCTGGGACGCGGGATCCCGGAGCATCTGTTCTTCGCGCGGGTTGGTGATGAACGCCGTCTCGACGAGGATCGCCGGGATGCGGGGGCTGTCCACCAGGACCTTGAACCGGGCCTGCGTCGCGCCGCGAGGCGCGAGGCCCACGGCGCGGCTGACCTCCTCCAGCACGGCGGCCGCGAGGGCCGCGCTCTGGGGCGCCGCGTAGAACGTCTGCGCGCCGTTCGCGTTGGCGTCGACGGCCGCGTTCGCGTGAATGCTCACGAGCACTGTCGCGCCTGCCCGGGCCGCGATCTGCGCCCGGTCATCGAGCGGCACGAACACGTCGCTGTCCCGCACCATAACGACGTCGATGTGCTGCCGCTGGAGGAGGGCCCGCAGGTGTTGCGCGATCGCCAGCACCGCGTCCTTCTCCTGCTCGCCGGTGGGCCCGATCGCCCCCGGATCGCTTCCCCCGTGGCCGGCGTCCAGCGCCACGACCACAGGCCCCCGCGGACCGGGCAGCCCCGCGGTGCCGCCACCGGGTGCGCCGACGGCCGCGCCCAGCTCGATGATGGTCTGGCTCGTCTCCGCCCCCGGATGCACGACGTATGGCGCCGGCCGCGCCAGCTCCACCACGATGCGAACGATATTGGGGTTGGTTTGAAACTGTGCCGCGCGCACCTGGACCACCAGGCCGTCGTCGACGTCGACCGCCTCCTTGACCGGGATGAACACCGCGTCGGGCACGTCGAGCACGATGCGATCGGGGTCGCGAAGGATGTGCTGGGTGGCGAGCAGCGGCTGCGTGGATGCGATAGTGACCCGCCCGCCGCCGTCCAGGTGCTGGTAGGCGACATCCGTGATCTTCTGCGCGCTCGGCGTATGCCCGGCCGGTCCTCCGGGAGATCCGCCGGCCGGCGGCGCGCCGGCGCCCAGCGTGATCACGATCCGGCGGTCCGTATCCGCCGGGCGCAGGCGGTACCGCACGGGAGCGGTCAGGTCGAGCACGATGCGCGTGCCCCCGGCGGCCTGGCCGAACCGGACGGTGGCGAGGGAGCCCTCGCGGACGTCGAGCGTCCCGAGCGACGGCTTCGAGACCGCCCCCGGGACGTCCACGACGAGGCGCTCGGGGGCGTGGAGGGTGGCCACGGTCGCGTGGAGCGGCGCCGTGCCTTCCAGCGTGACCTCGAGGCCCGCGTCCACGCCGCGCCACGAGACCCCGGTGATCTGGGCGCTGACCGTGATCGTCCGCGCGTTCGGATCATAGACCGTGACATCCCCCAGCGTGTCGAAGACCCACTGCACGGGGACCAGAACGCGGCCGAGCACGGTCACCAGCGGGATCGGGATCGGACGGTGCTCGCCGTTCACGGTGGCGTACGGATCGTTGGGGCGCAGCTGCATCTCGTCGCCCGCGGGGCTCGTCAGTATGAGAATGTGATCGTGCGGATCCCACGACGCCCGGATCCCCATCGGCTCGAACAGCCCCGCGTAGGGAGCCATCACGATCCCATTCTGGATGATCGCGTCGCCTGCCAGACGGACGGCCTGCCCGTTGACGACGATGCGGACACGGATCGCCTGCGCGCCCGTCTCGGGCGCGGCGACGCCGGGCGACAAGCAGACGGCAGGAGTCAGGAGGGCGACGGTGAGGATGCCGCGCAAGGCCCGCGCCGGCATGGACCGCGAGAGCCGGCGGACGAGGTTCGGGCGTGCCCCCCGGGCGTGGTGTGCGATGGCGTCCTCCTGCTGATGCTGCGTCGTCTGCTGCGGGTGATACGGCGTCGGCTCGTCGGCGTTCGCCCGGCGCGGCGTGCATCGGCGGCCGGGGCCGGGGTCTCTCTGCGGCTAGTACGCCGGGAAGGCCCGAACTCCTGCCGCGAGGAACATGTCCGGGAAACTGCCCGTCGGGCGGCCTGGGGCCCCCCGAGAATTCGCATCAGTCCCTCTGCTCCCCGTCATCCACGTCCTGGGGATCGGCCCAGCACGCCTGCGATCATCGCGCCGGCGCGGCGCGCTCCACCTTGATCAACCGCCCTATACTGGCCCCTTGTCGTAGTGATAGGCGAGGAAGGCATCACACGTCCCGCCGTCCGGATCATCGCCCACCCAGCATGGGCAGGGTCCACCACACGAACAGGCCTGCATCTCCGCGCCTGTCTGTCAATGAGCAAACGTGGGTTTGGGGCCTATCCCCTCAACCCCACACTTCGCTGATCGGCCCCTCGCGCCTGGCCCGCCCGAGGGGCGCGAGGCCCCAGTTGTCCGTCATGGTCCGGCAGAAGCCGTAGTGCGTGTGGCGGACGTGGGAGGGGCGTCCGCGCCGCACGCCGCGCCCCCACCAGGCGGCGAAGACCCGGTTCTCCTCCCGGCCGTCGTCCTCGTCGTAGCAGAAGAACAGCGCCGGGTACCGCCCCGCGCGGTCCGGCGTGGTGAACCACGGGGACGCGTCCAGCGCGTCGAGCAGCGCCTCGAGGTTCCGGTCGGCGCGGTGGAAGTCGCCGTTGTGGAGGTCGCCGTCGTCGCTCCACCCGACGTACACGAGGCACGTCTCAGGGAGCGCGCCGCGGAGATCGCCCCGGAGCGCATCGAGTCCGTGCCGGGTCCCCGCGAGCGGCGCGTGCAGGTCTGTCAGCGGATCATGCTTGCGCGCGATCGTGCCGTCAAGATGGTAGACGTACGTGGGGATCGGCGGTGAGGCGGCGGCTGCCGCGCTGCCGACCGACGGATGAAACGCGTCGACGACCTCGGCTCGCCCCCACGTTTCCCCCGACGCCATCGCGCGGTAGTTGGGGCCGGAGGGGTGGGCGACGGCGAAGTACCTGGCGAGGACCGTGCCCTCGCGGGCAAGGCGGCGGTGCGACGGCAGCGCAGCCACCGCGCTGAACCCGCGGTTCTCAAAGACTCCCCAGACGAGGCTGCTCCACCACCGGCCGGCGCCCCGGGCCGGGCCGGGGCGCGCCAGGAGCGCGGCCCCGGCCGCCCCGGCCCAGCGGAGAAACGTGCGCCGGTCCATCAGGCGCCGGCTCATGCTATAATCGGTCCGTGCGATCTAGGGGAACCGCCGATCGGGGGGAGGGGTGAGCATGGGGGATCACTTCCTCGGGCCGGGCCTCCCGGCCCGCACCGCCCGCATGTGGGTGCAGGCGGTCCGTCCGTTCTCCTTCACCGCGTCGATCGTCCCGGTGCTGCTCGGCGCGGCCGTGGCCAGTACCCAGGGCCTGTTCGATCCCCGGCTGCTTCTGCTCACGCTCGTCGCCGCGGTCGCGATCCAGGGCGCCGCCAACCTCTTCAGCGACTACTTCGACTACCGGAGCGGGTACGACACCCCCGAGTCGTATGGCTCGAGCGGGGTTCTCATCCGGGGGATTCTCCAGCCGAGCGAGGTGTTTCTCGGCGGCCTCGTCCTGCTGCTGCTGTCCACGGCGATCGGCGTCTACCTTGCCGCCACGAGAGGCACGCCGGTGCTCGTGCTCGGGGTGCTCGGGGTACTCGGCGCGTACTTCTACTCCGGATGGCCGCTCGCGTACAAGTACCGGGCGCTCGGCGACCCCGTGATCTTCCTCTTGTTCGGGCCGCTGATGGTGCTCGGGGCGTACTATGTCCAGGCGCAGGCGATCGAGCTGGTTCCCGTGCTGTACGCCCTGCCGGTCGGATGCCTCGTGACCGCGATCCTTCACGTCAACAACATCCGGGACATCCCGTTTGACGGCCGCGGCGGGGCGGTGACAGTGGCCCGGGCCCTCGGCCTGCGGGGATCCAAGGCGCTGCTGTACGGGCTCCTAGCCGCCGCGTACGCGCTGCTCGTGGCCGGCGTGCTCGCCGGCACGTTCGTCCGCTGGTCCGCGCTCGCGCTGCTGAGCGCGTCTCTCGCCTGGTCGCTCGCGCGCCGGGTCGGCGCCGCCGAGGACTCCCGCGAGCTCGTCCTGCTCGACGTGGCGGCTGCGCGCGTTCACCTGATCTTCGGCTTGCTGCTCGTCGTCGGCGTGCTCCTTTAGAACCACCCCAACAAATCGCTGCGGAGATGCAATTTGCCTGTCCCCCCGCATGGGGGGATTGGGGACCCCGGTCCCGGCTTGCGCTACGCCCGTCATAGAGATGCCGCGCATCATGTTTGAGCGGCACTAGCCCACGCGTCGGGTCACTCGGGAACGGCGTCCACGAACGCGCCGAGGCGCCTCGGCGCGGGCTGGGACGCCGCGCAAAACGCGGTCCATGTCTCCGCGAGCCGCCCGGTCAGCTCGTGGGGCAGGGCGACCCTGGGCACGCCCGCCACGCCTTCCCATACCGGCCCCTCCAGCCGGAGG
>JAPVSX010000233.1:0-7418 GCA_047519495.1 Armatimonadota bacterium
CCGATCCGGAGGACGTCGTCAGGCCTTCTTGGTCGCAAGGCGCTCCCCCAGAATGCCCTGGGGCCGGAAGATGAGCATGATCAGGAGCATCGTGAACGAGATCACGTCCCGCAGCTGGTAGGGGGCGGGAATCCCGAGGCCGTCCAGGAAGAGCGCGGGGCCGACCGATTCGACGAGGCCCAGGAAGAGGCCGCCGAGCATCGCCCCGGGGATGTTCCCGATCCCCCCCAGCACCGCGGCGGTGAAGGCCTTGATCCCGGGGACGAACCCCATGAAGAAGTGGACCTGCTTGTACACGAGCGCGTACAGGATCCCGGCGGCCCCGGCCATCGCGCCCCCGAGGGCGAACGTGAAGACAATGATCGCGTCCACGTCGATCCCCATCAGCGCCGCCGTGTCTCGGTCCTCCGAGACCGCGCGCATCGCTTTCCCCGTCTTGGTGCGGTACACGACCGCGTACAGAATGAACATCATCGCGACCGCCGCCGCGAGCACGATCGCCTGGGTGCGGTGAACGTGCAGGCCGCCGAGGACCCAGTCCCCTTTGAGGACCTCGATCTCCGGATACGCCTGCACGCCGGAGCCGTACAGCCCGCGGAACGTGTACTGGAGGAAGAAGGACGCGCCGATCGCGGTGATCAGGGGCACGAGCCGGGGCGCCCGCCGCAGCGGACGGTAGGCGACGCGCTCGACGAGCACCGCAACCCCCATCGAGGTCGCCATGGAGACCAGCAGCAGCACGACCAGGCCCGCGAGCACGTAGCGGTTCAGGAACCCCGCGGCGCCGAGCGGCGCGGCGACGTAGTACGCGGTGTACGCGCCGCTCATGAACACCTCGCCGTGCGCGAAGTTGATCATGTTGAGGACGCCGTACACCATCGTGTAGCCGAGGGCGATGAGGGCGTAGACCCCGCCCTGCGCCAGGCCGAACTCGACGAAGTCGATCCACTCCCTGCCGGAGTACCGGCCGGCGCGCAGCGTGGCTGCCGTCCCGACGACCACGATCACGACGACCGCGGCGCGGAACGCCCACAGGAAGAGGTCGATCAGCGAGAGGCGCCCGGTCAGGCCGCGCCGCATGCGGCCCCTCCGCGCCCCCCAAGAATGGAGCGGGGATGAACCGAAGACGCGATCCGCCTCCGGTTCATCCCCGAAACTCCTTCACGCGCCGGCGATGCGCCCGGCTACGGCTTCCCGACCGGATAGACCTTCTTGGGATCGACCCCGGGGTTCCACGTCGCCGCGCTGGCCGAGACGACCTGGTACACGGCGATGTGCGGGTCCCCGCAGTCACCCCACGTGTTGCACGTCAGGGTGCCGGTCAGCCCCTTGAAGTTCTTCGTCGCAAACAGCGCGTCGCGGAGCGCCTTCCGCCCGATGTAGATCGACCCGCCCTGCACCTTCGCCACCTTCTTGAGCGCGGCGAAGATCATGTTCGTGGCGTCGTATGCGTGCGGGTGGAACGCCGCCGTCGGCTTCGAGCCGACCAGCTTCTCATACTTGGGGAGGAAGTCCTTGGCGTACTTGGGTCCGAGCGCCTCCGGCGTCAGGTCCGGGCTCGTCAGGTACA
This sequence comes from Armatimonadota bacterium, assembly GCA_047519495.1. Taxonomy (GTDB): domain Bacteria; phylum Sysuimicrobiota; class Sysuimicrobiia; order Sysuimicrobiales; family Segetimicrobiaceae; genus JAPVSX01. The sequence goes on from JAPVSX010000233.1 coordinate 1,571, forward strand.
TGCCCTTCGCCGGGTCCCCGGCCGCCTTCGCGAAGTCCGGCGAGAGCAGGCCGTCGGCGCCCATGAGCGTCGTCTTCTGCAGGCCCGAGACTTCCTTCGCCTGCCGCGTGATGGCCCCGCCCTCGGGGATGAAGATCGGGTAGTAGATCAGGTCGGGCTTGCCCGTCGCGATCCGGGTGAGGACCGGCTTCATGTCGGTATCCCCGACCTGCACCGCTTCCTGGGAGGTAATGGCGCCGCCCATTTTCTTGAAGTTCTCAGCGAACGCGTTGGCCAGCCCCTGAGCGTACGGGCTTCCGTCGTGGATCGTCGCGGCCGACTTGACCTTCAGGAAGTTCCGGGCGAACGTCGCCGCCACGGCACCCTGCACCTTATCGTTGTGGGCGACGCGGAGGAACCCGTCATAGTCGGGCCCGCGGCCCGGATCCGTAAGCTTGGGCGCGGTCGCCGACGGGGAGACCGTCACGATCCCGGCCTTCCAGAGGATCGGCGCGCCCGGCACGGACTCGCTCGAGCAGTTGGAGCCGACCGCGGCGACGACCGCCTGGTTGGCGGCGATCTTGGTGGCGGCCGTCTGCCCGCCTTCGGGGCTGCAGCCCGAGTCTTCCCCGATCAGCTTGACCGGATGCCCGAGGACCTTGCCGCCGGCGTCGGCGATCGCGATCTCGATGCCGTGCTTGCTGTCCAGGCCCAGGCTGGCGTTCGGGCCCGCGGTCACGAGCCAGTAGGCGATGGTGATCGGCTCACCGGGACCGATCTTCACGACGCCGATCGGGTCGGTCACGGGACCGACCGTGGCGGCCGGCACGGGCGACGCGAAGTACGCCCCTGTAACCACCATCACGCACATGACAAGCGCGAGAAGTATCTTCCGATGACTCATGGCGCTCCCAACCCCCTCCTTTGATATGCGCACCGTCTCGTGCGCGGGCGATTCTCTCGTGGGCTCCGGCACATGCTGTCCAGTGGGTGCAGACGTCTCAGCCTGCGCTCACCTCCTTCGGCCAGTTCGTGCTCGCGTCTCCCCAAGCGCCTGTCCTGCGTGCCGCAGGAGAAATACGGCCGGCCGCTTTCCGCTGCAGGCGGCCCGGCGGTGCGCCTGCCCGGAGCGGGCGGACACACCTGGACTGGACCCGCGTTAGCCGTTTTTACGTTCGGGGTGGGGCCAAAAGTTCCTTGTGCCAGGGCGGGCCGGGGGCGGCCAGAACGGAATGCCAGCCGGCTAGGGCGGCCCACCCTCCTCGACCCGGCGCTCCAGCAGGATGCTCCGGACCACGAACAGCACGTTGGCCGGCCGCTCGGCGAGCCGGCGCATGAAGTACGGGTACCACTCCTCGCCGAACGGCACGTAGATCCGCACCCGGAAGCCGCGCCGGCGCAGCCCGACCTGCAGGTCGCGGCGGATCCCGTACAGCATCTGAAACTCGAACCGGTCCTGGGGGACGCCATGGGTGGAGGCGCACCGGATCGCGCTCTCGATCAGCCGCTCGTCATGGGTGGCGATCGCCGGGTAGGCGCCGCGCAGCAGCAGCTGCTCGGCCAGACGGGCGAAGTTCCGGTCGACGTCGGCCTTACGCGGGAACGCGGCCGACAACGGCTCGGCGTACGCGCCTTTCACGAGCCGCACGCGCGCCCCCAGCCCGATCAGGCGGTCGACGTCGGCCGCGCTGCGGCGCAGATAGGACTGGATCACGACGCCGAAGTTCCGGCAGCCCTCCGCCCACAGCGCCTCGAACAGGCGGAGCGTCCGGTCGGTGTAGGCGGAGCGCTCCATGTCGATCCGGACAAACGTCTCGCCGGCCTGCTCGAGGATCCGCCGGAGGATCCGGGTGCAGAGTGCCTGGTCCACGTCGAGCCCCAGCTGGGTGAGCTTGAGGGACAGGTGAGTGTGGACGCCGCTCGCGCGGACGGCGTCGAGGACGCGGACATACGCCGCCCCGCTCGCATCGGCCCGGGCGGCCGTGTCGACGCCCTCCCCGAGAAAGTTGAGGGTCGTGGTGAAGCCGGCGTCGTTGAGCCGCCGGATCGCCGCGAGCGCGTCGGCCAGCCGCTCTCCCGCCACGAACCGGCGGGCGGCCCGGCGCAGCCACGGGTTGTGCAGCGCGGCCCGCTGGAGACGCCGCGAGCGGGAGAGGGCCAGGAAGACCGGCCGCAGCATGCCGGTGCTCAGTCTCGCGACTTCGACGAGGGAAGAACCTCGTCAAACGTTCGCGAGGGGTGCCGGCGCGACGGCTCCAGTCCTACGGGTAGATGCCCCGGGTCACGAGCGCGTCGGCCACGCGTCCCACGGCGCGGACGAGCGCCCCGGTGCGCATATCCACCTTCCTCTCCTGGGAGGCCGCGAGCACCTCACGGAAGCTCCGCATCATGATCCGCTCCAGACGCTCGTTGATCTCCTCTTCCGACCAGAAGAACGACTGGAGATCCTGGACCCACTCGAAGTAGGACACGGTCACCCCGCCGGCGTTCGCGAGGATATCCGGCACGACGAAGACCTTGCGGGCGCGGAGAATCTCGTCGGCCTCGGTCGTGATGGGGCCGTTCGCGCCCTCCACGATGATCCGGGCCTTGATCCGGGGCGCGTTGTCCTCGAGGATCTGGCCCTCGAGGGCGCTCGGGACGAGGATCTCGCACGGCAGCTCGAGCAGGTCGTCGTTGGTAATCGTGTCGCACCCCCGGTACCCGACGACGCTGCCGGTCTGCTCCTTGTGCCGGAGCAGATCATTCGGATCGATCCCCTTCTCGTTGTACACCCCGCCCCCGCTGTCGCTGGCGCCGACGATCCGGCACCCCTGCTCCGCCAGCGTCGCCGCCGCGATGCTGCCGACGTTGCCGTAGCCCTGGACCACGACCCGGGCCGCCTGGAGCGGCATGCCCAGGTGCCGGGCCGCCTCCCGGGCGACGATCATGACGCCACGGCCCGTCGCTTCGATCCGCCCGGCCGAGCCGCCGATCGAGATCGGCTTGCCCGTGACGACCGCGGGCACCGAGTACCCGTGGTGCATGCTGTAGGTGTCCATGATCCAGGCCATGACCTGCGGGGTCGTGCCGACGTCCGGCGCCGGGATGTCGCTCTCCGGGCCGATCAGCATCGTGATCTCGGTCGCGTACCGGCGCGTGAGGTGCTCGAGCTCCTCCTGCGACAGCTCCTTGGGGTTGCAGATGACGCCGCCCTTGGCGCCGCCGAACGGCAGGCCGACGACCGCGCACTTCCACGTCATCAGCATCGCGAGCGCGCGGATCTCGTTTAAGGTGACGTCCGGATGGTAGCGGATACCGCCCTTCGTCGGGCCGATGACGGTGCTGTGGTGAACGCGGTAGCCGGTGAACACCCGCACCGACCCGTCGTCGAGCTTGACGGGAAAGTTCACGGTCAGCTCACGCTTCGGATGCGCGAGAAACTCCCGGACCCCCCGTTTGAGGGCGAGCAGGTCGGCCGCCGCCGCAAACTGCTTGAGGGCCACCTGCCAGGGATCCTCCCGCGGCGCTGTCATCACTGCCTTGGCTGCCATCGGTTTCCGCCTCCTGTGGTCACTGGTCTCGTGTGTCTGCGACGACGGCGCAAGCTCTGAGCTCTTGTCGCCTACATGCGCACGTATCGCCGGACCGCAAGGAGGCTCCCGGCGACACCGATCACGATCCCCCAGAGCAACAGTTTCCAGGAGACGGCCAGCGCGACCTGCTCGGGACCCGGCAGCGGGAGGAACGGGAGCGTGCCGCGCGCCCCGTGCGCCACGAGCGCGTAGGCGGGGAGGACGAGGATCACGGCGGCGCCCGCCCCACACGCGCCGGTGATCGCGCCTTCCACGACGAAGGGCCACCGGATGAACCACGCCGTCGCCCCCACCAGGCGCATCACCTCGATCTCGGCGCGGCGGGCGACCACCGTGAGGCGGATCGTGCTGGCGATAATGATCAGGGCCGCCAGCGCGAGGACGCCGCCCGCGGCCGCGCCGAGCAGCCGGACGGCGCGCGTCACGGCCAGGAGGCGGCCCACGGCCTGGACGCCGTAGCTCACGTCCTCCACCTGCGGCAGCCGCGCGGCGGCCGCGCCGATCGCCTGGAGGCGGCCGGGCCGGTCGGCCGTGATCACGTACGAGGCCGGGAGCGGGTTGCTGGTGAGCAGGTCGCGGAACTCCACCTGGCCGCCCACCGACCGCTCCAGCCGGGTGAGCGCCTCGTCCTTCGACACGTACTCGAGGCCGATGACCCCAGGCAGGCGGCTCAGGCGGTCCCGCGCGGCGGCGACCTCGGACGGCCCGAGACCGTCGCGGAGGTAGGCGACCACCTGCGCCTGTTGCTCGACGTGCCGGGTGATCTGGTCGAGCGCGCCCGCCACCACGAGCGCGCCGCCGAGGGCGAGCAGCGTCAGCGTCGTGATCGTCACCGCCGCCAGGCTCATGAGGCCGTTGCGCGTGAACCCCCGGAACCCCTCGGCGAGGAAATAGCGGATGCCCGTGGGCGCCTTAGCGGCCACCCGCGTACAGCCCCCGCGGCTCGTCCCGGATGACGGCCCCGCCCTCGAGCGCAACGACGCGCTTCCGCAAGATATCCACGATCATCTTGTCGTGGGTCGCGACCACAACCGTCGTCCCCCGGAGGTTGATCTGCGACAGCAGCTGGACGATCTCCCACGAGGTATCGGGGTCGAGGTTGCCGGTCGGCTCGTCCGCCAGCAGCAGCGGGGGCCGGTGGACCAGCGCCCGCGCGATGCTCACCCGCTGCTGCTCGCCGGCCGAGAGCTGGCCCGGCAGAGCCCCGGCACGGGCCCTGAGGCCGACGACCTGGAGCGCTTCCCCCACGCGGCCGTCCACCTCGCCCGGCGGCGCCCCCGTCACCTCGAGCGCGAACGCGACGTTCTCCCGCGCCGTCTTGCGCGGCAGCAGCCGGAAGTCTTGGAACACAATTCCCACCTGCCGCCGGAGGAACGGTACCTGCCGGGCCGGCATCCGGGTCACGTCGCGACCCCGCACCAGGACGCGGCCGGCCGTAGGCACCTCCTCCCGGTAGATCATCTTGATGAGGGTGGACTTGCCGGCGCCGGTAGGGCCGACGATGAACACGAACTCCTCGGGCTCGATCCGGAGCGTCACGTCCCGGAGGGCGGCGAGGCCGGTTGCATAGGTCTTCGTCACCCTGTCGAACTCGACCATCGCCGGCTGCCCAGGGCGCAGGGCCCGCGCCGCGGGGGACGTGCCTGCCGGCCCCCGACGGGGGGCGAGGGGGGAGCTCACCGGCCGGGGACAGTCAGGCTCCACGACCGGATCACCGCGCCCAGATCGTCGTCGGTCATGTCCAGCCGCAGCGGCGTCACGGAGATCCATCCGTCGGCCACTGCCCGCGCGTCGGTGCCCGGCGCGTACTCCTCCCCGTCGGCGGCGCCGGTGAGCCAGTAGTAGTCGCGCCCGCGGGGATCCGCGCGCTTCTCGAGACGGCTGACGTACCGGCGCGAGCTTTGGCGAGTGACCTCGACGCCGTGAATCTCGGCCGCCGGGCGGTTCGGCACGTTGACGTTGAGGAACGTGTCTGGCGGCAGGCCGTGGCGCGCGACCTCCTGGGCGAGGCGCGCCGCAAACTGCGCGGCCGGCTCCCAGTGGATGTCCTTGAACGCCGCCACGGAGATCGCCACCGACGCGATCCCGAACAGGGCCGCCTCCACGGCGCCCGAGACGGTACCGGAGTAGATCAGGTCCATGCCCAGGTTCGCGCCGACGTTGATGCCGGACACGACAACGTCGGGCGGGCTGCTCAGCAGGTCCAGGAGCCCCAGCACGACGCAGTCCGCCGGCGTCCCGTTGGTGGCCCACGCCGGCAGCCCGGTGTCGCCGAGCTGGGTGCGGGTGATGCG
>JAPVSX010000234.1:0-4693 GCA_047519495.1 Armatimonadota bacterium
CGCGGTCCCGTGCGGCGACCCGCCGCGCCGGCCGGCCTGTCCCCCGTACAGGGGGGTAGGTGCTCGCCGATGGACGCGGCTAAGGTTCAGTTGACACTAACGTAAGCGGTTGCTAAAATAAAGCGGTGGGAACTCCGGCCGTCGACGCAGCGATCCGAGCCCTCGCCGAACCGCGGCGGCGCAGGATCCTGCGTCTCGTCTGGAACGCCGAGCTCTCGGCCGGCCAGATCGCGTCGCGCTTCGAGGTCACGCGGCCGGCGATCTCGCAGCACCTGCGGGTGCTCGTGAACGCCGGGCTCGTGGCGGAGCGCCGGCAGGGCACGCGCCGCCTCTACCGGGCGCGCCCCGAGGGTCTGGCCGAGTTGCGGGCCTTCCTGGAAGAGTTCTGGGACGTGCGGCTCCGGCGGTTGAAACACGCAGCCGAACTCGACGAGAGGAGGCCCACCCCTGGCGCACGACGACGATAGCGCGGTCACCCGACGATCAGGATCGCCGCCCCTCCGGAAACCGTGTTCGCGTTCTTCACCGACCCCGCGAAGATGGTGCACTGGCTGGCGGGATCGGGCGCCGACCCGGGGCCCGATCCGGTGGGTGGCGGCGGCGACGTAGCCCGGTCGCAGCGCTGCGGCGCGCCGGAGGCAACGCACGGGTGCGCCTTCAGGAACGGCATCGGATCGCACACCACTGAGACCGGACCGCACGACACTGACGGTGGAGGGGGCGATGACATGGGCAAGTCGGTAGTGCACTGGGAGATCAACGCGAAGGATGCCGCGAAGCTCCAGACGTTCTATGCGAGGCTGTTCGACTGGACGGTCGACGCCAACAACCCCATGAAGTACGGACTCGTCAAAACCGGCGGAAAAGGCGGCATCGACGGCGGCATCGGGCCGGCGCAGGGACCGACCGGCGTGACATTCTACGTCCAGGTAGACAACTTGGATAGCTACCTCCGCAAGGCCGAATCGCTCGGCGGAAAGACGGTGATCAAACCGACTGAGATTCCCAATATGGTCACCTTCGCGCTGTTCACCGACCCTGAGGGGAACCGGATCGGCCTGGTGAAGGGGTAAGCCGGAGGGAGACCGATGACACAGGCCCTGCGGGGCCGCGACATGGGGGACACAAACGGCGGTGTTGACTCCCCTGCCGCCGCGTGGTATAAGTCTGCCTAGGTACAGAGACGTACCGGGGGCCTTGACGCCCTCCGAGCCGTTGAGGTTCGGGGGGCGTGCCTATGCCCGCGGCAGCGCGCGAACTCTGTCCCGGGCCGGGACGCGGAGGTGGGGTATGGCCAACAAGGAGATGACCGCGCAGGACGTGGTCGCTTACATCAAGGACCGCGGCATCAAGATGGTGGATCTGAAGTTCGTGGACGTGCCGGGGACCTGGCAGCACACGACCATCCCGGCAGGCCAGATGGACGAAAAGACCTTCAAGAGGGGCATCGGCTTCGACGGCAGCAGTATCCGCGGCTTCCAGGCGATCGAGGAAAGCGATATGCTCCTGATGCCGGACCCGACCACGGCGCGGCCCGACCCGTTCACGGAGATCCCGACCCTCTCGATCATCTGCAACGTCAACGACCCCATCACGGGCAAGCCCTACTCCCGCGATCCGCGGCACGTGGCCCAGAAGGCCGAGGAGTACCTCAGGAAGTCGGGCGTCGGCGACGCGAGCTACTGGGGGCCCGAGGCCGAGTTCTTCGCGTTCAGCAACGTGCAGTACGAGGTGCTGCCGTACCGGATGGGCTACAGCATCGACTCCGCCGAGGCTGTCTGGAACACCGGCCAGCCCGGGCTCGGCCACCGCATCCGGACCAAGGAAGGGTACTTCCCCGTCCCGCCGGCCGACACGTTGCTCGACATCCGCAGCGAGATGACCCTCGAGATGGAGAAGTGGGGCATCGAGGTCGAGATGCAGCACCACGAGGTCGCCACCGCGGGGCAGTCGGAGATCGACATGAAGTACGCGAGCCTCACCCGCATGGCGGACAACATGCTGTGTTACAAGTACGTCGCGAAGAACGTCGCCCGCCGGCATGGGATGACGGTCACGTTCATGCCGAAGCCGCTCTTCGGCGACAACGGGTCTGGGATGCACACGCACCAGAGCATCTGGAAGAACGGCCAGAACCTCTTCTACAGTGAAGGCGGGTACGCCGAACTCAGCCAGGAGGCCCTCTATTACATCGGTGGGCTGCTCACCCACGTGGATGCGCTCATGGGGTTGTGCGCGCCGACCACGAACTCCTACCGGCGGCTCGTGCCGCACTATGAGGCGCCTGTGAACATCGCGTTCAGCAAGCGCAACCGGAGTGCTTGTGTCAGGATCCCGGTATACTACTCGGGGCCGGCAGCCGCTGCCAGCAAGCGGATCGAGTTCCGCCCGCCGGACTCCAGCTGCAACGTCTACCTGGCGTTTGCCGCCATGCTGATGGCTGGGTTGGACGGCATCAAGCGGAAGATCGATCCCGTCAAGGCGGGATTCGGCCCACTCGATAAGAACACATACGAACTCGAATCCGAGGAGGCGGCCAAGATCAAGAACGTTCCAGGTTCGCTCGAAGCCGCCCTGAATGCGCTGGAGGCGGATCACGAGTTCCTCCTGGAGGGAGACGTCTTTACACGAGACCTGCTCGAGACGTGGTTCGACTACAAGCGGACGCGCGAGCTCTACGAGGTGAACATCCGGCCGGTACCGTACGAGTTCTTCCTCTATTACGACATCTAGCCGCCGGCAGGCGGCGCGCGGCGGCCCCGGGAGGCCGGTGCTATAATGCTCGCGGTGGAGACCGGGCCGGGCCAGGGCCCGGCCCGGTCGGGGGGGAACGAGGATGGCGCCGCGGTTCCGGATCGCGATGGCCCAGATCAACACCACCGTCGGGGACTTCGAGGGCAACACCCGCAAGATCGTCGAGCGCCTCGAGGAAGCGCAGGCCCTCGGCGCGGACGTCGTCTCGTTTCCCGAGCTCGCGATCCCGGGGTACCCCCCGGAGGACCTCCTGATCAAGACGGACTTCATCCGCGAGAACCGCGCGTGCCTGGACGAGGTCGCCCGGCACGCGACCCGCACGGCGGCGGTCGTCGGCTTCGCCGACTCGGGCGACCACCTGTACAACGCCGCCGCGGTGCTCGCCGGGGGGCGGATCGCCGGCGTCTACCGCAAGATGCGCCTTCCGAACTACGGGGTGTTCGACGAGAAGCGGTACTTCCAGCCCGGGACCGAGAGCCCGGTATTCGTCATCCGCGGCGTCCCGGTCGGCGTCACGATCTGCGAGGACTGCTGGGCACCGGGCGGGCCGCTGCTGGCGGAGGCGCTCGCCGGCGCCCTCGTCGCCATCAACATCAACGGTTCCCCCTACTCCGCCGGGAAGTGGCGGCTGCGGGAGGAGATGCTCAAGACCCGGGCCCGCGACTACGCCGTCGCCATCGCCTACAACAACCTCGTCGGCGGCCAGGACGAGCTGCTGTTCGACGGCATGGGTCTGATCGTGGATCCCACCGGCCGCGCGGTCGCCCGCGGTCCCGCGTTTGAGGAAGCGCTGATCGTCGCCGACCTGGACGTCGAGGCGATCCGGGGCATTCGCCGGTACAACCCGATCCGCACGCCGGATGCGCTCCAGGGCGAGGGCGTCCGCGCGCCGGTCTACACCCTCTCCCCGGCTGCGCCGGAGGCGATCCGCGCGCCCCTGCCCGGCACGCCGGCGCCCGAGCCTCCGGAGGAAGTCGAAGAAGTCTACCGCGCGCTCGTCCTGGGAACGCGGGACTACGTGCGGAAGAACGGGTTTCGCGGCGTTGCCATCGGCCTGAGCGGCGGCGTCGACTCCTCACTCGTCGCGTGCATCGCGGCCGACGCGCTCGGACCCGAGGCCGTGCACGGGGTCACGATGCCGTCCCGCTTCACCTCGGAGGAGAGCCGGCGCTACGCGGCCGAGCTGGCCCGCGCGCTCGGGATTCAGGTCCTCGACCTGCCGATCGATCCGATCGTCGCGGCCTACGGCGAGGTGCTTGCGAAGACGTTCGCCGGCCGCCCCCGGGACGTCACCGAGGAGAACCTCCAGGCGCGGAGCCGCGGTAACCTGCTCATGGCCCTGTCGAACAAGTTTGGCTGGCTGGTGCTCACGACCGGCAACAAGAGCGAGATGAGCGTCGGGTACGCCACGCTCTACGGCGACATGGCCGGCGGGTTCGCGGTGACCAAGGACGTGCCGAAAACACTCGTGTACCGCCTCGCCCGACGGCGCAACGCCCGCGAGGGCCGGCCGGTGATCCCCCCGGGGGCGATCGAGCGGGCACCCACCGCCGAACTGCGGGAGCATCAGACGGACCAGGATACGCTGCCCCCCTACGAGGTCCTCGATCCGATCCTCCAGCTCTACGTCGAGGACGACCGATCGGCCGAGGAGATCGTGGCCGAGGGGTTCGACCCCCAGATGGTCGCCCGCGTGATTGCGATGGTGGATCGCAGTGAGTACAAGCGCCGCCAGGCCCCGCCCGGCATCAAGATCACGCCGAAAGCGTTCGGCAAAGACCGGCGGCTGCCGATCACCAACTGGTACCGCGGCCGCCGCCCGGTCGAGACTCCGACCCCTCCGGTCACGCCGTAGTCCACGTGCCCTACGAATCTGGCAAGGCATGTGACCCCCGCCTCCTCCTTACCATCGTTAGACTTCCGCACCAGGTCAGTAGAC
>JAPVSX010000235.1:0-1634 GCA_047519495.1 Armatimonadota bacterium
CCGCCGGGAACCACGTCTTCCCGCCGTCGGCGCTGATCTCCACCTTGGCGATGCCGCGGCTGCCGGCGAACGCCCATCCCCCGAGCAGGATCACGGCGCCGTCTTTCATCTCCACACGGAACGCGCTGTTCGTCTTGACGATCGCCTCCTTGCTCCAGCCCTGCTGCTCCCAGTACCCGGTGTAGTCGTGGTTCGCCGCCTCGATGCTGGTGAGCCACTTGGGCTGCTTCATCCCGTACCGGTTGAGGAGGAGGACCCGGACCGGCGCGCCGTGCTTCTGTGGGATCGGCTCGCCGTTCATCTCGTACGCGAGGAGCGACTCAGGGTCCATGGCGACGGCCAGCGGAATCGACTCGGAGTAGCCGTCCGCGCTGCGCCAGATGATCGTCGTAGCCCCCGGCCGGACCTCCGCCAGCGCCAGAAGGTCCCGGACGCGGACCCCCTTCCACTTCGCGTTCCCGATCAGATCGCCCCCGACCTCGTTGCTGATGCACTCGAACGTCTGGTACCGCTCCACGGGCGGCCCAGCCTTGACGAACTCGGCGTAGGAGAGCGTGAGAGGTTTGGCCACGAGGCCCTTGACCTCGAGCGACCACTTCGCGACGTCCACCGTCGGATCGAAGAAGTTCTTGGAGACCTGATAGAACTCCCCGCTCGGCGTGACCTCGGGGAGCATCCCTCGGAGGAGGCGGAACGCGGCGCCCGCCGCCTCGGCGAGGCGCGTCCCGGCCGCTCCCGCCCAGGCAGCCACACGGGTCCCTGCCGCCGCGAGCGCGAGGATCGCGGACCGGCGCAGGAGGTCGCGCCGGCTGAGGACCGGACGCGCCATGCGGGGCACGAGGGAGGGCGGCGTCTCCGACGCAGCCGGACGGGCGCCGGCGCCGGCCGCGCGAGCCGGCCGCCCGGGCCTGCGGCGTGAGCCAATACGCCCGGGCACGGCGGGCCTCCCGCACAGCAGGGCCAGGAGCAGGCCGTAGACCAGGCTGGCGATCGCCATCGGGAGCGCCGGGGCGGAAACCACCACCGTCAGCGGCGCCCCCAGGAGCCCTCCCTCGATGAACGGCAGGAACACGAACGTCAGGAATAGCCAGGTGATCAGCGCGGCCAGGAGCCCGAGCACGGCGCGGGGCCGGCGGCTCCGCCGGGTCGCCCACGCGTAGAGGCCGCCGCCGATCCCGAACCCGAGGATGGTCGCGATGATCGCCATGGCGAAGCCGAGCGGCTTCGCCAGATGCTGGAGCCTGGCGAGGATCAGCGCGAAGAGCTGGTACGGCATCAGCCGGATCATCCGCTCCGCAAGCGCTTCCATGAACGTCGGCATCCCCGTCGCGAAGCGATAGGCAAACAGCGCGGCCGCCGCCGCAACGCCGCCCGCAATCCCGGCTGCGAACCCGCGCCCCCACCGCACCGGCTCCTGCCTCATCCGCCCTCCACCTCGCGTCGCGCGGGCCGGACCCCCGCGTGTCAGGCCCGCCGCTCCTCCTCGTATTCTACGGCACGCCGTGTAACGATATGATGCCGGGGTCGGGACGGAACCGGACGCCGCGTGGGCGCGCGGGGCGGCACAGGCCTCCGCGCGGGCGCCGAGTGCGAGGCGCGGGTTAACCGCGCGGGCCGCGCCCTTCCCACTCCTC
>JAPVSX010000236.1:0-2992 GCA_047519495.1 Armatimonadota bacterium
TGCTCTCCGCCTACCTCGACGGCGAGCTGTCCGGGCCGGAGGCGGCCGCGCTCCAGGAGCACCTGATGGACTGCCCAGCCTGCCGGCAGGCGTACGAGGACCTGCGCGCGACCAAGGGGCTGCTGGGCCAGCTGCCGCTCGCGGAGCCGCCCGCGGAGTTCTGGGCGGCGGTGCGGGAGCGAGCCCGCCCGCGCCCGGGTGTGGCCGCCCGCCCGCGCCGGCGGATGCCCATGCTCGGGCGGCGTCTGGCCTGGGCGGCCGCCGTCGCGTTCGTCATCCTGGCCTTCGCTGCCGTGCCCCTGATCAAGGGGACGGTGGACCGGCTCCATGCGACCGAGATCGGCGTCGACCTCTACGTCAGGGAGCACGCGCTCGAGATGAGCACCGAGCCGCTCACGGACCGGGCGTACCTCGGGCTCGTCGCGGGGGACGCCGACCTGGTCCTCGTGGGCGAAAGCCCGCAGGTGGGGGGAGACGGTCGGTGAGGCGAGCGTCGCTGGCCCGGACCCTGGCCCTCGCCGCCGCCCTCGTGCTCCTTGCGGCGGACGTCAACCTGGCCGCGTCGCTCCCGATCCCGCCGGTCTCGCCGGAGCAGGTGCTCGAGATGGCGCTCGAGGCGCCCCGGCTGATCGACTACGAGGGGACGAAGGTGATCACCGCCCTCCGGAACGGCCGCATGGAGACGGTCACGGTGGCGGAGTCGCACAAACGGCCGAACATGCTCCGCCTCGAGTACCTCTCCCCCGAGGACGTCGCCGGGCGCCTGATCGTGGACAACGGCACACGCGCGTGGCATTACGAGCCGCGCCTCAACGTGGCGTTCGAGGAGCAGAGCCTGCAGGGCGGGTTGCTCAGCCGCGATCTCGTGCGGCTCCGCCGGAACTACACGCTGACCCTGCTCGGCACCGACGACGTCATCGGCCGGCAGACGTACGTGATCGCGCTCGACCCGAAGGGCGCGGGGGTCCGCCGGCAGCTCTGGGTGGACCGCGCCACGGGGGCCCTGCTGCGGACCGAGGAGCGTGATCTCTCCCGGGGCGTCGTCCTGAGCACGTACTTCTCACGGATCAGCTTCAGCCTCAACCTCCCGGAGGCGTACTTCCGGCTCCGGATGCCGGCGAGCGCCCGGGTATTCACGATGCGGACGACGGAGAACGAGTCGATGAGCCCCGCGGACCTGGAACGGCGGGTCCGGTTCCCCGTCCTGATCCCGCCCGTGCTCCCCGAGGGCTACACGTTCCGCGGGGGGGCGGTGAGCCGCTTCGGCAGCCTCATCTCGGTATACTTGAGATACAGCGACGGCGGGAACCTGATCTCGTTCTTCGAGGCCCCGGCCGGGTCGATCGGCTGGCCGGCGTTCGGGCAGCCGGTCCGGGTCGAGGCTCAGCCCGGGCGGTTCATCGACCTCGGGTACTTTCGGGTTCTGATCTGGGAGCAGCGCGGCCTGCGGGTGACGGCCGTCGGGACCGTGCCGACCAAGACGCTGATCATGGTGGCCGGCCAGATCGCCGCCGGCCGGGAGCAGGCGCTGGTCCGGGATGTCTCCCGCCGCGCCGAGAGCGATCCGGCGACGGTGCGGCGGCTGCGCGGGGAAGGGTTGACGTTCCCCGAGATCACCCGGACGCTCGTGCTCGCCCAGCAGCTCGGCACCGACCTGCCGACCACGGTCAGGTTCGTCCGGGGCACCCTCACCCTCAACGACCTGGCCGGGCAGTTGGGGATGCGCCCTGACGTGCTGCGGCGCGCGGTGCATGACGCGGTGGCGCGCGCGTCGAGGCTGTCTCCGGTGACGCCGGCCGCGGTGCCCGCGGCGGCGCCGGTCCCAGGGCGCTGAGCCTATCTGAGCCTGTCGCGTATGCAGCGGAGCGTATCCCGCACCGTGATGGTTATTGGGGTCGCCGCTGCGTGCGCGCTCGCCGGAGCGCCGGCGCTGCTGCGCGCGCAGCCGCCCGGCGGCGCGGCACCCCTCACGAAGGGATGGGGGCGCCTGGTGGCCTCCGGCACGCTCGCGGCGGCGGATCCGGCCGCCGGTACCGTCACGCTCACGGTCGCCGGGACCGGCCGGCTTGAGACGTACGAGGGTGGCACGACCTGGCGGCAGAAGTTCCTGAGCGGCACGTACCCGGTGCACCTCCTGCCGGCCACCCTGCTGCTCGACGCGGATGCGCATCCGATCGCCCCGGCGAGCGTTCACGGGGGGGAGGGTGCGTCGGTGTGGGCCGCGGTCCGGCCCGACGGGGCGATCCTCGCGCTGACTCTCCAGGTGACATCGTTCCGGGTGCGGGCTGCGGCGGCGCCGCGCACCGATGCAGGGCCGGTTGCCGCGGCGGCCGGCGTGGTCGTCCAGCGATCCGGACCGGTGCTCACGCTGCTGACGTCTTCGGGCGCGAACCGGAGCGTCGTGATCACGGCGGCAACCGCCGTCCGTCTGCGCGGCCAGCCCGCGACCGAGGCGGCGCTCGTGGCGTACGACGTCCTCCGTGTGGAGGGTCCGGTGAACTCGGACGGCAGCCTGGCGGCGACGCGCATCGATGTCGAGTTCGCCGCGGCCGCATCCGCGCAGGTGTCCGGGCCGGTCGAGCAAAACGCAGGCGGGGTGGGGGGCCTCGTCGTGAGCGGCACGATGATCTCCACATCCGCGGAGACGTACGTGGTTCGCAACGCCGCCCGCGCCGCCGTCGCGCAGGTCGTGACGGGAGCGCCTGTCACCGTCTACGGCTCGGCGATCCTGGCCGGCGCCACCCCGGTCGGCCTCGAGGCCCGCGTGGTGGTCGTGCGCTGACCTAAGTCCAGCGACGTCAACAATGCCCTCGATCTCGCGCGGCGCCTTGCGGAGATTCTCGGAGAAGCCGCTCTCGCAACATTCGGATCGACTGGCGGATCGGTCTGGAAGCATCCCGAGTAGGGGCCCCCGGGCCGACGGGTAGTACGGACGACACCTCGCGCCTAGGACTTATCCATGTCTCTTCCGAATCTCGTTGGGGTGCACGAA
>JAPVSX010000237.1:0-6738 GCA_047519495.1 Armatimonadota bacterium
AGCCCCCGGACGCATCGCGCTCGTTCTCGGCGGCGTTTCGCGAGGCCGTTGCGCAAACGCGCGCGTACTTCCACACCGCCGTCGCGCCGGTCCCGGAGGTACTGGCCGTGTACCACAAGGTGGGTGCATACCCTGAGCGCCTCCCCGCGTTTCCAAACCCCCACCTGCTGGACGAGACCGCCGCCCAGGCGGCCGCCCTCGGCGAAGCGCCCGCGCCCTAGCCCCGCGGAGCGACTGGTGCCCCACTACCGGTATCTCATCCTCGGCGGCGGCATGACCGCCGACGCTGCGATCGGCGGGATCCGGCAGGTCGATCCCGCGGGTCCGATCGGGCTGATCGGCGCCGACCCGCATCCGCCCTACAACCGGCCCCCGCTGTCGAAAGCCCTCTGGAAAGGCAAGCCGCTCGACAGCATCTGGCGCAAGACCGACCGTCGGGACGTGGACCTCCACCTGGGCCGGACCGCGCACGAGCTGGACGCCCGCGCAAAGCGCGTCACCGACGATCGGGGCACGGCGTACACGTTCGACCGGCTGCTGCTCGCGACCGGCGGCACGCCCCGGCGGCTGCCGTTCGGCGGCGACCAGATCATCTACTTCCGCACGCTGGACGATTACGAGCACCTGCGCGCCCTGGCAGCCCGGGGCCGGCGGTTCGCGGTGATCGGCGGCGGATTCATCGGGTCGGAGATCGCCGCGGCGCTCGCGATGAATCAGCAGGAGGTCGTGATGCTCTTCCCCGGCCGGGGGATCGGCGACCGGATGTATCCGCCGGACCTGTCGCGGTTCCTCGGCGACTACTACCGGGAGAAGGGCGTCGAGCTGCTCGCGGGCGAGGCCGCGGCCGGACTCGAGGCGCGTGGAGAGCAGCTCGCCCTACGGACCGAGCGCGGCCACGAGCTCGTCGTGGACGGCGTCGTCGCGGGCATCGGCATCGAGCCGAACACCGGCCTCGCTCGGCAGGCCGGACTTGAGGTTCAGAACGGGATCGTCGTGGACGAGCTACTGCGCACGCGCCATCCGGAGATCTACGCCGCGGGGGATGTCGCGAACTTCTACAATCCGGCGCTCGGTGCGCGCCTCCGCGTTGAGCACGAGGACAACGCCAACGCGATGGGCCAGGCCGCCGGGCGCGCCCTGGCCGGCCAGCCGGCGCCGTACGACCATCTGCCGTTTTTCTACTCGGACCTGTTCGATCTTGGCTACGAAGCCGTCGGCGAGCTCGACGCGCGCCTCGAGCTCGTGGAAGACTGGAAGACGCCCAATCGCGAAGGGGTGGTCTACTACCTCCGGGGCGGGCGGGTCCGCGGGGTACTCCTCTGGAATACGTGGGGCCAGGTGGAGGCGGCCGGACGGCTGATCGCCGAGCCGGGACCGTTCAGGGCCCGGGACCTGCGCGGGCGACTGCCGGCCTGACTGCGCGGCCCGCGCCGGCTCAGGCTCCCCAACGCCTGTTCCGGCTTCGTCCACTCCCCCCGGCACGACGTCAAGGTCGGGCTGGCGCCCGAGCCCGACCTACGCGGTGGTCCTCACGAACGCCTCGAGCTCCGCGGCCAGCTGGGCCTTCTCGCCGGGGCCCAGGAACGACGCGCGGACCGCGTTCCCGGCGAGGCGGTGGATGTCGTCCCGGCTCAGCCCCAACGCCGCCTGGGCCGCGCGGAAGTTCTCTTCGATGTACCCGCCGAAATACGCCGGGTCGTCGGAGTTCACGGTCACGCACAGCCCCAGATCGAGGAGCCGTTTCAAATTGTGGGCGGCCATCGAGGGAAAGACGCGCAGCCGCACGTTCGACAGCGGGCAGACCGTGAGCGGGATCTGCTCCTCGGCCAGCCGGCGCACGAGCCGGGGATCCTCGATGCACCGTACGCCGTGATCGATCCGCACCGCCCTGAGCACGTCGAGCGCCTGCCAGATGTACTCGGGGGGCCCCTCCTCCCCTGCGTGCGCCACGGCCAGGAGCCCTTCCGCCCGCGCCCGGTCGAAGACGGCCCGGAACTTCTCCGGCGGGTTCCCGACCTCGGAGGAGTCCAGCCCGATTGCCGTGATCCACTCGCGGAACGGGAGGGCCTGCCGGAAGGTCTCCTGTGCTGCCTCCGCGCTGAGGTGCCGCAGGAAGCACAGGATCAGCCGGGAGGAGATGCCCCACCGCTTGCGGCCGTCGGCCAGCGCCCGGTGGATGCCCGTGATCGCCGTCTCGAACGCCACGCCCCGCGCGGTATGGGTCTGTGGGTCGAAGAAGATCTCGACGTGCCGGACGGTCTCGGCCGCGACGCGCTCGAGATAGGCCTGCGTGAGGTCGTAGAAGTCCGCCTCGCGCAGCAGCATGCGGCAGCCGGCGTAGTAGATGTCCAGGAACGACTGGAGGTTCTGAAAGACGTAGGCCCGCCGGACATCGTCGGCGGACGCGAACGGCAGCGCGACGTCGTTGCGGCGCGCAAGCCGGAACATCAGGTCGGGCTCGAGCGTCCCTTCGATGTGGAGGTGGAGCTCGACCTTGGGCAGGCCGCGCAGGAAGGTCGCGTCCACGCGCCGCGCTAGGCGCTTCCTTCCATCATCTCGGACGAGTCGATGACCGCACCAGGGCCTGCCACCCCTCAGCCGCGCCACGGGGCCTGGGCCTACGGCGTCAGCCCCTAACCCGTCACCCGCGGCGCCCACGCCGGCCGCGACGCCTCGAAGCGGGTGATCTCGGCCTCGTGGTGCAGGGTCAGGCCGACCGCATCGAGCCCGTTGAGCAGGCAGTGCTTCTTGAAGGCATCGATCTCGAACGTGTCCGTGTGGCCGAACCCGTCGGTCACCGTCTGCGCATCGAGATCCACGGTGAGCTGATAGCCCTCCCGCGCGCTGGCGATGTCGATGATCTGCCGGACCCGCTCCTCGGAGAGGACGATCGTCAGCAGGCCGTTCTGCGCCGCGTTGCCCGCAAAGATATCGGCAAACGACGGAGCGATGACCACCTTGAACCCGTAGTCCAGAAGCGCCCAGGGCGCGTGCTCCCGGGAGGAGCCGCACCCGAAGTTCCGGCCAGCCACGAGGACGGTGCCCTCGCGATAGGCGGGCTTGTTGAGCACGAAGTCCGGATCGGGCGTCCCATCCGGTCGGTAGCGCTTGCTGTAGAAGAGAAACTGCCCGTACCCCGTCCGCTCGATCCGCTTGAGGTACCGGGCGGGGATGATCAGGTCGGTATCGACGTCAGCCCGGTCGAACGGCACGACCACCCCCGTATGCTTCTCGAACGGTTCCATCGGGCTACACCCTCCACTCGCGAATGTCCACGAAGTGCCCGGCGATCGCCGCCGCGGCCGCCATGGGGGGGCTCACGAGGTGTGTCCGGCCCCCGGGGCCCTGGCGGCCTTCGAAGTTCCGATTGGAGGTCGACGCGCAGCGCTCGCCCGGACCGAGGATGTCCGGGTTCATCCCCAGGCACATCGAGCAGCCGGCCTCGCGCCACTCGAACCCGGCGCCCTTGAAGATGCGGTCGAGGCCCTCCCGCTCCGCCGCGGCTTTGACCTGCTGGGAGCCCGGGACGACCATGGCCCGCACCTTTGGATTGACTTTTCGGCCGGCGACGACGCGGGCGGCGGCGCGAAGATCGTCCAGCCTGGCGTTGGTGCACGAGCCGATGAACACCCGGTCGATGGCGATCTCCTGGATCGGCGTCCCCGGCCGGAGGGCCATATACTCGAGCGCGCGCTCCCACTGGCGGCGCACCTGCGGGTCGGGCTGATCGCCCGGGTCGGGGACCCGCCCCGTGACCGGCTCCGACTGCGCCGGGTTGGTGCCCCAGGTCACGAACGGCACGAGCGTCCGGGCATCGATCGCCACCCGTTTGTCGTAGGTCGCACCGGGCTCCGTGGGGAGGGTCTTCCAGTAGGCGACGGCCTGCTCCCACGCCTCCCCGGTGGGAGCGTACGGGCGCCCCTCGACGTAGGCGAACGTCGTCTCATCGGGGGCGATCAGTCCGGCCCGCCCCCCGCCTTCGACCGTCATGTTGCAGACAGTCATCCGGCCCTCCATCGACAGGCCCCGGATCGTCGGCCCGGTGTACTCGATGATGTGCCCGATGCCGCCCCCCACGCCGATGTGCCGGATGATGCCGAGAATCAGGTCCTTCGGGGTCGTCCCCGGCGGGAGCTCGCCGTCCACCCGAACCTCCATCGTCTTCGGACGCCGGAGCGGCAGCGTCTGTGTGGCGAGCACGTGCTCGACCTCGGTCGTCCCGATGCCGAACGCGAGCGCCCCGAGGGCCCCGTGGGTGGCCGTGTGGCTGTCGCCGCACGCGATCACGAGCCCGGGCTGCGTCAGTCCCAACTCGGGTCCGATAATGTGCACGATCCCCTGACGCCGGCTTGTGAGGCCCTCGAGGCGGATGCCGAACTCCCGGCAGTTGCGCTCGAGCGCCTCGACCTGCGCCCGGCTGATCGGATCTGCGATCGGCTCGGTGCGCGGCGTCGTCGGGACGTTGTGGTCCAGCGTGGCGAAGGTCAGGTCGGGCCGCCGCACCCGGCGGTCCGCGAGCCGCAGACTCTCAAAGGCCTGGGGGGTCGTCACCTCGTGGACGAGATGCAGGTCCACGTACAGCAAGTCGGGCTCGCCGGCCTGCCGCCGGACGACGTGGGCGTCCCAAATCTTGTCGATCACCGTCTGCGCCTTCACGATTCCTCCTGTCGCGCCCCACGCACGTGCGGCGCGGTGCTCGCCCGTTATGAGATCACACCAGGGCCCAGCTTGCGCTCGTAGTAGGACCAGATCGCCGCGCCGATTCGCTCGAAGTTGGTGTCGGTCGCCAGGTCGTCGGCGGTCGCCCTGTCCATGGGCCGGGCGCCCGCCACCTGCTCGTTCAGGATCTGCCGCCTGGCGGCCAGTTCCAGGAACGACGCCGCGAGCACCGCCCTGCGGATGTCCGGCCCCACCGTGATGATCCCGTGGTATTTCATGAACAGGGCGTTCGCCTGTCCGAGGCTCTCCGAGACCTCCCGGGCGAGTGCGGGCGCGTAGACCCGGTTCGGCGTCTTCGTGAACCAGGCGACCTTGCGGGTCAGCACGCCGAACTGGTCATACGGCTCGATCTCCCGGTCCGCCGCCATCAACATGCAGACATACGGCGCGTGCGTGTGCACGATGCCGCCGATGTCGTCCCGGCCCCGGAAAATCTCCGCCATGAGCGACCACTCGCCGTGGATCGGATAGTCCCCCTCCAGCACCTTCCCGTCCAGGTCCATCCGCATGAGCCCGAAGGCCGGCTTGATCTCGTCCAGACCATGATACATCGATTTGATCCAGAAGGTATCGGCGCCTGGCGCGCGCGCGGCCAGGATGCCGATGATCGCATGAGCCTGGCCCTCGTGGGCGATGATCCGGTACCCCAATGCGAGGTCCTTCTTCAGTTGCTCGCCCGTCCGCTTCACCTCGGTTCCCATCTTCATCAGCGTACGTCCTCCCGTTTGCCTGGCGTCGTGGGGTCCGCCGCCGCGCAGCGACCACCCGGTCGCCATGCCGCGGCGGACCCTGTGGATCGGTCGTCTATTGGGCGTTCTTCTGGATCTCCTCCGCGGAGATCGTTGTGATCGTGCGCAACTTTCCGTCGGTACCCGCCTGGACGACGTCAAACGGGCCGTACGCGTTGTGGTATTTGTCGAAGACAAGCGGGCCGCTCGCCCCGTAGAACTTGATCTTCTTGCCGGCCTTGAGCGCGGCGAGCCCGTCCTGATAGGTGTAGACGACCGCGCCGGGAGGATTCGTGACCATCGGAATGGCCGCGGCGATCTTCTCGGGATCTGTGCTCCCGGCCTGCTGAATGGCCAGCGCCATCACGATCGTGCCGTCATACGCGTAGTTCGCGCTCTCGAGCGGTTGATGCGTGTACACCTTCGCATACAGCGCGTTGAACGCATCCGCGGCGCCGCCCGGCGGAGTCGACCCCACGAGGGAGACGAGCACCTTGTTGGCCACCGCGGGCGTGACCGACTTGATGTAGTTGCCGCCCGCCGTGAGATCCGTCCCGATCATGGGGACGGCCAGGTTGTTCAGCTCCTTGAAGTTCGCGTACATCACGGCCGCAGTGCCCGGGTCGGTCTGGGTGAAGATCACGTCCGGATGGGCGCTCACGACGCGCTCGACCTCAGACCGGTACGACGTCTGCCCCGCCGTCAGCTTGACGTCGGCTACGATCTTGCCGCCGAGCTTCTGGAAGGTCTTCACGATGGGGGCTTTCAGCGTCTCGTTTGTAATATCCGTATAGAAGACCATGGCCGCGGTCTTGTACCCCTTCTTGATCGCGTACACCGCCATCGCGACGCTCAGCTGCGAGTCCGACGGGTTCGGCCGCCAGATCCACTTGTCCGTGTTGGTGTCGAACACCGTCGTGCCGCCGAGGAAGATCATGGGCACGCGATTGTTGTCGATGATCGGTCTGACCGCGAAGAGCTCGGTGCTGGTCGGGCCGATCTGGACGACGATGCGGTTGGCGCCGATCAGCTTGTTTTCCGCCGGCACCGCGTCCGCGGCGTCGCTCTGCGTGTCGGCCAGATGGATCTCGATCGGCCGGCCCAGGATCCCTCCTGCATCGTTGATCGCCCGCTGCGCCACGCGAGCCCCCTCCAGGATCGCGGCGCCGACGTCGGCGTGGACCCCTGTCATGGCGGCCAGCACGCCAAACGGGATCGGCGCGGGCGCCGTCCCCCCCGGCGATGCGACGAGCAGCGCCATCGCGAGCGCGACGAGCACGAGCGTAACCGA
>JAPVSX010000238.1:0-2991 GCA_047519495.1 Armatimonadota bacterium
GTCGTTCCACAGCCCGAGCATCACGTCGATCATCAGCTCCCGCACCACCTCCTCGCGTAAGATGACGGTGCCGGGCATTCCCAGGTGGTGGTACGGGTGCCCCCCGTACATCAGAGGGGGGAGCGCCAGACTGACGGGCGCCCCCCGCTTCGCCGTGTAACGCCGCACCCCTTCGCAGATCATGCTGGCATAGAGGGTATCGGCCGCGCTCACCATGTGCTGACCGTGGTTCTCGGTGCTGCCGACCGGGATCAGCACGATGTCGTTCTTCCGCCGCTCGGCTTCCACCTGATGGCGCAGGGTGGTCTGGAGATACGCCCCGGGTTTGGCCCACTCGCACGGCGAGGGAACGCCGTACTCCGCCAGGATCGCATCGATCTGTTCGTCGCTGGCCTCCCAGATTCCCTTCTTCAACCGCCCGACGGCGTTGTCTTCAAACACCAGATCAGGCGGATACCGCCGCGATCCGACCATTGTGGACGCGTCCATGCGAAGCCTCCTTCGTCGATAGACTACGGCCGAGCGTCTCGTTGCGTCGGTTCGGGTGGGCGCGCGCGAGCCGCGAGGATTCGCCCATGCGCCCACGCACCCTGCGCGTCAGACGCCGAGGATCCGCCGCAGGAACGCCACGGCTCTCGGCACCGCCGTACGACTCGACTCCTCGCCCTCGTATTCCACGGAGACGCACCCCGCGTAGCCGGCCTCCTGCAGCACGCGCAACGCGGCCGCGTTGTCCACGCGTTCGTCCCGGCCGTCGGGCGCGATTCGAGTGCACTTCGCGTGCACGTGCCGGGCGAGCCCCGCGGTGCGCCGGATCGATGGCAACCCGTCGAGGTAGTTGCCGGTATCCAGCAGCAGGTGCAGGACTGGGTTCCCGACCTCGGCGAGGATCTGTTCGACGTCGGCCGCCGTCTGCACGAACCCGTTGTGATTGTGGTTTTCCATCACGAGCGGCATCTCCGCCTCGTGCGCGCGCGCGCAGACGGTTCGCAGGGACGCGAGCATGCCGGACCGGCGGGCCGCTCGATCTCCTTCTGGCCACCCGGCGAACGTCCGCAGAAATCTCGAATCGAGCCGGCGCGCGACCCCGATCCACTCGATCGTGCGCGCCTCTTCCGCAACTCGACGGCCCGAGTCGGCCACGCCAAAGTTGTTCATCAGGGCGATGTTGACGATTTCCAGACGGTGCCGCGCCGCGGCCGTCCGCAGCTCGTCGAGCCGCGCGGGGGTGGGATCTCCGATGTGCTTGTCCTCCAGCTCGACCGCCCACAGCCCGAGTTCCTCGGCGGCGAGGCGGAACCAGTCGGTCAGCGTCAGCGCGCCGGTCTTGAGGACGTCGTCGTAGGATTGGGAGCTGCACCCCAGGTACATCCGTTCACCACCTCGGGCCGCCGAGTGCCGGGCCGTCGCTCACGTCATCTTGACCATGACCTTGCCGTCCTGGCGCTTGCTCGCCTTCTCCACCGCCGCACCCGCCTCGGCGAGCGGGAACCGGCTCGTGATGATCGGCCGCAGGTCCACGCGGCCGGATCCCATGAGCCGGACGACGTTCTGAAACGTACCGTACCCCGAGTGTCCCTGCGCGCCGAACACCTGTCCCGCGTGGGTCTGATAGTGCTCCAGGTACATCGGCGCGCGCTCGGCCGCCCGGCCGATGATCACGATCTTGCCCCCGATCGCGAGCGCCTGCTCCATCTCCGGCACCGTGGCCGCCATCGCCCCCGCCGCCTCGACCTGCATGTCGGCGCCCGCCCCCTTGCTCGCTTGCAGGATGACCTCGTGCGGGCTGGTGCCGGCCTTCTGGAGGTCCACCGGGTTGTGCACCTCATCCGCGCCCACCTGCCTCGCGAGCGCCTGCCGGATCGGGCTCACCTCGAACGCGATCACCCGGCTCGCGCCCGCCGCCTTCGCGAGCGCGATCGCGGCGAACCCGATCGGGCCCGTCCCGTACACGGCCACGATCCCACCCGGCCGGAACCCTTCCGCGCGCACGAACATGCCGTTGTACGACACGCTCGTCGGCTCGCACAGCGCGCCCGCCTCGGCCGCGGCCTCCACCGCCCCGTACCGCTCCACCAGCGGGGTGAGCGGCCAGCAGTATTTCGCCCCGACGACGATCTGCTCGGCCATCGCGCCGTTGATCGTAAACCCCAGCTCCTCGAGGTTCCGGCACTGGTTCGGCCACCCGTTGCGGCACGGGATGCACTCCCCGCACCAGATCATCTCCTCCACCGTGACGAGCTCGCCGACCCGCAGGTCGCGGACCTCCTTGCCCACCTCCACGATCTCGCCGCTGAACTCGTGGCCGATGATCACGGGGAACTTCGTGAGCCCAGGGTACAGCATGTACCCCTCCCGGTCGGTCTCGTAGAAGTGGACGTCGGAGCCGCAGACCCCGCACGCGCGCGGGCGGAGCCGCACGTCCTTCGGTCCGAGCACCGGCTCGGGAACGTCCGCGAGCTGCACCTTCGGATGACGCCAAACGCTTGCCCCGGTCACCGCCTTCCCCGTCCGGCGCTCGACCTCCGAGACCGCATAGCCCGCCCGGGGCGCCCACTCCGCCTGCAGCTGCAGTCCGCGCATCCCTCCACCGCCTCTGTGCGAAGGGCATTGACGTCCAGGCCATTCCGAACCCGCGCCCGCACCCAGCGAATGGTCACCCCGCGGGACGCCAGACGGCTGCGGCCACGGGTCGGGAGCTCGGAAGCTCGCACAAATCAACGATACTCCCGCCGGACATGCCGCGCCATCCGGCGCAAACAGTATCTCATGATGCAACGTGCTGCCATCGGGCCGCAGGACGGTGCCGGCAGGAAGACCGGCGCAAGGGGTGAGAATCCCCGATGGCCCGGGGGCGGCGGCCGGCGACGGTGTTATAATCTCAAGGGAGCCCGTAGCTCAAGGGGCCATCGTGGCGGCGTTGATCATCCCGGTGCAGGTGACGTTCCTCGCGAACTTCATCACCCTCCAGCGTCTCGGATGGCTGGACAC
>JAPVSX010000239.1:0-5033 GCA_047519495.1 Armatimonadota bacterium
CGGCGGCGTAGCGAAGCGGCTGCGGCTCGTCGGTGAACGCGTTCAGCATCGGCTGGGCGGCCGCGTCGTACTGGGTGAGCGGCCGGATCCCCAGGATCAGCTCGATCGTGCGGAGCAGGGAGACCGTGCTGTAGAACGTGTGGTCCACGACGCCCCGGCGGACGTACGCGCCGGCCAGGAGCGCGACCGTCCGGTGCGCGTCCACGTGGTCGGGGCCGTCCTGGGCGTCGTCTTCGACCGCCGCGACGAGCGTGTCCTTCCAGAAGCGGGAGCGGCCGACCGCCTCCACGATGCGGCCGAGGGCCAGGTCGTTGTCGGCCACCATCGCCTGCGGCGCGGGATAGCCGGGGCGCGTGCCGGCCGTGTGGTCGTTCGGGAGCCGGACGATCATGAGCTGGGGCATCTCGCCGGTGCGCTCGAACTCCTGGAACTCCTTAAGCCACTCGCCGAACCGCGTCTGGTCCGGCACCCGGAGGTCGTACCCGTGGTACCCCGGGGCGACGTGCCCGTCCATCGAGTCCATCGTGCCGCGGCTCGGATACCGCAGGAACTCCGTGAACTCGCCGTAGATGCGGTAGGAGACCTTGGCCCGCGCCGCCGCGTCCCAGAGGAACCCGCTGCGCGGATACGCGGCCGGCTCACCGCCCTCGTAGTCGTAGTCGCGGCCCCGGTCCGAGTACGTGGCCGGCCAGTTCTTCTGGACGTAGTCGTTGGCCATCGCCGCCGTGGACCAGTTGTGCCCGTCGGGGCTCACCTCGGCGTTCACGTAGAAGTTGTCGAGCAGGACGAACTCCCTCGCGAGCCGGTGGTGGTTCGGTGCCACGTCGGGCCCAAACAGGACGAGGGACGGGTCGCCGTTCCCCTCGCGTAGATCGCCCAGCACCTGGTCGTAGGTCCGGTTCTCCTTGATGATGTAGATCACGTGCTTGATCAGAGATGGATCGCCGGCCCGCCGGGGGATCGCCCGGGGCTGGACGGCCGCGCGGCCGGCGGCGAGGCGGTTGCGCGCCTCGTCGAACCCGTTGTTCTGGACGACGCGCGCCGTCATGGCCGCGAGGCCTGGGGCGTCGGGTACCGTGACGACCGACACCGTCCCGACGATCATGTAGCCGATGAACTGCTCCGCGCGCTCGGCCGGTCCCCGCGTGGGGTTCGGGCCGCGGGGGTCTGGTCCCGCCCCCAGCCCCTTTGCGTTCGTGACGAAGAGTGTCCGCCCGTCCCGGGAGACCGTGACTGTGGTCGGATACCAGGCGGTTGGAATGAGCCCCACGACCGCCGGCAGCGGCCCGGCGAGGTTGGCCGCCGCCACGTCGTTGTTGCCGGCGTTGGCGATGAACAGCCACCGGCCGTCCGGGCTCACCGCCAGGCCGTCCGGGACGCTTCCCTCGGGGGCGCCCGGATACGGCGCGAGCGAGAGGGTCGCGACCACGCGGTCGGTCTGCGTGTCGAGGACGGATATGCTGTCGTCGTCGGTGTTGGCCACGTACAGCCGGCGCCGGGTGGGATCGAGGGCGAGCGCGCCCGGGTGGAGCCCCACGGCGACGGTCGCGGCCGGGGCCAGCCCCTGCGCCCGGAAGACGGTGAGGGTGCGCGCGCCCCAGTTGCTGACGTACACTTTTCCGCCGTCGGGGCTCAATGCCACGGCGTACGGCCGGGAGCCGGTCTCGGCCGAGGCGAGCGGCTTCCCCGTCGCGACGTCGATCGCCACGACGCGGTTGGCCACGTTCTCGGCGGCAAACAGCGTGCGGCCGTCGGGCGCCATCGCGAGGCCCGCCGGATAGGCCGGCGCCTTCGCGTCCGCCAGCACGATCGGGGCCCCCTCGGCGAGCTGGCCGTTTCGCAGCTCGTAGGTGCGCACCAGGTTGTTACCACCCGCCGATGCGAACAGGCGCCGCCCGTCCGGCGTCCACGCCACGCCCACATAGAGCGCCTGAGGCGCGTGGTAGGGGATCGATTGGACGGCGAGGCGCGCCGCGGTGTCGAGCAGCGCAAGGGACTGCACGCCGTCCCCGTCGTTGCTGACTGCGAGGTACCGCCCGTCCGGGCTGAGGGCGGCGCCCAGCGGGCGGTCTCCGACGGCCACCTGGACGCCCGCCGGCGTGAGCGTCCAGTTGTTGGTCGTGATGCCGGTCCGGCCGTGCGGCCCGGCGGTCCGCTCGTCGCCGGACCCGATCGCCGCGGCGAGGATCAGGAGGCCGAGCGCTGCCAGCAGAGAGGTCTTGTGCATGCTCGTCGCTCCTTGAGGACCCGCACTCCGAGCGCGTTCAACGGCGGCTTCCTCCGGGGAGCGGGGGCGTCTGGCCAGCGGGTTCGGCGCGTGGACGTACGAGCCCTCCCTCGGCGCGGGTTGGGGGCGAAGTGGGGAGCGGCGCTGCTGCTCCGGGGTCAGGGAGGAGAACTCCGCGCGGCGAGAAAAGTATCGCCCCCTGTGTTCCTGAGGCGATGACGGACGTGAACGCCGGCGGCGAAAAGGAAACCGGGCGGATCGAAGCGTTCAGCGACGGCGTGTTCGCGATTGCGATCACGCTGCTCGTGCTGGACATCAAGGTGCCACAGGGTGCGATGGCGGGCCCGCACCTTCTGCGGGCGCTGGTCAATCAGTGGCCGGCGTACCTGGCCTTCGTGACGAGCTTCGCCACAATCGGCATCATGTGGATCAACCACCACCGGCTGTTTACGCTCATCCGGCGCACCGACCATGCGCTCCTCGTGTGCAACAGCCTCCTGCTGCTGGGGGTGACATTCGTCCCGTTTCCCACGGCCCTCTTGTCGGCATACATCAGGCAGCCCGGCGAGCACGTGGCCGCTATGGTCTACGCGGGGACGTTCACGGTGGTCGCCGTGTTCTTCAACCTGCTCTGGAGATATGCGGCGCACGGCCACCGGCTGCTGGACCAGCGGACGAGTCCTGAAGCGGTCCAGGCGATCACGCGGGCGTATGCGTGGGGGCCCCCCGTCTATTTCCTGTCGTTCTGCCTCGCGGTGGTCAGCGTAGCAGCGAGCATCGCGACGACCGTCGCCCTGGCAGTGTTCTTCGCGCTGCCGGACCGGAGCCGGCGCTCGGCTCCCGGCGCCTAGACGGGCGCAGCCGGACGCCAGCGGAGCCATGTCAGGTTCTTCTACTGCAGCTCAGGTTGGGGAGCGAGGAACAGACAGACGCCTTTCGTGGCGGAGGGAGGGAGATTCGAACTCCCGAGGGGTTGCCCCCTAGCGGTTTTCAAGACCGCCGCATTCGCCCGCTCTGCCATCCCTCCGCGGCCAAGTATAGCACCCTCTTCCGATCGGTCACAAGGATGGGCGCGCCGGGCGCGCGCGGGCGTTCGGGTGTCTCAGGCGTCTCGCGGCGGCTCCTCGACGGCTGCGACCACGCTCAAGCCCGTGATGATGGCGGCCGCGCCCAGGGGCGCGCAGAGGAAAAACGGTGCCAGAATTCCCAAAAGCGCCGCCGCGCCGCCGGCGAGCGGCCCCGCGAAGAACCCAAGGTCACCCGAACTATTGTAGACGCCCATCGCGGTCGTATAGTGCTCCCGCGAGACGCGCCGCGCGACGAGAGTCGAGAAGGTCACGGGGACGAACCCGCCGGCGAGCCCGTAGAGCGCCCCCGCGAGCAGAAACGCGGGAATGGTGTGGAGCAGGGGCACGAGCAGGGAAAGCACGGCGCGCCCGACGAGGGCCGGCAGAACCAAGCGCTCGGGCCCCCACCGGTCCGCTAGCCGGCCGGTGGGGATCTGGACGAGCGCGTAGGCGAGGCCCTGGACCGCGAACACTTCCCCGATCGTCAGCACCGTGAGCCCCTGCGTCGCGGCGTAGAGAGGCAGGAACGTGGACCAGATACCCGTGATGGCGTAATGGAGGTGGTTGGCCAGGCAGATCCGGAAGACCCCACGATCTCGGAGCACCTCACCCGCCGCGCTGGCAGTCACCCGGAGCGTCGGCCGGGCGGGGTTCGTGATCGCGACGACCACGGGCAGCGCCCCCAGGCTGATCGCGGCTCCCAGATAGAACACGGAATGGTCGCCGTAGCGCGCGGCCACCGCGCCGCCGATCGCCGGTCCGGCCAGAAAGCCTACAGACGTGAGGGACCAGAAGACGCCGAACGCCTGGCCCCGCGTCTCATGCGAGGCCGCGTCGGCGACCGAGGCATGCAGCGGCGACCACATCATCGCCCGGGCGGCGCCGATCGACGACAGCGCCCCGCCGACCGGCCCCCAGGCCCGGGCGACCGCCATCCAGGCCATCGCCGCGGTGTTGGCCAGGAGCCCACCGAGCAGCGTCCACCGGCGGCCGAGCATCTCCGCGATACGCCCCACCTCGAGCTCGGCGATGCCCATCGCCAGGCTCAGGAGGCTGACCAGCGTGCCGATCTGCGCCGCCGAGTACCCGATCCGCGACAGGTGCAGTGGGAGGACCGGCAACACGACCTGCCAGGAGATCGCGACGAGGAACCCCGCCGCGCCCAGCAGGCCGGTCCGCACATCCATCAACTGCGTCCGCCCGGGGGGCGTGTCCCGCGACATCCCGACGGCGTCGCGCGCCGTGGGGGCGGCCGTGCGATCTCGAGGGGGTCTGGAGATGTCCTGGTTATCCCCGGTGGTCATGAATGAAGAATAGTTCGGATGCTGCTGCACGGAGTCCTGGACTCGGAGCGTTCCACGGCAGAACACTCGACGCCCGTTGGATGGAATGCTGCTCCTTTTGACAGGACAGTCGGGCGCCGGATATACTGGTTCTGCGCGTGGGGACGTAGCTCAGCGGGAGAGCACCTGCTTTGCACGCAGGGGGTCGGGGGTTCGAATCCCCCCGTCTCCACCACACGCAAAGCCTTGCAATGCAAGGCGTTCCGCGTGATCCTCTCTCTTCACTGAGCGATTGCTCACAGCCATTTTGCTATCCCCTGCTATCCTCAGGGTTCGCTTTTGTCCCCAGCACGCGCTGCGCAAGTCGTTCTACAGCCGCTCGATCTGTCTCCGCGAGAACGTGCGTGTAATACCGGAGCGTGGTTGAGGGGCTGCTGTGCCCCAGGCGCTGGTGCA
>JAPVSX010000240.1:0-11775 GCA_047519495.1 Armatimonadota bacterium
ACCAGGGCGATGCGGGCGCCGAAGATCACGCGCGACAGCACGTCGCGGCCGAGTTGGTCCGTCCCGAAGGGATGTGCAGCGCTCGGCGGCCTGAGGATGTCGGCGAAGCGCGCCTCCGTGGGATCGTAGGGGGCGATCGCCGGCGCCAGCGCGGCGGAGAGCAGCACGACCAGCACGACCACGAGACCCAGCAGCCCGGTCCGGCTGCGCCGCAGGTTCCGCAGCACCGCCCCACTCCGCCCGCCCGCGGGCGCCGGCGCGGTGATTTGCCCACCCTCGCAGAGGGGTGGGGATGGATCAGCCATAGCGCACCTGCGGGTTGAGCCAGAGGTAGGACAGGTCCACGAGAAAGTTGATCGTGATGTAGATGACGGACGTCAGGAACACCCCGACCATCACGACGGGGAAATCTCGCCCCTGCAGGGCGTCGAGGATGTATCGGCCCATGCCGGGCCACGCGAAGATCGTCTCGGTGACGACGGCGCCGCCGAGCAGCTGGCCCGCGTTCAGGCCGAACACAGTCACGATCGGGATCGCCGCGTTCTTGAGGACGTGGTGCGCCAGCACTTTCGGCTCGCGCATCCCCTTCGCGCGGGCGGTCCGCACGTAGTCCTGCCCCAGCGCCTCCAGCACGGAGGACCGGGTGACGCGGGCGATCTGGGCCGCGTAGAACGCCGTCAGCGTCAGCGTCGGCAGGACGAAGTGCGTCCAGCCCCCGTACCCGCTGACCGGCAGCCAGCGCAGCCACACGCCGAACACCCAGATCAGCATCAGGCCCAGCCAGAAGCCCGGGATCGCCTGGCCAAGCGACGTGAGGGTGATCCCCGCGCTGTCGACCACCGTCCCCCGGCGGGCCGCGGAGACGATCCCAATCGGCACGGCCACAACCGCTACCAGCGCGAGGGATGCGGCTGCCAGCTCGAACGTCGCCGGGAGGCGGTCCAGCACCAACGGGAGCGCTGGCGCCCGGTAGCGCAGGGAAGCGCCGAAGTCGCCCTGCACGACGCGCCCGAGGAACCCGAGATACTGCAGCCAGAGGGGACGGTCAAACCCGAGCAGATGGCGAAACTGCGCGATGTCCTTGGGCTGAACGTCCAGCGGCAGGAACAGGATCACCGGATCGCCGGTGATGCGCACGAGGAAGAATACGGCGGTGAGCGCGAGAGAGACCGCGACCACCGCCTGGCCCGCGCGGGCGACCAGATATCGGAGCATCGGCGCCGGCGACCGAGATCCGCGCGGGGCGGTGCGCCCCGCCGCCCGCGGTTACTTCGCGCTCGCCTCCCACATCCAGACTTTCTCGTCCGGGCGCGGCTGCCAGCTGATCCAGTTCGCCACGCCGTACAGGTCGTGCTGCTGCCAGAGCGGGACCCAGGGGGCCATCGGCCGCAGCGCCTCCTGGATCTTTCGGAAGGCCGCGCTGCTCTGGGCCGGGTCCACGATCTGCTGGGCCTTGTTGATCATGTCCTCGATCCGGGGATCGCCGAAGCTGCTGTACGTCAGGCTGCCGGCGAACAGCTGGCCGATCGTGCCGACCGGCTCCAGGTCCGGGCCCCACCCGAGGAAGAACATGTCGCCGACCTTGCGGTTGATGATCTTGTCGAGGTGGCTCCGCCACTCGTTGACCTGGACGTGGACGGTGATCCCCAGCTTGCTGAGCTGCGCCGCGATCGCCTCGGAGACTTCCTTATCGAGCGGGTAGCGGCCGCTCGGGGTGTCGAGCGTCAGCGTGAGCTTGCCCGGGTCGTACCCCGCCTCCTGGAGAAGCTGGGCGGCCTTGCGCGGGTCATAGCCGTAGCACGTCACGGCGGGGTCGTACGCCGAGTCGAACCGGCTCACGTAGTCGCAGATCTTCGTGGACTCCCCGGCCAGCACGGTCTTGATCAGCTCGTCCACGTTGACCGCGTAGTTCATCGCCTGGCGCACCTTGACGTTCTGCATCGGCCCCGGGTGGAGCGTTTCGAGCGCCAGGTAGTTGATCCGGGAGGAGATCGTCGACCGGACCGTCGCCCGGCCGCTGCGGTTGACAGTGTCCACCGCCTGCGGCGGGACGTCCTTCATGATGTCGATCTCGCCCGAGAGGAGCGCGGCGAGTCGCGCGCTGAACTCCGGGATCACCCGGAACACCACCGTCTCGATCTTGGGCGCCCCCGCCCAGTAGTTGGGGTTGCGCACGAGGAGGAGGCGCTCGCCTCGCACCCACTCCTTGAACTTGTACGGCCCGGTTCCCACCGGGTGGGACGATGCGTACTCGATGCCGACCTTCCGAACGTACTCGGGGGCCATGATGTACGCGCCCTGCTGCGCGAGGTAACTCAGCAGGACCGGGAACGGCTCCGACGTGTGGACCCGGACAGTGTGGTCGTTCACGATCTCGACGCTCTGGACCGGCTTGAACCGGGGCAAGTAGTGCGTCTTGTTCTTCGGATCCAGGATGTACTCGAACATGAACTTCACGGCATCGGCCGTGAAGCGCTCCCCGTCCTGGAAGCGGACGTCCTGGCGGAGGGTGAACTCCCACGTCTTGTCGTCGAGGACCTTGTACCCGGTGGCCAGCCAGGGGATGATCTTCTCGGTCTTGGGATCCCGGTTGAACAGCAGGTCGTACACGTTCTCGATCTGGGCGTTGGTCGTCCAGTCCACAACCGTTGCGCCCATCAGCGTGAGCGGCTCGGCCCCGATGCCGATCGTGACCTGGGCCGGCTTGGCCTGCGCCCCGGCGCCGCCGGGGAGCAGGAACGCGGCCAGGCCGACGACCAGCAGGACCGCCGCGAGCCGGTTCAGCATCAGCGTCCTCCCTTCACGGGGACCGTCTGTGACTCGAGGTCCCGGGGAAACTTGGTGGTGATCTCGGGCCCGCCCTTCTTCACGATCACGGTGTCGTCGTGCCGGAAGCCGCCGATCCCGTAGAGGTAGATCCCGGGCTCGCAGCTGAACACCTCGTGCTCGAGCAGCGGCCGGTGGTTGAAGGCGATGTCGTCGGGATACTCGTGGCCGGCCAGGCCGATCCCGTGCCCGGTGCGGTGGATGATCCGATCGCCGAACCCTCGCCGCTCAAATACCCGCTGCGCCGCCGCATCCACGTCGGACATCGTCGCGCCCGCCACGAACGCGGCCGCGGCCGCCGCCTGGGCCTCGACCGCCGCCTCAAACGCAGCCGCCTGCTCCTTCGTGGGCGCGCCGGCGAAGAAGGTGCGCTCGTTCTCGCACACGTAGCCGTTGAGGCGGGGGATGACGATGTTCACGATGCCGTGGCCCTGCTCAACCACCTGACCAAAGTTGCCGCTGATTCCGTGGGGACACGCCGAATTGGGGCCCGTCAGGCCCGAGACCCGGATCTCAACCTTGTAGTCCGGAAACCGCCGCACCGCCTCCGACGCCATCTCGTGGGCGACCAGGGCGTCGATCTCGGCGAGCGGGCGCCCGGGTGCCAGGTGCTCGCGATACCGGGCCTGTCCCCAGTCGGAGAGCTCGGCGCCCTGGCGGATGAGGGCGAGCTCCTCCTCGTCCTTGACCATCCGCATCTCGCGCAGGATCCGGCCCGCGTTTGTGAGCTCGATCCCCGGCAGCAGGTCCGGCACGCCGCCGATCGGGCCGCCGGGGCTGTCCACCCCCACCCGGCCCCGCCGGATCCCCTTCCGGCGCAGCAGGTCGGCGACCATCTGCGGCCACTGCGGCGTCAGGTACGTCCGGTGCTGCATCCGGTAGTGCTCCGCGTAGAAGTGGACCTCC
The DNA here is from genome assembly GCA_047519495.1 of Armatimonadota bacterium. GTDB lineage: Bacteria > Sysuimicrobiota > Sysuimicrobiia > Sysuimicrobiales > Segetimicrobiaceae > JAPVSX01. The sequence goes on from JAPVSX010000240.1 coordinate 3,733, forward strand.
TGGATCCACATCGGCGCGTGCTCCTTGGCGTACCGGACGTGGTTCGTGGAGAGTTCGTGCATGATGAGAAACGGCTCGCCGTCCCGGGGGACGACCGCCGCGACGGGCCGTTCCCAAGGCTGGACGTCGAGGAAATAGCCTGAGACGTACAGGAAGTTCTCGGGGGTCAGCACCACGAGAGCCGCCAGGTCCGCTTCCTCGAGCTCGCCGCGGATGCGTGCGAGGCGCTCCTGGTAGACCCGGCGGCTCAAGTATCCCATTCGTGCACCTCCGCGGGGAATGCCCGGATGATTCTGGATCCGCCGGACCCGACCCTGCTTGCAGCGTGAGCCAGTACGTGTCTGGGCCAGGGCCAGGGCCTGTGCCTGTGCCTGTACCTGTGCCTGTGCCTACGGCGTGAGCCAAAGCGCGCGTGAGCCAAAACGTGCAGGGAGGCCTCAGAAGGCGACGAATCCCCGGGTATGAGCGCATCGCCGGTCGACTTCGCGCATTTCTTCGACTACCTCGTGAAGGCACGTGGGAAGCTCCTGGAGTGGGTCCGGGCGCAGCCGGCATCCGTGTACACCCAGGCCTTTCCCATCGGCTTGGGCTCGATCCGAGCCACGCTCGTCCACGTGGCGGCCGCAGAGTGGGGGTATACCCAACGCATCACGGGGAGAGATTATGGCCCCGGTGACAACCCCTTCACCGTTGAGCAGTTGCCCGGGTTCGAGGCATTCGCCGCGGCGTGGGATGCCCAGCGGCCGGTTACGCGAGCGGCCCTCGCGAACCTGGGCGATCCCGGGCGCCGCATGGAGTACGTCTCGCGCGCCTTGACGCCCCCGATGCGGACCCGCACAACCGCCGGGGGGATCGCCGGCCAGTTGCTGTTCCATGAGGTGCACCACCGGGCGCAGGTCATGGCAATGCTGCGGCAGGTGGGGATCAAGGCAGAAAACCTCGACTACTCGGTCCTGGTCATCGAGCGGATCCCGCTGACCTGACCTCGCCTCAATCCTTCTCCACGACGAGTCCCGGGCGTCCCGGAGGTCACCGCGCCAATGGAGAGCGTGCGGCGCGGTCGCCAGGCCGCCCGACGTGGGAGGGGTTGCCGTCCGGCGCGTGGAAGGCCTTCCCCTCACAGCAGGACGACATCCCTGCAGCGGGGGTCCTGAGGGGGAGAGAGCATGGTCGGACGCAGATCATCCAGATGGACGCTCTGCATCTTGCTCGTCTGCGCGCTGGCGATCACGTCCGCGTGGGGTGCCAGCGTAACGCCCAAGACGGGCGGAGTCCTCAACGCCATGCACCGCGAGGACCCCCCCAGCCTCAGCATCCACGAGGAAGCGACGATCTCGACCAACTGGCCGATGATGCCGTGCTACAACAACCTCGTGCTGTTCGATCCGATGAAGGCCAATGAGAGTCAGGCGACGATCGTCGGGGAGCTCGCGGAGAAGTGGGCGTGGCAGGACGACGGCAAGACGCTCGTGTTCACGCTCCGCCGGGGCGTGCGCTGGCACGACGGCCGGCCGTTCACCAGCCGCGATGTCAAGTACACGTTCGATCTCGTGCGCGAGGCTCCGGGCACGACGGCGCGCCTCCGGCTCAACCCGCGCAAGCAGTGGTACGCTCAGGTCCAGGCGATCGAGACGCCGGATCCGTTCACCGTTGTGTTTCGCCTCAAGCGCCCCCAGCCGTCGCTCCTGATGCTCCTCGCCTCAGGCTATTCGCCGATCTATCCGGCCCACGTGCCCGCCGCCGAGCTCCGCACGCGGTGCGTCGGGACCGGCCCGTTCAAGCTCAAGGAGTACCGGCCCGGGGAACTGGTCGAGATGGTCCGCAACCCTGACTACTTCGTCAAGGGGCGGCCCTACCTCGACGGGATCCGGTTCATCATCATCAAGGAGCGCGGGACCCGGTTCGCCGCGCTCCAGGCCGGCCAGCTCGACGTGACGATGCCGCAGGAAGGCACGAAGACCGCGGCCGGCCAGCTGAAGAAGGCGGTCCCCAGCCTGATCGTGATCGTGACGAGCCAGAACATCAACGATAATATCCTCGTCAACTTCAAGCGGCCGCCGTTCACCGACCCGCGCGTCCGCCGGGCCGTAAGCCTGGCGATCGACCGCCGCGGCTACATCCAGGCGGTCCGCCAGGGCGGCGCCGTCGTGGGCGCCTCGATGCAGCCGCGCCCCTGGGGCCCCTGGGGGCTGCTGCCAGAGGAACTCGCCGGCCTGCCCGGCAGCGGGGATCCGGCCAAGCAGAAAGTGGAGGCGCGTCAGCTCCTGGCCGAAGCGGGGTTCGGCTCCGGGCATCCGCTTCGGATGGTTGTCAGCACGCGCGCGATCGCGCTGTACGTGGATATGGCCACGTACATGATCGATCAGCTGAAGCAGGTCGGGATCGAAGGTACCCTCGAGCAGGTGGAGAGCGCCCAGTGGTACGCGAAGCTCACGCGGGGCGAGTACGAGCTCGGCGCGAATCTCACGGGGATCGGGGCGGACGACCCGGACGCCAACTTCTACGAGAACTACGTCTGCGGCTCCTCGCGCAACTACTCCCAGTACTGCAATCCCGAGGTCGACCGGCTGATCGACGCGCAGTCGCAGGCGCTCGACCCCACAAGGCGGCGGGGTCTGGTGGCGGACATCCAGAGGCGCCTCGAGATCGACGGCGCCCGCCCGATCCTCGGCTGGAGCCTCGACTACTTTACGATGTGGCCGTACGTCCACAGCCTGGTGCCGCACACCAGTGTGTACAGCTACGCCCGGCTCCAGGAGGTCTGGATCGACCGGTAGCGACCTGTTGCGGAAGCCTGACGAAGGTGAGAAAGGGGACGAGGGTGGTCCCTCGTCAGGCTGATGAGACGCTGCAGTAGCAAACCCCGGCCATGTGGGCGTTCCTGGCGCGGCGGCTGACCCTCGCCGCAGTCACGCTCGTCGGCATGTCCGTGGTCATCTTCGTGCTGCTGCGGCTGGCGCCCGGGAGCATCGTTGACCTGCTCTTCCAGTCGGCCGGATACGTGGACCCGGCCGAGAAGCAGCACATCATACACGACCTGTCGCTCGACCGGCCGATCCCGGTGCAGTACGCCCTGTGGGTGGGCCAGCTGCTCCGCGGCGACCTCGGCATTTCGTACCGGTACGGCCTGCCCGCGTGGCAGGTCATCCGCCTCCGGATCCCGGTGACGGTCGAGCTGGCCATCATGGCGCTCGCCGTGGCGATCTGCCTGGGCCTGCCGACGGGCGTCATAAGCGCGACCCGCCGAAACACGCCGGTCGACTACGGGCTCCGGATGTTCAGCCTGGCCGGCCTTTCGATGCCCGCGTTCTGGTTGGGAATGCTGATCATCCTCGTGCTCGTGCGCGAGTTCGGGTGGATCCCGTCGATGCTCTACATCCCGGCGCGGGTGGACCTGCGCGCGCACCTGCTCCAGTTTGCCTTCCCGGCGCTGGCGGTCGGCTACCGGAGCGCGGCGCTCATCAACCGCATGACGCGCTCCTCGATGCTGGAGGTGCTGCGGGAGGACTACGTGCGGACCGGGTGGGCCAAGGGCCTCACCGGCCGCTCCGTGGTCTATCGGCACGCCCTCCAGAACGCCCTCCTTCCGATCGTCACGGTGATCGGGACGGAGTTCGCGTTCCTGATCGGCGGGCTCGTCGTCACCGAGACGGTGTTCAACCTGCCGGGGGTCGCCCGGTATCTCGTCGAGGCGATCCTCTGGCGGGACTACCCGGTCGTTCAGAACCTCGTCATGTTCATCGCGATCGTCGTGGTACTCTCCAACCTGGCCGTCGATCTCCTCTACGCACGGCTGGATCCCCGCGTGCGCTACGCATGAGGGCGGGCGTTCTCCGGTTCGTCCGGCGGTATCCTGTCGGGGCGGCCGGCGGGGTGATCATGCTGCTGGTCGTCCTCGCCGCCCTGCTGGCCAACGTGGTCTCCACCCACGACCCGACCCGGACCGACGCCGCGCACACGTTCGTCCCGCCCGGCCCGCGGTACTGGCTCGGCACGGATCACCTGGGGCGGGACGTCTACAGCCGCATCGTCCACGGCGCCCGGGTGTCGCTCGCGGTCGGCATCGCGTGCAGCCTGCTCGGGGGACTGGCCGGCGGCGCGGTGGGGCTCGTGAGCGGGTACGTAGGCGGCCGGGCCGACGCGGTGATCCAGCCAACCCTGGACATCATGCAGGGGTTCCCGCTGCTCGTGCTGGCGCTCGTGATGACGGCGGCGCTCGGCCCGTCTCTCGGGACGGTGATCGTCGCGATCTCGGTGCCGTTCGTGCCGCGGGTCGCCCGCGTGGTGCGCGCGTCGGTGCTGTCGATCAAGGAGACGTCCTACGTCGAGGCCGCCCGCGCACTGGGCGCGAACCGCGTCCGGGTGGCCCTCCGCCACATCCTGCCGAACACGCTCGCCCCGCTGATTATCATGACGACCGCCCAGTTGGGCAACGCGATCCTCGTAGAGGCGTCGCTCAGCTTCCTCGGACTCGGCATCCCCGAGCCCTACCCGTCCTGGGGCCGGATGCTCTCCGTCTCCGCCGCTGAGTTCGCGCAGCGGGCCCCGTGGGTTGTGATCTTTCCCGGGCTGGTGATCAGCCTCGTCGTCTTCGCGAGCAACCTGCTGGGGGACGGTCTGCGGGACTTCCTCGATCCCCGCCTGCGGCTCTAGGGCATCTCGTCGGTCAGGCGAACTCCGCCCGGTGCAGTCGGACGTGGGCCCGCCCGTCGCTTTCCATCGAGGTATGGACTCGAACGTACGCTCAGGGCGGACCCACGCGCCCCTTTCTCCGGTCGACGACGTCGCGCGAGGGGCCGATTACTGCGTGAGCTGCTCGGTCTCTTGCTCCAGCCATTCTTCCACGGCCGCCCGGACGATCTCGTAGGTCGCGCCGCGCCCCTGGCCGATGATCGGCCCCGAGGGAGACCGCCGGGCGATCCACAGCCACCCACCCCCGCGGACGCGGGCGTAGGCCACGACGGCGCGGACGGTACCTCTCGGTGTCTCCCGCCTGATCAATTCGTCTCGCATCGGGGAGGGAACCGGGGAGCCCCGGTTACACTGCCCGACGGAGATGCGATCTGACAGCTGGGAGCGTGATCTCGACGTCGGCCCCCATGCTCCGGAGAAACTCGATGACCTCGCGGCAAAACGCGGGGTCCGCCGGAATGGGGTCCACCCGGATGCGGCGCGCACGCCCGGCCTCAACATCTTCGATAGCCTGGATCAGGGAAAACGCTCCGTAGGATTGGAGCGTCATGATGATCTGGTCGCGGCTCATGACTCCCTCCGTGGTACGTCGACTGGTGTGACGAAAGGCCCGATGCAGACGTCCGTCGATGCAGCAATTCACCGCCTGATCCCGTGTTTTCTCGGCCCCCCGGGAAACTCCTCCTTCCGCCTCCCTCTCAGGCTCGCCTTCTTACGGCCATCGGCCGCGGGGCGATGCGCGGCCTCGACTCTTGCGCGCTCAACGCCGTCGGGGACAGCCTGTGCGACGCCCTGGACCCGCGCCTTCGCGAACGTCAGAATCTCAGACGCCCATTCCTGTTGCGCGCGTTCACGGCGCGGACGTCTTGGCCCACGCCGTGGGCATGTGCGACTCACGCCCCAAACGCATCTTTGAGGATCTCGACGCGGACGATGCGGCCGCCTGGGCCGAGCCACACCTCGGCTACATCGAACCGGCAGGGCCGGCTCAGGAGCGAGCGCCGGACCAGATACGCGGCAGCCAGCCGGAGCAACGCCTGCTGCTTTCGCGGAGTCACGGCCTCGGCCGGCGTCCCGTAGGCGGCAGACCGGCGGGCTTTCACCTCCACGAACACGAGCGTCCCCTGCTCTTCCGCGACGATATCGAGCTCCCCTCGGCGGAGCCGCACGTTTCGCGCGATGATCCGGTAGCCGTGCGCGCGCAGCGCCGCGACCGCGGCGTCTTCCCCCGCGCGACCGATCGCGCGGGGGCCCGGCGGAGCGGCGTCGCCCGGGGGTCGGCGCGGGGGCACGCTCGAGGGCATCAGGGGGGCGGGAAGAGCGGGAGCTGGACCTCCGCAAGGAACGCGCGGCGGTGCGCCGGACAGGGACCGAACTCGGCGAGCGCGGCCAGATGCTCGGCGGTCGCGTACCCCTTGTGCCGGGCGAACCCGTACTGCGGGAACAGTTCGTGGAGGGCGACCATCACGCGGTCGCGGACGACCTTGGCGACGATCGAGGCGGCCGCGATGCAGGCGCAGGCTGCGTCCCCGCCCACCACGGCGGCCTGCGGCCACGGCTCCGGGAGCCGCTCCCGGCCGTCGATCAACAGAAAGTGGGGGGCCGGCGCCAGGCCGTGCACCGCCCGGCGCATCGCCAGACGGGTCGCCACGCGAATGTTGAAGCGGTCGATCTCGTCGACGGACGCTTCCCCGACGGCGAAGGCGAGCGCCCGCGCGCGGATCTCCAGATCGAGCCGCTCCCGTTCCTCAGGGCGGAGGCGCTTGCTGTCGTCGAGCCCCCGAATCGGCCGCCCCGCCGGCAGGATCACCGCGGCCGCGACAACCGGCCCGGCCAGCGGCCCCAGGCCGACCTCGTCGACACCGGCGACGACCCGCCCCTCGCGCGCCTGTCTCCGCTCCTCGCGGTAGAGCGCGCGCAGCCGGCGCGCCTCGGCGCGGGCCGCCTTCCGGAGCGCCCGATGCCGGGCGGCCAGCCGCCGCACCGACGCCCGGGGATCCCGCGCCAGCGCCCGGACCAGCGCCGCTGTGACGCGGCGCCCGCCATCCAGGTACGCGGCGATCTCGACGGCGGTCAGCTCACGGAGATCCATCGCGGGATACCGCGCCCGCCGTCCCGCCGCAGGAGGGGAGCCGCGACGGCCGATCGGTCAGTGCACGAAGCCGCCGCGCTGCGGGGGCCAGTAGATGAACAGTGCCTTGCCGATGATGTTGGCACGGGGGACGTACCCGAAGAACCGGCTGTCCTCGCTGTTGTTCCGGTTGTCACCCATGACGAAGTACTGGCCCTCCGGCACGACGATCGGCCCGTAGTTGCTGAAGTCGGGCTGGATCGTGTAGCCCCTCTCCGAGAGCCGCTGCCCGTTGACGTAGACGACGCCTTCCTTGAGCTGGACGCGGTTTTCCGGCAGGCCGATGACGCGCTTCACGAAGTCGCGCTGGGGGTTCAGCGGGAACCGGAACACGATCACGTCGCCGCGCTCGATCGGCTCGATCCGATAGAGGAACTTGGCGACCAGGATCCGGTCGTTGACCATCAGCGTCGGCTCCATTGAGCCCGACGGAATGTAGAACGCCTGCACGATGAACGTGATGATGATGAGGCTGAGGACGGCGGCGAAGATGCAGGCGTCGAGGGTCTCGACGATGGAGCTCCGGACGACCGGCGGAATCTGGTATGTCCGTTTGACGATGATCCGTGAGGCCACCAGCAGCGCGGAGACCCCGAGGATAACGGTGGGAATGCTGAGCGAGCCCACAGACACCGGCCTACCGTTTCTCCTTGATGCGGGTCTCCTTGCCGATCTTCTCGCGCAGGTAGTAGAGCTTCGCCCTGCGGACGTGCCCCTTACGGAGGATGTCGATCTTCTCGACCCGCGGCGAGTGCAGCGGGAAGGTCCGCTCCACCCCGACACCGTGGGAAACGCGGCGCACGGTGAACGCCTCACGGATCCCGCCGCCGCGCCGGCCGATCACGACCCCCTCGAACGCCTGCAGGCGGTCGCGCCCGCCCTCGGCGACCTTCATGTGCACCCGGATGGTGTCGCCGGCGCCAAAGGACGGCAGGTTCTGCTTCATCTGCTGGCGCTCACGCGCGATCAGCTTCTCCATACCCTTTCCCCCTTGCGATACCACCCCGGCCCCCCGCGCGGGGGGCAGGCAAATTGCTTCGCCCCCGGCGAAGGCAGGCAATTTGCCGCGGATCCCGGTTCCCTGCCTCTGCGCCGTCCGCCGCAAGCGTGTGGCGCATCAGCCGCGCACGACCCACGGTGACAGAGCATTATAACACACGTGCATCCGGCCTCACAAGCGAGAGGCTGCGTCTGCCTACGGCGTGAGCCAAACCGTGCCT
>JAPVSX010000241.1:0-6813 GCA_047519495.1 Armatimonadota bacterium
CCTCACTGCTGAACGCGCCGTCACTCAAGACAGCGTCAGCCCACCAGTAGCCGCCGCTCCGTTCCGGACCCGGAGGTCTTGTACAACGGGCAGACAAGTGAAGGCACACCTCCGGAAAGACGCTGGCCATAGCAGTGCAGACCCCCGAGGCGCCCAGCAAGCTGCCGAAGGGTGATCGTGGCGTCTACGGCTTCGCGGCCCGGAGAAGCGCGACGTTCTCTTCGACCGTGTCCCTGCCGGTGATGGCGCGGAGAACGATCTGGTCGACCGCGTCCTGCCACGTCAGCAGCGCCGGCAGGATTGCGTCCGGACTCTGCGCCGCGATTGCCGTCTCCGCCGGCTCGACCCCGATGCGCGCGAAGTGCGCCGCGTACGCCGGAATCGCTGCATAACGGGCCCCCTCCATCAGAAGTCTGTCGCGGGCGGCAGACCCCAGGGCAACGCGAACATACGCAAAGAGCTTTGGCGGTTGCCGACCTGCCGCGGCCGCGCCGGCACGCACCCATTCGGCGGATCGACGCGCGTGCTCGGGAGTCAGCCAGTTGAAAAGCACTCCGTCGGCAACCTCCCCGGCCAGGCGGCACATTTGGGGACCGAGCGCCGCCGCGACGAGGCGCACCGGAAGCCGGGACCGCAGCCTGGCGATTCCTTCGCGCACACGTCCAAGCGCCCCTGGGTTCGCGCTGCCCACGCCCAGGAGGAGACGGCCAAGGGGCAGCGCATTGGCGCGAACACCCTGGTCGATGCTGTCTGGTCCGCGCGTGTGCAGAGGAATCACGCCGATTCCGATCTCGATCCGCCGTGTCTCCCGGGCTGCCAGCGCGAGCGCTGCCAGCGCGTCGGTCGAGCCGGGATAGTTTACCCAAAAGGAATTGTACCCGAGCCCTTCGGCCTCCCGTGCTGAAGCGCGGATGACCTCGGGCGCAATGCCGGCGAACAATGCAAAGCCGCGTTCCATCGCCGTCTCCTCTCGTGACCGGGGGCCTGGCTCGCGCGGGAACCTTCCCCTACCGCTGGCGCTCCGTCGTCCGCTCCTCGATGGCGTACAGCTTCGGAAGGCCGATCAGGTCTTCAACCGCCTTGCGGGCCGCGATCATTTGATCCTGTGGCAGACCTGCATCTCCCGCGTGCCGCAGGCGCTGGAACATCGCGCGGACGGCCTCGTACACGGCGAGGATCGACGCCGTGGCGTAATCGACCATCTTATAGCCCGCCGCCTCCAGCTCCGCGACCGGCAGCACCGGCCGCCCCACCCGGTTGCCGTGGCTGTTCACGTACTGGACCGGCACCGGGATCTCCCGTGGGGCCCGCAGGACCTCCTCCAGCGTGTTGGGGAAGCACATGATCATGTCGGCCCCGGCCTCGGCATAGGCGTTCGCCCGGCGGATGCCCTCCGCGAACCCGTCGGTCTTCATCGCGTCCGTCCTGGCGCAGATCACGAACTCCGGGTTCCGGCGCGCCTCGAGCGCCGCCTGGATCCGCTCGTTCATGTGCGACACGTCGATCACGTGCTCCTTGTAGTCGCGGTGGTAGTGGGCGCGCTTGGGATACACTTGATCCTCGATGTGCAGGCCGGCGATCCCGGTCGCCTCGAGTTGTCGCACGGTATGCCAGACGTTGATCGCCTCGCCGTACCCGGCGCCGGCGTCCATGAAGACCGGGACGTCGACCGTGCCTTGCATCCGCCGCGCGATCGATGTGAGGTCATCCAGGCTCAGCAGCGGCTCGCTCAGGCACGTGTGCGCGCCCATGGCGTAGCCGCCGACGGCGACACACTCAAACCCCTCCTGTTCCGCCAGCCGGGCCGTGAACGGGTCGTAGCAGACCGGCGCGACGATGATGCCGTTCTGGCGCAGCAGCGCTCGAAACCGGCTTGCCTGGCTCGTCACGTCAGTGCCCCCTTTTGCCAGTCGACCTGGCATGGCGTACGGTTCACCGGCGGCCGTCCTCGGCGGGGCCTTCGGCCGGGCTGCCCCCAAGCACGACGGCGCTGTCCGGCGGCACGTGCAGCCACACGCGGCTGCCTTCGCTGAAGGACACCCTCGACTCGCTTGGGCGCGCGAAGAGATCTCCGAGAGGACACCGGATCGTGTAGACCGTGTACGTCCCGAGAAACCGCGTCTCCATGACCTGGCCTTCCCAGACGTTGAGGGCGGCGGACGGCCGCTCCGCGCTGAGCCCGAGCGTCTCCGGCCGGAATACCGCCACGCACGGCGCGCCGACCGGCATCGGCGCGATCGGAGGCAACGCGGCCACGGTGTCTCCTCGCCCGGTCCGAACGGTGCAGTGCGGACCCGCCTGGGCGTTCGCCAGCACGCCGGAGACCCGGTTCGTGGAGCCGATGAAGTCCGCCACGAACCGGTTGGCGGGACGGCTGAAGATCTCGGTCGGGGTTCCGTGCTGCTCGATGACACCCGCGTGCATGACGGCGACGCGGTCGCCCAGCACCGCCGCCTCGGTCTGGTCGTGGGTGACGTAGATGGCGGTCGTGTTCGTCTTCCGGAGAACGGTCTTGATCTCAAACCGGAGGCGCTCGCGCAGCACGGCGTCGAGGTTGCTGAGCGGCTCGTCCAGGAGGAGCAGGCTCGGGCGGTAGACGAGGCTGCGCGCGAGAGCGACCCGCTGCATCTGCCCTCCGGAGAGCGCGCTCGCGCTCTGGCGTTCGTGACCCGCGAGGCCGACGAGCGCCAGGATCTCGCCGACCCGCTCGGCGACCTCCGCCCGTCGGCGCCTCCGGATGCGCAGCGGGAACGCGACGTTGTCGAACACGGTCATGTGCGGCCAAACCGCGTACGACTGGAAGACCATGCCGATGCCGCGCCGCGCGGACGGCACCGACCGCCCGCTCGCCCGGTCGAACACGGTTCGCCCGCCGATCACGATCCGCCCGCGGTCCGGCGTCTCAAACCCCGCGACGCAGCGCAGCGTCGTCGTCTTCCCGCACCCGCTGGGGCCCAGCAGCACCAGGCATTCCCCCGTCGTGATGCGAAACGAGACGCCCTTCACGGCGCGGTGGGAGCCGAAGGCCTTCTCGAGCGCCTCGACCGCGACGTGCACCTGCCTGTCTGGGATCTCCGCGCGTTGCACCCCGGGACGTCCCGCCCTTACGCCATGCGGAGCCGGATCCTAAGGATGTGCCGGCCGAACAGGACGACCGCGGTGAGGAGCACGCTCTGCAGGAGCGACAGCGCCGCCGCACCGCCCAGGTCCCCCACTTCCCAGCTCGAGAGGACCTGCACCGCCATGACCACCGTGCCCGAGTTGTACAGGAACAAACTCGGACCGATCTCCCGGATCGTGACGATGAACAGCAGGAACAGCACCGAGGCGATCCCGGGCCGCAACAGCGGGAGGACGATGGCCGACACCGCCTGCCAGGTGGAGCTGCCGCACGCGGCGGCGGCCTCTTCCAGGCTTCGGTCGATCTGCACCAGGTTCGCCGAGATCCCTTGCACGCCGTTGGGCAGCAGCTGGCTGATGTAGGCGAGGACCAGGATCCACAGGGTCCCGTACAGGGCGATCGGCGCGCTGATCCAGGCCCACAGGTAGGCGACCCCGATCACCAGACTGGGCACGGCGATCGGAAGCATCGTGATCCACCCGAGGACCTGGCGCCCCGCGATGGCCGATCGCTGCATGAGGTAGGCGATCGCCACCGATAAGGCGGTGCCCCCGACCGCGACGAGCAGTCCCACGGCGAGGCTGTTTTCGATCGAATGCCGCATGATCGGGCGCGCGAACAAGCCCATCGCGTTGTCGGTGGTCAGCGTGCGCACCGAGAACAGGTCGCCGATCGACCGGAAAAACAGGAAGTTGCGGAACGTGGCCTCGGCCACCGCGAAGTACGGCAAGACGATCGCCAGCAGCACGTACCCGACGACAAGCGCCCCGGCCGCATATCCCCAACCGCCCAGGCGGGTCGTGCCGAGGCGGTGGCCGCGGCCGCCGATCACGCTGAAGGTGCGCCCCCGCAGCAGGCGCCCCTGAACTGCGAGGCCTGCGAGCGCGATCGCGATCAACAGCGTGGAGAGCACCGCGGCGGCCTGATAGTCCGCCGGCGACTGCAGCAGCACCCGCCACAGGTACGACGTCAGAAACGTGAGGTGCCCGGGCTCGCCGATCACGAACGGGATGGCGTACTGCGACAACAGCGTGACAAAGACGAGCAGCAGGCCGGACAAGATCGCCGGCCGCGCGAGCGGCAGGACGATCCGCCAGAAGGTCGTCCATCCGCCCGCGCCGGTCACGTTGGCCGCTTCCTCAAGGCTGACGTCGATGTTGCTGAGCGCGGAGACCAACAGCAGGTACGCATACGGGGCGTAGTAGATCCCGGACACGAAGATCACGCCGAGCATCGTGTTCACGTCGATGGCCGCCTGCACCCCGACCCTCTGCAGGGCCAGGTTGAGCAACCCGCCGTAGCGCGATCCCAACACCGACCAGGCGATCGCCCCCATCAGCGGCGACACGAAGAACGGCACCAGGACGACTGTCTCGAGCAGTCCCTTGCCCGGAAAGTCCGAGCGCGCCACGAGCCAGGCGAAGAGCAGGCCGATCGCCACCGCCAGCAGCGCGCCCCAGACCGACGCCACGACGGTGGTCGCCAGCGCCGCGTGAAAGCCGCCGTTTCCGAGGATGTGGCGATAGTTGTCGAGGGTGAACGTGCGGGGCGAGAGCGTCAGCGTCCGCGGCGACTCCGAGCTGAACGAGCCGAACACCAGCAGGGCGATCGGGTACAGAATCAGGAACGCCAGCACGGCCAGCCACGGCAGCAGGCTGAGCCGCCGCCCCCATGCTGCCGCGTCGCCGGCGGCCGCGGGGGCGACGCTGGGGGCGGGGATCATGCGCGGCACCCCCGAGGCCACTCAGCGCAGGCCACGCCTCTCCTGCGGCGCAGGTCCGCCGGCCGCGCCTCTCCCCCGGTCGCGACGTCCGCCACCCGCCCCACCGCGCGTCGTGGTCACGGCGTGTAATTGAAGATCTGCGCCCAGCGCTTCACGATCTCGTCGCGGTGGAGGATCATGTAGTGGGGGTCGAACCAGATGATCTTCACGTCCTTCGGATTGATCCCCGCGGGCCCGGGCATGCCTTCGCGAAGCGAGAAGAGGCCAAGATCCCGGACCCAGACGCCCTGCCCCAGTTCCGACAGGCTCCAGTTCACCCACAGGCGCGCGGCGTTCGGATGGACCGCCTTGCGAGCGATGCCCGAGACCGTGGGGCACGGCGCCGCGCCTTCCCTGGGATAGACCATCACCAGCGGCGCACCGCGCTTGATCTGCGGACGCGCCGCTTCGTCGAGCATCGTGGTGATCAGCACCTGTCCCCGGGTGACCATCTGGAGCATGAGGCCGTTCGAGGTGGAAATCACCGGCTTACGGGCCGCCACGTCCCGCCAGAAGTTCTCCCCGAACAGCCGGTCGAGCACGTACCACACGGACTCGGCGCAGCCGCCGGCCGTGGCGGCGACAACGCTGCGGCGCCCGTCGAACGCCGGATCCAGCAGATCCTTCCAGCCGGAAGGCGCGGGCGCGGAGTGAACGAGCGCCGAGTTGTACGCGAAGCCGTGCAGGATCAGCCAGGGGACGTGCATGAAGCCCGGCACGACGTAGGGGCTCTTGTACAGCGCGTCCGACGGGGACGTGTAGTGGTCCAGGACCAGGAACAACTGCTGCAGCCGCGTCAGCAGCGCCGGAGACGACTGCTCGATCACGTCACCCCGGAACTTGTTGGCGGTCAGCTCGGCCGCGGCCAGCTCGTAGAGCTCGCCTCCGCCGCGGCGCACCACCTCGACCTGGACCCGCGGGAACTGCTCCATGAAGCGCTGGGCCACATACTCCGCCTCGGCCTGGGTGTTCGCCGTGTACACCACAACCCGGCCTTCGCGCTGCGCCGCGTCGATGAGATCCGCCCCGCCGAGCTGGGCGATCTGGCTCGGGGTCAGGGCTGGCGGAGCCGCCGCGTTCGTGGGCGTGAGCCCCAAGACGACGCCCAGCAGGGCCAGCACGGCGGCTCGCGGGGAAAGTCTCATGACCACGCGGCCTGTCCTCATCGCTTCCACCCTCTTCCTCGTGACGTCGCGAGCTCGCCCGGTCCGGCTGCACGAGCCTAGAAGGTCAGGAGCAGCTCGTGCCCAAAGCGGATGTTCAACACGTCGGAGTCACAGTAGTCCGCGTAGTGGACGAGCAGCCCTTCGTACGTCTTCGGGGGCACGGCCGACGAGTTGCGGGTGTGCGTGATGATGATGTGGACGATCTCGTTCGGCAGGCCGGCCTCAAGCGCCATGTGCGCCGCCAGCCATCCGTGCGGGAACAGCTTGCCCACGGACGTCTTCCCGCGCGGGCTACCCTCGAGCGGCTTGCTCGCGTCGTGCAGCAGTGCACCCGCGGTGAGGACGTCCAGGTCGATCTCCACCCCCGGGTACAGCGTCATCGCGATCTCCGCGAGCCGCCGGGCCGCCTGGGTCACGCCGCGCACGTGCTGCACGAGCGACACTGCTCGGATGCGCTCGTTCTTCGGGACGTCCCTGAGATCGGTCCACTCTGACGTCTTCCACACCTGGGTCCAAATCTGGACGACCTTGTCTTGCAGCGTGCGGTCCCGGATCTCGTTCACCTCCGGGAAGAGCTCTCGAATCGTCGCTTCCGGATTGGCCGCCATCGGCTCGCCACTCTCCTCCGTCGCTGGAGCATCGCTCGCAACCGACGCTACGAAGCCCGTTCGAGTCCCGCGAGAACGTCTCCTCCACCGGCGCTGCAGGCGCGGCCTGGAGACGCTCGTTCGTGCAGAGGGGCGAACGCCGCCCCCGCGGAATGA
>JAPVSX010000242.1:0-3891 GCA_047519495.1 Armatimonadota bacterium
GCATCGTGCCCAACCGCCAGCGCGCGGTCGGCCTCTCCGGCGCGCAGCGCCGCGGCAGCCTCGGCGACCGCCAAGGACCCGCTCACGCTGTGGTTCGTCACACAGGCATTCGGCCCCTTCAAACCGTAACGAATGCCGATGTGGCACAGGACGTTGTTGGGCATCGACCGCAAGAGCCACATGGGGTTCACGGTGGCGGCCAGTTCACGGCCGAAGGTCCCGAGATCTCCGTTCGCTGTGGTGAGGAGCGGGAAAAACTCGTACTCGTTCTGGTAGCCGCCACCTCCCAAGCCGACATAGACGCCGGTGCGGTCGTTGAATGCCGCGGCGTCCTCGGGTGCCAGGGTGCCGCGGTATGCGACGAGTCCCGCATCGTCGATGGCCCGGCCGGCCACGTACAGCCCGAGGAGGTCCGTGCGCTGGAGCAATTTGAGGACCTTGCGGTCCTCCACCAGGGCGCGCGGATCCAATCCGGCGATCTCGCCTGCCAGGGACGCCGGCCAGCCCGAGGCGTCCCACTGCCGGATGGGCCGAATCGCGGGTCGGCCGGTCCACACCGCGTCCCAGATCTCCCCCGGAGACTTGCCGGCGGCGCAGATGGCGCCGCTCCCGGCCACGACCACCCGGGCGCTCATTCTTCGACCTCATCCGGATTCCTCAGGGCGAGGCAGCTGTTGGAGCCGCCGAAGCCGAAGGAATTGGAGATGGCGACCCGGATCCGCCGCACCCGGGGCTGGCCGCGCACGAAGTCGAGATCGCACTCCGGGTCCGGCGCCGCCAGGTTCGCGTTCACCGGCAGGACGCCGCGATGAATCGCCAGGGCGCAGACCGCAGCCTCAACCGCTCCGGCAGCAGCGATAAGGTGTCCCATGAGACTCTTGGTCGAACTCACGCCGATCTGTCCGGCGTGGGAGCCGAAGACCGCCCGGACGGCGGCGCACTCGCTCCGGTCGTTCATGAGGGTGGAAGTGCCGTGGGCGTTCAGGTAGTCCACCTCTTCCGGCAGGACGCCGGCAGCCGCAAGGGCCTGACGCATCGCCTGGATCGGTCCATCGCCGGACGGATGGGAATCGGTGATGCGATAGCTGCTGAGCGAGTTGCCATCACCGGCCAGTTCGGCATAGATTCGCGCCCCGCGCCGGCGGGCCGCGTCCCACGCTTCGAGGACGAGCAAGCCGGCACCCTCGCCGAGGACGAAGCCGTTGCGCGTGGCGTCGAAGGGGCGGCTGGCTCGCTCGGGCGTCTCGTTGTCCGGCGAGAGGGCACCCAGCAGACAAAAACTCGCCAGGCCGATCGGGTTGATCATGGAGTCGAAGCCCCCGGCGAGGACGTAGTCGGCCGTGCCGCGCCGGATCAGTTTCATGGCCATCCCGACTGCCTGACTCCCAGAGGCGCAGGCCGTGTGGACTGAGGTGGCGTAGCCGCGGATCCCGAACCGGTGGAGCAAGAGGGCCAGCCCGGCGCAGGTTTGGCTGCGGCAGAAGGCCAGAGGATCCATCGCGAAGCCGTCGGTCAGCAGTCGATTCGGGTGGAAGTGGCCGTCGGGGGCGCAGTGGCGGTGCACCTCCCCGAGCTCGCCGAACCCCAGGCCCACCTTGCCGCTTCCCACCACGCAAGCCCAGCGCGTCGCGTCGCTGCCCTCCGGCCGGATCCCCGCATCGCGCAGAGCCTCCTCGGCCGCGGCGAGGGCCAGAACGTGGGAGCGGTCGGCGACCTTGAGGAGCTTCTTGTCTTCGATCGCGTGGCGGGGGTCGAACTCTTTCACCTCGGCAGCAATGCGCACCGGAAAGCCGCTGGCGTCGAAATGGGTGATCGGCGCCACACCGCTCTTGCCCGCCAGGAGGGCGTGCCAGGTGGCGGCGACGTCGTTCCCGACCGGGGTCACGAGGCCCAACCCGGTGATGGCGACCCGGCGCTGTCTCCCCGTCATCCTGGCCCCCGCGAGACGATCTCCACCCGCCCGGTGGCGACCCGTTTCCCATCCACCATCGCGGCGAGGGTCAGTTCGGCCGCCCCGTCCGTTGCCGACCGCATCCCGGTTTCGATCTCCACCGCATGACCGGGGAGAATGAACGAGCGCATCTTCACATCGGCCACTCGGGCGGGCCGGAGCCGTTGGCCGGGAGGCAGCGTCTCCCCCGCGAGCCGCACCGCCAGCCGGATCTGGGCGTCGAGCAGGAGCGTGGCCGGAAAGACGGGGCGCCGCGGGAAGTGGTCCGCGAAGAAGGGCGCGGATACGGGGACGTGCATGGCGGCGCGCAGCCGCTGGCCAGGGATGCGGTCGATCAGCGAGAGATCCGGCGCCGTGATACCCGGGAAGCGGCTGGGCCGTGCGCCCGGTCCGCAGAGCGTCTCGAAATCTCCCCGCACCGCCTCCGGGGTATCGAAGTCCTCCAGAGGCAGCATCGGCCCCACGCACCGGCGGAGTTCCAGGACTGGCGTGTCTGCGACACGCGCCCACCCTTCGTAGGCGACGGCGCCCGGATCGCAACTCTCGATCTCCACACCGAGGTCAAGGATCTCCCCCGGCGCCGCCTCGCCGAGGATCCGCATCTCCTTGGACAGAGCTGCCACCGGTCGCCCTCGGAACGCGGACTGGGCCATGGCGACCCAGGCGGCGAGCTGTCCGACTGCCTCCGCCACGAGGCAGGTCGGGAAGGCCGGAAGTCCTGCGGGGATGGCGAAGCATCCCCGGGCCCGCTTTCCCGCATCCAACGCCGTGATCCGATCCACAAAAGAGAAGGCACTGAAACGGTCAGGCATCAGTCTTCGGCGCTCTCGCTCCCGCCGACCCTCGAGCCCGCGACGGATTGTCCGGCCCGAAGCCCGCGGACGACGACCTTGCAAAACGTCTCCGGGGTGAAGAGCCGCGGGATTTCCGTCACCCGCATCGGCGAGCGGAAGCGGTCGGCCGGGACCTCACTGAGATACTCGCGTAGGCGCTTCAGGCCGACCTCGGTCAGGGTGCCCTTCTCCTCGAACGCCGTCTCCGGGAGGTCCCCCCGCGCATCCTGCACAATCTTCCCTTGGGGAATCTTCACCTTGAAGCCTCGCTCGAGGCCGAAGACGATGTCCAGGAAATCGATCGATTCCGCCCCCAGGCCGTCGATGAGAGGCACGTCGAGTGTGACCTTCTCGACATCGCACCCCAGCGCCTCCGCCATTATTTGGGCGACCTTCGGATAGACCGCCAAGATCTCCTCCCGGCTGATTCCCGCTGTCGTCATGTCCGTTCACTCCATCTTGAAGCCGCCATCGACGTGGAGGACCTCGCCGGTGATGTAATCGGCAAACCGGGAGGCGAGAAACCAAACGGCGTAAGCAACCTCCGCCGCCGTGCCGAACCGCCGCAGCAGAATGCGCGATTTAATCTCCTCACCGGCGCGGTCGCGGATGGCCTGCGACATGTCGGTTTCGATGACGCCCGGGGCCACGGCGTTGACCGTAATCCGGCGTGGCGCCAACTCGACGGCAAGGGCGCGGGTGAAGGCGTTGATGGCTCCCTTGCTGGCGGCGTAATTGGTTTGCCCGCGACCTCCCTTTTCGCCCGCCACCGAACTGACGTTGATGATCTTGCCGGCGCGGCGGGTGATCATGTGGGGCACCACCGCGCGAGTCAGGTTGAAGATCCCCCCGATGTTCGTGTCGAGCACCGCCCGCACGTCCCCATCCTCGAACAGCCCCAGGAGGTTGTCGCGGACCAGCCCGGCGTTGTTGACGAGAACGTCGAGGCGGCCGCCGCGCTCCGCGACCCGCTCCACGGCCGCAGCGCACCCCTGGGAATCGCGGACATCTACCTGCTCGGCCGTGATCTGACGCCCGGCGGCGCGCCCCGCGGCGACCACCTCGGCGGCGGCGGCAGAGCTCTCACGGAAAAGAAAGGTCACGTCC
>JAPVSX010000243.1:0-10209 GCA_047519495.1 Armatimonadota bacterium
GGACGCCGCGTGGGCGCGCGGGGCGGCACAGGCCTCCGCGCGGGCGCCGAGTGCGAGGCGCGGGTTAACCGCGCGGGCCGCGCCCTTCCCACTCCTCCCCGGTCGCCGCGATCTCGCGCTGGCGCTGGGTGGCGACGTCGACGAGCCACTGCGGATCCTCGTAGACGTAGTCCTTGCGCAGCGGATGCCCCTTCCAGTCGGCGCTCATCATGATCCGGCGAAGGTTGGGGTGGCTGTCGAAGGTGATGCCGAACAGGTCGTAGGCCTCCCGCTCGTGCCAGTCGGCGCCGCGCCAGATCCCGATAACGGACGGGACGCGCGCGTCGTCCTTGGGGACCGGGACCTTGAGGGTCGCGCCGTGCCGGCGGGCGGGCGAGGTCAGCACGTACGCAACCTCGAAGCGGTCGGACCAGTCGATCGCTGAGACAAACTCCAGGAACGACATGTCGACCTCCGGGTTGTCCCGGAGCCACCGGCAGACGTCGAGCAGCTCCTCACGCGCGACCAGAAACGTGGGGGCGTGATGGGAGTAGATCCGGGACTCCTCCCGCTTGAGCGGCCGGGGCGCCGGCTTGCCCTCCGCCTTCGCCTGCTCGGCCGCCGTCTGCCACTCGCGCTCCTTCTGGGCCCACTCCGCGTCCTCGTGCGCCTGCGCCGCCCGCTGCTCCGCGACCAGGTCGCGGACGCGCGGGAACCGCTCGAGGAACCGGGCGATCTGCTCCGGGCTCACGCGCGCCGCCCCCCGATGATGCCCGTCGCGACCGGCTCCTTGGGCGCCGCCTTGTGGAGGTCGTCGAGCGAGTAGAGGAGCCGGCCGCGGTGGTACGTCGAGGCCTCATAGTGTGGGACGAACACGATCGCCTCGGTCGGGCACACCTCGACGCAGTACCCGCAGTAGCAGCACTTGTCCATCTCGATGTCGAACCGGCTCAGCACCCGCGCCTTGCCCTTGCCCTCCGCCTCGATGTGGATACACCGGTCGGGGCAGATGCGCTCGCACTGGAAGCAGATGATGCACCGGTCGTTGCCGGTCTCAGGGTCGATCGGCAGCGCGAGCAGGCCGTGAAAGCGGTTGGAGACCGGCAGCTTCTCCAGCGGGTATTGCACGGTCACCTTGTGCCGGAACATCGTCCGCAGGGTCACCCCGAGGCCCACCCCCAGGGCCGTCGCGGCGCGGACGACACGCTCTGTCAGGCGCATGCGAGTGACCTCCCCAGTGCCCCCGGCGCCCCCATGGCGCCCGCCGCGGAGCCCGCAAGATGCTGCACCAATTCAGCGGTCCACATCGGAGAGCACGATGTCGATGCTGCCGAGGATCGCGATCACGTCGGCGATCTTCCATCCCTTCATCATCTCGGTGAGCGCGTACAGGTTGCTGAACGAGGGCGCCCGGATCTTCACGCGGTACGGGGTCTCGCCTCCGTCGCTTACCAGGAACACCCCGAGGTCGCCCCGAGAGGACTCCGTCCGGACGTACACCTCGCCGCGCGGCGCCTTCATCGTCATCGGCACGCGCGTCCGGATCTCTCCGCCGGGCAGGTCCCGCAGCGCCTGGCGGATGATCCGGACCGACTGCTTCATCTCTTCGAGCCGCACGCGGTACCGGGCGAAGCAGTCCCCCTCGGTCAGCACCGGCACGTCGAACTCCACCCGGTCGTACACCTCGTAGGGCGCGACCTTGCGGACGTCGGCGGCGAGGCCGCTCGCGCGGCCCACAGGCCCGGACGCGCCCATCGCCAGGGCGTCGCGCCGGCTGATCACGCCCACGCCCGTGGTCCGCGCCAGGAAGATCGGGTTGGCGGTGAGGAGCGCGTCGTACTCGTCCACGCGCGGCAGGAAGTCGTCGAGGAACCCCCGGCACGCGTCGACCCAGCCCTCCGGCAGGTCGGCGTAGACGCCGCCGATCCGGTAGTAGACGTGGTGGAGCCGCCCGCCGGTCACCTGCTCGAACAGGTCGAGGATGCTCTCCCGCTCGCGGAAGCACCAGAGGAACACGGTGGTCGCGCCCAGATCGATCCCCCACGTGCCGAGCCATACCAGGTGGCTGGCGAGCCGGTTCAGTTCGTTGAAGATGACCCGGAGGTACCGGGCGCGCGCCGGCGCGTCGATGCCCGCGAGCCGCTCGACCGCCAGGCAGTACGCCTGCTCGTTTTGGAGGGCGATCAGGTAGTCCATGCCGCGGTCGGTGAGGGCGACGTTCTGGACGTAGGTGCGGTACTCCATCATCTTCTCGACCGAGGAGTGCAGGTAGCCGATGTCCGGCTGCACGTCCACGATGTTCTCCCCGTCGAGGGTGACGACGAGGCGCAGCACCCCGTGCGTGCTGGGGTGCTGGGGCCCCATGTTGAGCATCAACTCTTCGGTGCGAAGCGCCACGCTCCGTCCTCCCCCGATGTCCCGTGCGCTCGTTTGGCGCCTACCGCCGCGCCTGCGCCGCCAGTGCGAGCGCCGCCTGCTGCCGGAGGAAGGGCTCCTTCTTGATCTGCTCCTGGAGCTTCAGGATCCCCTCGATCAGCGCCTCGGGCCGGGGCGGGCATCCGGGGACGTACACGTCCACGGGCACGACCTGGTCGATGCCCTTCAGGATCGAATAGTTGTCGTAGTAGAACGGGCCGCCGCAGGTGGCGCAGGACCCCATCGAGATCACGTACCGTGGCTCGGGCATCTGCTCCCACAGCCGGCGCACGATCGGCGCCATCTTGATCGTGCACCGGCCGGCGACGATCATCAGGTCGGCCTGCCGGGGCGTGGCCCGCGGGATGACGCCCATCCGGTCGAGGTCGAACCGGCTGGCGAACGCCGCCATCATCTCGATCGCGCAGCAGGCGAGCCCGAACGTGAGGGGCCAGAGGGACGAGGCGCGCCCCCAGTTCAGGGCCGCCTCCAGGGTCGTCAGGATCAGACCACCGCCCGGGAGGCTGTCCAGGATCTCGACGGCCTCCGCGATCGGGGCGATCTGGCTGCGGCGCGGCAGCGGTTCCGACGGCGTGCCGGTCGGGGTTTCGGCGAATCCGGTTGACATGCCCGCCTCCCTGGCGCCTGGGAATCTAGGCCGTGCGGGCGGCTGCCCAGCGCCGGCTCATCACCGCGTTCTTCTTCGCGCGGATCGCGCCGCTCCCCTACCGCCGGGTCGCGAGCTCCTCGAGCGCCAGCTCCAGGGTCACCCACGCGAGCGTGGCGCACTTGACCCGCACGGGAAACCTGCGGACGCCCTGGAGCGCCTCGAGGTCGCCGAGCCCACCGTCCGACCCGGCTCCTGACGGGGGCTCGCCGTGCATCATCGCCTTGAACGCCGCGATCAGCCGCTCCGCCTCCTCCACGCGCTTGCCCTTCACCTGCTCGGTCATCATCGAGGCGGAGGCCTGGCTGATCGAGCACCCCTTCCCCTCGAACCGGACGTCCTCGACGATCCCGCCGCGGACGCGCAGCGACACTCTGATCTCATCACCACACAGGGGGTTGGCGCCCTCGTGCGCCGCGTCGGCGGGGTCCACGGCCCCCTTGTTCCGCGGGTGGCTGTAGTGGTCGAGGATTACCTCACGGTAGAGGTCATCGAGCGACACTGAATAGCTCCCGCGTCTTGAGGAGTGAGCGGGCGAGCACGTCGATCTCCTCTTTGATCGTGTAGACGTAGAAACTGGCGCGCACCGACGCCCCGAGCCCGAGCTTCCGGTGCAGCGGCTTCGTACAGTGGTGGCCGGCGCGCACACACACGCCCTCGGTGTCCAGCACCTGGGCGACGTCGTGCGGATGGATCCCATCCATCCAGAACGAGACGACGCCGCCCCGCTCGTTGAGCCTCGGGCCCATGATGTGCAGCCCGGGGACCTCCCGCAGGCGCTCCAGCGCGTACGCGGTGATCTCACGCTCGTGGGCCGCGACCGCGTCCATCCCAAGGCGCTCCAGGTACTCGATCGCGACGCCCAGGGCGATGGCGTCGCCGACATTCTGGGTGCCGGCCTCAAACTTCCAGGGGACCTCGTTCCACGTCGCGTGGTCGAGCCAGACGTCGCTGATCATCTCACCGCCGCCCAGGAACGGCTCCATCTCCTCGAGGAGGGCGCGCCGGGCCCACAGCCCGCCGATCCCCATCGGGGCGAGCATCTTGTGGCCGGTGAACCCGAAGAAGTCCACTCCGAGCGAGCGAACGTCGACGGGCCGGTGCGGGGCGCTCTGCGCGCCGTCCGCGACCACGAGCGCCCCGCGGGCGTGCGCCGCCCGGGCGATCTCGGCGACCGGGTTGACGGTGCCAAAGGTATTGCTCACGTGCGCCAGGGCGACGATCTTCGTGCGGTCGGTGATGAGGCGGTCGAGGCCGTCGAGGATGAGGCGCCCCTGGTCATCGAACGGGATGTGGCGCAGCCGGGCGCCGCGCTCCTGGGCCAGGAACTGCCACGGCACCAGGTCGCTGTGGTGCTCCATCTCGGTCGTGAGGATCTCATCGCCCGGCCCCACGTGGCGCCGGCCCCAGGAGTGCGCAATGAGATTCAGCGCTTCGGTGATGTTGCGCGTGAAGACGATCTCGGCGGGCTCCGCGGCGCCGAGGAACCGGGCCGTCTTGGCGCGGGCCGCCTCGTACTCCGCGGTCGCCCGCTCGGCGATCGCATACACCCCCCGGTGGATGTTGGCGTTATACTCCTCGTAGTAGCGGACGAGGGCCTCGATCACCTGGCGGGGCTTCTGCGAGGTGTTCGCGCTGTCCAGGTAGACGAGCGGCTTCCCGTTGACGCGCTGCCGGAGGATCGGAAAGTCGTCGCGGATCGTTGCCGGGATTCCCATCGCTCTCCCTCCCTAACGCCGGTGCGGCAGCCCCGTGGGTTTCTGCGCGTCGGGGGAGACGAGCACCTCGTCCCCCTCGACCCGGACCGGATACACCGCGACCGACCGCACCGCCGGCAGCGACAGCACCCGCCCGGTCTTCACGTGAAAGCGGGACCCGTGCTTCGGGCAGACCACGACCTCACCGGAGAGCCCGCCTGCGCTGAGCGAGGCCTCTTCGTGCGTGCACGTGTCGTCGACCGCGAAAAACTCGCCGTCCACGTTGGCCAGCGCGACGAGATGGCCGCCGACCTCGACCTGGCGGATCGACCCCGGCGGGACGTCCGAGACCCGGGCGACCCGGACGAACTCGCTCATCGAGGGTCCTCCCCCCTCTGGGGGGACAGGCCCATCTTCCGCTCGATCGTCTCGCTGAGCCGCTGGCGGACCGTGTCCAAGGGGATCCGGTCGAAGATCTCGGCGAAGAACCCGTCGACCATCATCCGCACGGCAGTCGCCCGCGGCAGCCCCCGGCTCATCAGGTAGAAGATCTGGTCTTCATTGAGCCGGCTGGTGCTCGCGCCGTGGGTGCAGCGGAGGTCGTTCGCCATGATCTCCAGCTTCGGCATGCTGTCGGCGCGGGCGCCCTCGGAGAGGATCAGGTTCCGGTTGAGCTGGAACGCGTTCGTCTTCTGCGCGCCGTAGTCGGCCCGGATGAGGCCGGCGAACACGGAGTGCGCCTTGTCTTTGAGCGCCCCCTTGTACAGGAGGTCGCTCGTCGTGTTGGGCGCGGCGTGCTCCTGGAGCGTGTGGTAGTCGAAGTGCTGGGTGTCGTCCCCGAACAGCACGCCCAGCATCTCGGACGTGCTGCCCTGCCCCGCCAGGCGCGACTCGACGTTCGTCTTCACGAGCCCCGCCCCGAACGCCACCATGAGCGTGTTCACCGTCGCGTCCCGCGCGAGGACCGTCCGGACGATCCCCATCTCCCAGACGTTGCGCCCCCAGTCCTGGAGGTTGACGTAGCGGATCTGGGCGCCCGCCCTGGGGATCAGCTCGACCGCATAGTTGACGAACGTCCGCGCGGCGCCCGGGGCCGAGGCGGACATCTCGACGAGCGTGATCCGGCTCCGCTCCCCCGCCACGACGAGCGTGTGGGGCAGGTACGCCGCCCCGTCCTGTGTCAGCCACGTCCCGGCGACGAGCTGCAGGTCCACCTCCACGTCGCTGGGGACGTAGAGGAACGTGCCGCCGGACCACAGGGCGCCGTGGAGCGCGCGGAACTTGTTCTCGTCGAGGCGGAGGACGGACCCCAGATACGGCTCGACGAGATCGGGATGCCTCCGGACCGCCTCGCCGAGGGACGTGAACAGGATGCCGTCGTTCGCGAGCTCGGCGGCGAGCCGGGCCTGGATGGGCACGCCGTCCACGACGAGTCGGAGCGCCGCCGCGGCGGAGGGGTCGCCGACGAGCGCCAGAAGCGGCGCCGGCGGCCTGGCCGTCTGGACCCCCCCTGACGGGGACAGGCGGCCGGACGTCATGGCCCGCGCCGTAGGCCCGGAGGCGAGCGGCCGGAGCGCGTCGAGGTCGAGGCCGCTCACGTCCGTCCGGCGCCACTCCTCACCGTCGGCCGGCGACGGCAGGGGCAGGCGGACGAACGCCTCCCACGCCTCGAGGCGCCGCGCGCGCAGCCAGGCCGGCTCGCCGGCCTCTTCGCTCAGCCGGACCACGAGGTCGCGGCTGAGGGGGCTGGTCGCCGCGGAGCGGGTCTCACTCACGCTCTCTCCTCCGTCAGTCACTCCAGTCATGCACGCTCTCGCGGCCTGGGCCGGGCGACGGTCGAGGAGGGCAGGGCGGATGCCCTACCCTCCCCGGTCATCCTGCGATCGATCCGGCCCGTACGCCGCGCAGGCCTTCCCATCGCTCTCGGTGCAAGCCGTTAGCCGACCGATCCCTCCATCTCGAGGGCGATGAGCCGGTTCAGCTCCACGCTGTACTCCATCGGCAGCTCGCGCGAGATCGGCTCGATGAATCCGCGGACGATCATGTTCATCGCCTCATCCTGGTTGATCCCGCGGCTCATCAGGTAGAACAGCTGCTCGTCGGAGACCTTGGACACGGTCGCCTCGTGCGTGACCTGGACGTCGTCCTCGTCGATCTCCATCGTCGGGTAGGTGTCCGACCGGGACTGGTCGTCCAGGATCAGGGCATCGCAGCGGACCGCGCACTTGCTGCCGCGGGCCCCCGGGTACACCTTCACGAGGCCGCGGTAGCCGGCCCGGCCGCCGGACTTGCTGATCGACTTGCTGACGACGGACGACTGGGTGTACGGGGCCGCGTGGATCACCTTCCCGCCGGGATCCTGGTGCTGCCCCGCGGCGGCGAACGCGACGGAGAGGATCTCGGCCTTGGCCCCGGGCTCCAGCATGTAGACGCTCGGGTACTTCATCGTGAGCTTGCTGCCCAGGTTGCCGTCCACCCACTCCATCGTGGCGTCCCGGTACGCGACGGCGCGCTTCGTGACCAGGTTGTACACGTTCTTCGACCAGTTCTGGATCGTCGTATAGCGGACCCGCGCCCCCTCCTTCACGATGATCTCGACGACGGCGCTGTGGAGCGAGTCGCTCGAGTAGGTGGGGGCGGTGCAGCCCTCGACGTAGTGCACGTAGGAGCCGGGCTCGGCGATGATCATCGTGCGCTCGAACTGGCCCATGTTCTGGGCGTTGATCCGGAAGTACGCCTGGAGGGGAATGGTCACGTGGACCCCCTCCGGAACGTACACAAACGAGCCGCCGCTCCAGACCGCGCTGTTGAGCGCCGCGAACTTGTTGTCCTCGGGCGGGACGACCGTCCCGAAGTACTCGCGGACGATGTCCGGATGCTCGCGCAGCGCCGAGTCCATGTCGAGGAAGATCACGCCCTGCTTCGTCCACTCCTCGCGCAGGCTGTGGTAGACGACCTCGCTCTCGTACTGCGCGCCGACGCCGGCCAGGAACTTCTTCTCGGCCTCGGGGATGCCGAGCCGGTCGAACGTCTTCTTGATGTTCTCGGGGACGTCGTCCCAGGTCTTGCCCTGGTTCTCCATCGGCTTCACATAGTAGTAGATGTCGTCGAAGTCGATCTCGCCGACGTTGCCGCCCCACGTGGGCAGCGGCTTCTTCTCGAACACCCCGAGGGAATGGAGGCGGAGCGCCCGCATCCAGTCCGGCTCGCTCTTCATGTGGGAGATCATGTCCACGATCTCGCGGTCGAGGCCCTTCCGGGACTTGAACGCGTACTGCTCCGGATCGTGGAAGCCCCACTTGTACTGATCGAGATCAATCCCGAGCGGGTTGGTCACTGCCACGGGTCTGCTCGCCTCCTTTAGTGCCGCACCCAGAACACTTTGCCGGCGCTGCGGACCTCCCCTTCACCGGCCGCTCCGGCGGCCACCTTCTCGTACTGCGCGCGGATGCCGTCGTACCCGATCCGGTCGAGCTCTTCGGCCAGCTCCGCCTCCCCCGAGGTCACGATCCGGCCATCGAACATCACGTGGACCCGCGTCGGCTGGATGTACTTGAGGATGCGGGGATAGTGGGTGATGACGAGCACGCCCATGTTCCGCCCCGAGGTCTCGTACATCCGGTTGACGCCGGCGGCCACGATCTTGACGGCGTCCACATCCAGCCCCGAGTCGGTCTCGTCCATGATCGCGATCTCCGGCTCGAGAATCGCCATCTGGAGGATCTCGGCGCGCTTCTTCTCGCCGCCGCTGAAGCCTTCGTTGACGTAGCGGCCGAGCACGGCGGGATCCACCTGCAGTTCGTCGACCTTGGCCCTGACGAGCTTTTGAAACTCGGCCAGGCTCATCAGCTGGTCCTTCTCGAAGCCCCGGCGCGCGCTCACCGCCGTGCGGAGGAAGCTCGCCATCGTCACCCCGGGAATGCTGACCGGGTACTGGAACGCGATGAAGAGGCCCTGCCGGGCGCGCTCGTCCGGCGCCATCGCGAGCAGGTCCTGGCCCTTGTAGAGCACCTCGCCCTTGATGACCTGGTAGAACGGATTGCCCATCAGGACGTTGGCCAGCGTGCTCTTGCCGGAGCCGTTTGGCCCCATGAGCGCATGGATCTCACCCGACCGGACCGCGAGGTTCGCGCCCTTCAGGATGACTTTGTCCTCGACCTGCGCCCAGAGATCCTTGATCACGAGCTCCGCGCCCATCCCGCCCCTCCACACGAAAACCTCACGAGAGCCTCCGGGCCTCCGGCGATTCTCGACTAACTTAGTCATGTTTAGTATAGGCGCCCGCCGGCCTGAATGTCAACCGAGAACTTGCCAAACTCAGCCCTACAGCGTGGGCCGGAACGCTCCTACGGCGCGAGCCACAACGTGCCAGGGCCTACGGCGTGAGCCAGGACGCGCGTGAGCCAAGACGTGCCGGCCGGGAAGGGCGGCGCCGCCCTCGAATACCCGTGGAAATCGCAGGTCCGGGAGGATGACATGGCGGCCGACGCGCCGGAATGGATCGGACAGATCGCGGGCAGGAAAGTGTACGACCTGGAACAGCCGCGGACCGCGGGCATGCCGGTGCACCCGGCGCACCGGCCCGGGTACATCTACCAGCTTCACCGGCGGCACCGTGACGGCTACGACCCGCGGCAGGCGGGACCCCGCAGCGGCGCCTCCGGCATCATGGTCATGATGGAGCACTCCGGCACCCACATCGACGCCCTCTCGCACCAGGCGGCCGACCTCCGCCTGTACGGAGGCATCGAGGTGACCCCGCAGGTCGAGACCCCGAAAGGGTTCACGGTGCACGGCATCGAGACGATGGACCCGATCGTCGCCCGCGGCGTCCTCCTCGATATCTGCGCCACGAAGGGCCAGGATCCCCTCCCGCCCCACTACCGGATCACCGGCGCAGATCTCGAGGCGGCCGCGCGCAGAGCGGGGGTGGGCGTCCGCCCCGGCGACGCGCTCCTCGTGCGCACCGGGTACGCGAAGTTCTGGGACGATCCCGCGCGCTACCTGGAGGCGGCCGGGGTCGGCCGGGACGGGTCGGAGTGGGCGGCGGACCGCAAGGTGCGGTGCGCCGGCTGCGACAACATGACCTGGGACGAAACGGAGGAGCGCGATCCGGCGACGGGAGCGACGCTCTTCGCCCACCTGCACCTGATCGCGCGGTGCGGGATCCCGATCATCGAGAACCTGATGCTGGAGGCCCTGACCCGGGACCGGGTCTCGGAGTTCCTCTTCGTCTGCGCGCCGCTCAAGCTGGTCGGCGCGACCGGGTCGCCGGTCCGCCCGATCGCCGTGGCCTGACCCCCGTGTCCGTCCTTCCCCGGTAGAACTTGCGAGATGAAGCACTAACGCGCCGGCTGGCGCTCCGCCAGGTCGTAGAGGACGGCGTAGCGGTATCCCGCGGCCTCAACGCCCTCGCGCCCGCCCTCGTGACAGTCCACGACGGCCAGGACC
>JAPVSX010000244.1:0-1740 GCA_047519495.1 Armatimonadota bacterium
ATCCTGGCGCAGGATCGACCGCAGGCCCGCGGCGAACGTGAGGGTGATCTTGGGGTTGATCTGCATCTGCCCTACGCCCCGAAGCTGGTACTCGATCGGGTCCTCGATGGTGATGATGTTCTTGTCCGGCGCGTTGATCGTGTTGAGCGCGGCGTAGAGCGTGGTAGTCTTGCCGCTCCCGGTCGGCCCGGTCACGAGGACGATCCCGTGGCTGAGCCGGACCAATTGGTCGAGCGTCGCGAGACGATCGGGCTGGAGCCCGATCTCCGACAGCTTGAGCAGCAGATTGCCCTTGTCGAGCAGGCGCAAGACGAGGCGCTCGCCGTGGGCGGTGGGGATCGCGGACACGCGGATGTCCACATCCCGCCCGGCGATTTTGATGCCGATCCGGCCGTCCTGCGGGAGGCGCTTCTCGGCGATGTTGAGGCCCGCCATGATCTTGATCCGCGAGATGATGCTCGCCTGCAGCCGCTTGGGAGGGGACAGCACGTTGTAGAGCACGCCGTCGATGCGGTACCGGATGACCAGCTCACGCTCGAACGGTTCGATGTGGATGTCGCTCGCCCGCTTCTTCACCGCTTCGAACAGCAGGGAGTTCACGAGCTTGATGATCGGCGCCTCGTCGGTCGCCTCCAGGAGGTCGCGGGGCTCCTCCTCCAGCGCCGTGGCCAGGCGGTCGAGGGTCTCCGCGTCCAGGTCTTCGATCACCTGCTCGGCCGAGTCCGCCGGACGCTCATACACTTGATGGATGCACGCGAGGATGGCCCGGGCGGGAACCACGACCGGCGTGACCGGTTTGGCCAGCAGGAGCCGCAGGTCGTCGAGCGGACCGGTAGCGGAGGGGTGGGCGGTCGCCACCTGCACGACGCCCCCCGCCTCCCGCAGGGGCAACATTTCGAACCGCTTGGCGAACGCGATCGGCACCTTGGCCACCAACGCCTTGTCGACGTCGCCCACGCTCAGGTGCCGGACGTACGGCACGCCGAGCTGTTCCCCGAGGGCTTCGAGCACGGCGTCCTCCTTGACGTGGCCCAGCCGGACGAGGATCTCACCGATCCGGCCACCCTTCTCGCGCTGGACCGCCAACGCCTCGTCGAGGCGCTCGGCGGTCAGGCCGAATCGGGATTGGAGAATCTCGCCGAGCAATCGCGGCTTGGACCTTTCCATGTCGTCTCGCCGCCGGCGCGCGGCCCGCACCGCCCCGCCCGGTTGGCTCCTACTCTTTCGGCTCGGGGAGATTGATCCCGTCGAGGACCGCCCGCTGCCCGCCGCTCACCCCGAGCGACAGCTCGTCTAGGTAGCGCGTCATCGCCTGGCTCTTCACGGCGCGGAGCTCGGCCATCTCCTTGGGGCTCTTGACGATCGTGGGCGTCAGGAAGATCAGGAGGTTTGTCTTCTCCGTGTGCTTGCTCCGGAACTTGAACAACCACCCGAGCACGGGGATGTCCCCGAGCAACGGGATCTTGCGCTCGCCGGTGACCGTGTTGTCGCGGATCAGCCCGCCGATCACCGCGGTCTTCCCGTCCTCGACCAGGACGGACGTGGTGGCCGACCGCTTGTTCGTGATCACACCGAGCGGCACCGATCCGCTCGCCTGCGCCTCTCCAGATACGCTCGAGATTTCCTGAAACACGTCCAGCTTCACCAGGTTGCTCTCGAGGATTTGCGGCGTGAGGCGGAGCGTGATCCCGACATCGCGGCGCTCGATCGTCGTGATCGTGTTGCCGCCCGAGGTCTGGC
>JAPVSX010000245.1:0-3288 GCA_047519495.1 Armatimonadota bacterium
ATGGCCCGGTCGCTCGTCGTCGCCGGGTGCGGCTACGGCTCGGACGACCCCGAGCGGTTCCGGCGGGACGCCGAGGAGCTGGCCCGGCGGATCGAGCGCGACGGGATGGCGGTCGCCGGCCCGGCGTACGCCCAGGGGCCGACGCGGCTGCAGTTCATGCACAAGGACCCGCGGGGATGGCAGGAGTTCGCGGAGGCGCTGGCCCGCCACTCGGGCCCGGGCAGCACCGGGACGATGCGCGGTGTCCAGGCGCGGCGGCCGGCGGTGTACGCGCTCAAGGAGGCGCTCGGGCGCCTCAGGGTGCCCACGCTGGTCGTGAACGGCGATGAGGACGAGCCGTGCCTCGAGCCCGGGCTGTTCCTCAAGCGGCACATCCCGACGGCCGGTCTGCTCGTCCTCCCCGTGACCGGCCACACGATGAACCTGGAAGAGCCGGCGGCTTTCAACCGCGCGGTGCTCGACTTCCTCACCCAGGTCGAGATCGGCCGGTGGCCGACCCGGGACCCGCGCTCGCGAAGCGCCTCCGCCCTGCTCCCCGACCAGCCCAGGCCGTAGGTTGAGAGCGGGTGCCAGGTGGGTCAGGATGCGCAGCGGGCACCACGAACAGCCGGCCCGACTGCAACCGGCCACGGAGAGGGATCGCGATGCTCACGGAGTTTCGGGCGTTCAAACGACGCCGGCTGGTGGCCCCAGGGGAATTCGAATCCCCGTTTCGGCCTTGAGAGGGCCGCGTCCTAGGCCTCTAGACGATGGGGCCGGTCCTGCGTGACCATCACGCAGTATACCAGACCGGCCCGCCGATCGGCAATGAGCTCCGCTGCTTCGCGCCGCTTCGGTATCGCCTAGGATGCGCCGCCGACGCCGGGCTGGGGTTGGCCTGCCGCCACGGCCGGCCGGCCGGCGGCGGCCGGGCTCAGCACTTGAAGAAACGCTTCGACGACCCGCGGATCAAACTGGGAGCCGGCACAGCGGCGCAGTTCTTCCTTCGCCGCCTGCGGTCCCAGCGCCTGACGGTAGGGACGGTCGGTGGTCATCGCTTCGAATGCGTCGGCGACGCTCAGGATCCGCGCCTCGATCGGGATGTCCCCCCGCGAGCCCGTCGGGGTAGCCGCTGCCGTCCCATCGCTCGTGGCTGTGCTTCACCGCCAGCTTGACGCCAGGCGCGAGCGGCACGGGTTCCAGGATCTGGGCTGCGATCGCGGGATGGCGGCGCATCTCCGCCTGTTCGTGGAGGGTCAGCGATCCGGGCTTCTTTAACAGGTCGTCGGAGATCCCAATCTTTCCCAAGTCATGCAGGTACGCGGCCATCCGGATGTTCTCGACCGCGTCCCGGCGCAGCCCGAGGCGCCGCGCCGTCTCGACCGCATACTCGGCCACGTGGGACGAGTGGGCCCCCGTGGTCGTGTCCTTGAAGTCGACGGCGGTCGCCAGTGCCCGGACCGTGCCGACGAAGGCAGACTGCAATCGCTCTTCCTGCTGAGCCATCCGCCGGCTGGCGCTGCTGACCAGCAAGAACAAGGCCGCGTAGAGGACGCCGAACGCCACGGCCGATCCGCCCCAGGCCAGGTGCTTGATCTCATCGATCCTGGCCTGAAGGGGCGCATACCGCAGGTAGACCTCGTAGACGCCGGCGATCTCGTTGGTACCGGGCAGCGTGACGGGAACGTAGATCTCCATCAGACGGCCGTACTGCCGCTCGTCTGCGTTCTCCGTCTCCTGGAGGCCACTCACGTCCCCGACGAGACGGCCGGTGAGCGCCCCCCGGAGCCCATCCTGGCCCTGCAGGGAAAACGCGCGGCCGATCAGAGCGGCGTCGTCGGAGTACACGACCTGTCCCCGGGTGTTCCAGACCTTCACCCGGACGATGCCCATCGAGCCGATGACGCCCCCCACTCGCTGGCGCCAGGCGGCGATCCGGCCGGGCGTCGGGGGTCCAAAGTCTGCGCGACCGACATGGGGGGTGATGAACGAGCTGACGGCATCCGCCGTGTCCTGGGCGGCCTCATCGAGGGCGTCGGCGGTCATCTTCTGAGACAGGAACCACCCCGAGCCCGCTGCGATGACGGTGGTCATGAACAGGCCGAGCAGGGTGAACCGAAGCAGCAGAGTTGGCCGGGCCTTCATCCCTACTCCCCCGCTGACCTGACCGCCTTGCTCGACCGCCTCTCGCGGCACCGTCATATCTGCCCCAGATGTCTCCTATTCAGACCTCAATCTTCTGTTGAGTAACTGTCATCCGGAGGATTCCTCAGGAGTACACACTGTCAGCGTTCAAGTCCGTTTCCTCAATGCGCTGGATGTGAGTGCTCGGATGGCCGGCATACAAGGTGCACTCGACGTGACACAACCGCCGTCGCGGAGTCCCACCGTCTCAGGAGCGCCGTAACGCTTCGTTCACAGCGGCGTGAAGGGTTCGAGGATCGAGGGATGGGTAGCGGTACAGGAGGGGCTCGACAGCGGCAAAATATTCCAGTCCTCTGGCGCGGTCGATGAGGCCTCGACGCAACATCTCCTGAACATCGTCCAAGTCTTGAGAATGTCCCCGCTCGATCTTGGCGAGCGCCTGTGCGTAAAGATCAAAGTGGTGAAAGAACGCCCGTCCCTCCTGCCTGATGAAGGGACTCCTGTCCTCCCATCCGTCAAGGACAGGAACGAAATCCAGGGGAGACGCGAGCTCGACGTTGATGTGCAAATCCTCTTTGATGGACGGGATGGCGCGCATGAGGTGGTCGCGGTCCGGGACGATCTTGATGTCCACGTCGATGGTACTGTCCCGCCATCCATACAAGACTGCGGTGGCGCCACCCGTAAAGTAGACTCGTGTGTCCTCGTAGGTCTCCGCTCCCAGAGCCCGCATGAACCGGTGGATCCGGTCGCGGTCCGCTACCTCGCGCATTCAGCCGCCCGTTCGTAGCTCACGAGCCGACGAATCAACGCGTTGTACCGAGCATGGGCCGCATCGCCCTCCGTCTGTTGGAGCAACGCATAGAGCCGGCGTTCCGCCGACGGAAAGGGGTGCGGAACAACGATGCCGACCCGCTGCAGACGTGGCGCGCCAATCGAGACAAGAAGCGCCGCCACCGACTCGACGCCATCCGAAAGGTCCTTAAGGCCGATCTCTATCAAATCGGCGCCCGGGAGCACTGAGTGTGTCACATCCCAATTATAATCCCGCGGCCGCAGGCCACGACCTCACGAGGGCTCGCCGGCTTCGTGATGTAATCGTCTGCCCCGAGTTCTAAGCCCACCACCTTCCACTCGCGATACCCGGGAGTCCAGGTCATGGGG
>JAPVSX010000246.1:0-15159 GCA_047519495.1 Armatimonadota bacterium
GCGTGCAGCGCCGGGCTGATGCGGCCGGGCGCCGCCGCCGCCTGCCAGCCGGTCCAAAGGCCCCAGGCCAGCACGCAGCCCAGGCCGGCGAGGACGGTCCGGTGGCGCAGCCACGCCCTCACTCCACCACCTTGTGCACCTCGTGCACCATGCCCCACCGGACGACCGTCCGGCGTTCCACCGGCGCGAAGATCAGCTGATCGATCGCCATCGCGACGACGCCGATCACGAGGATCCCGATCAGGATGAGGCTCGAGCGGAAGTCGTAGCTGGCGTTGAAGATCATGTAGCCCAGGCCGACCGCCGAGGCCGCCATCTCCGCGGCGATCAGCGCCCGCCAGCCGAAGCCCATGGCGAGGCGCAGGCCGCTCAGGATGCTGGGCAATGCGCCCGGGAGCAGCACCTGCATGACGGTCGTCCAGCGGGTGCCGCCCAGCGTCGCGACCGCGTGCTCGTAGACGCGGGGTACCGCCTGGACGCCGAGCAGCGTGTTGGCCGCGACGATGAAGAAGATGCTGTTGGCCAGGACGAACAGCACCGTCGCCTGGCCGACGCCGAACCAGGTGATGGCGATCGGCAGCCAGGCGATCCCCGACAGGGTGCTGAAAAAGGAGAACAGCGGCTCAAGAAACGCGCCCACGCGGGGGAAGAGGCCCATCGCCATCCCCACCACGAGCCCCAGCAGGCTGGCGCCCGCGTAGCCGATCACCAGCCGCTCGAGGCTCGCGACGAGGTTGGCCCAGAGCGTGCCGTTGGTCAGCCCCTCCCGGAACGCCCCCCAGGTCTCCGCGGGGCCGGGCAGGATCCCCGGCGCCACCCGGTGCAGCCCGTCGGTCGGGAGCCACCAGACGAGCAGCACCGCGGCGATGATGATGATCCCCTGCCTCACCGCTGCACGACCCCCCAGCGGCGGATCGTCGACTCCTCCAGCGGCTGCAGCAGGAAGTAGTCGATCAGCACCCAGAGCACCCCGATCAGGATCATGCCGGCGATGATGCGGTCCGTCAGGTTGAAGGACTGGGCCTTGAAAATCAGGTAGCCGAGGCCGCCGCTGCCGAGCAGCATCTCAGCGGCGATGATCGCCCGCCACCCATAGGCGAACCCGAGCCGCACGCCCGCGAGGATGCTCGGCAGCGCGCCGGGCAGCAGCACCTCGAGCACGAGGTGGCGCCGCCGGCCGCCGAGGGTGCGCAGCGCCTGGCTGTAGACGGGCGGGATCGTCTGCAGGCCGTCGACCGTGTTGTAGATCAGCGGAAAGATGAACGTATAGGCCACCGTGACCACGACGGTCACCGTGCCGAACCCAAACCAGACGAGGAACAGCGGCAGCCAGGCGATCCCGGAGAGCGACTGCGTGAAGCGGAGGATGGGGCGGCAATACCGCGCGGTGGGGCGCGACAGGCCGATCAGGAAGCCGACGGGGAGGGCGATCGCGATGCTGACGGCGGCGGAGATCGCCAGGCGCTCCAGCGTGAGGGCGGTATACGCGCTCAGCAGCCCTTCGCGGGCTGCGCTCGCAAAGGCCTGAACGACGGCGAGCGGCGCCGGCAGCGCCACCGCCGAGACGCGGCCGCCGAGGCGCACCGCCTCCCACACGGCCACCAGGACGAGGAACGGCAGCACCTGGGCCGCCCCCGAGGCCCGCTTCACCGGACCCGCCCCACCGGCTTCTCCGCCCCGCCGGCCATCTGCTCCGCGCTCTGCCGCACCTCATCGCGGATCAGCCCGAAGACCTTGTCCCGCGCCGCCTCGAACACGGCGTCACCCTGCACGGCGGCGTAGCGGCGGTTGGCCCGCGCGATCGGCACGTGTACCACAGCCTTCACGGTCGCGGGGCGGCGCGACAGCACGATCACGCGGTCCCCGAGGAACACGGCCTCGTCGACGCTGTGCGTGACGAACAGGATGGTGCCCCCCGTGGCCCGCCCGATCCGGACCACCTCCTCCTGCAGGGTGATGCGCGTCTGGGCGTCCAGGGCGGCGAAGGGCTCGTCCATCAGCACCACCTTGGGGCGCACCGCCAGGGTACGCGCGACGGAGACCCGCTGCTTCATGCCGCCCGACAGCTCGTGCGGGTACCGGTCTTCGAACCCCCCCAGGCCGACCAGGTCGATCAGTTCGCCGACGATCCGGTCGCGCTCCGCGCGCGGGACCCGCTGAATCTCCAGGCCGTGGCTGATGTTCCGGCGTACCGTGCGCCAGGGCAGGATCGCGAACTCCTGAAAGACCATGCCCCGATCGGCCCCCGGCCCGGTGACCGGCTGGCCGTCGACCAGGATGCGCCCCGCCGTCGGCCGCAGCAGCCCGGCGATCAGGTAGAGCAGTGTGGACTTGCCGCAGCCACTCGGCCCCACGATGGTGGTGAACTCGCCTTCCGGTACTTCGAGGCTGAGGCCCCCCAGCGTGACGATCGTGCCGGCGCGTCGGTCGACGTACTCGTGCCGCAGTCCGTCGATCAGGATCTTCGGCATCCGCAGCGTCGCTCGAGCACCCCTTGGGCCAAGGCAGACGCCCTCCTAGCCGGGAATCACCGGCAGGAGCAGAGACGACACGTGGGCACCGCCTGTGTGAAGGGTCGTCCGCCCCCCCACGACGGCCGCGGGCCGGTCCTCGGGATCGGTGTGGAGAAACGGTCCGGAGCCCCGCATCGGATTGGCGAACGTCTTCATCTCCAGGCTCGGCCCCGGCCGTTCGAAGTCCTTGCCCAGGATGGTCAGCGCGATGCGGTGACGGGCCGGCACCACGAGGCTCGTCGGCCAGATCTCGACGTCGAGCTCGTAGACACGGCCCGGCGCGAGCGGCTCGACGCGGTCGTGACTGTGGTATGGGCGCCACTCGGTGGACAGGTCCGGGTCCAGCCGCCGGTGTGAGGCGCGAAGCCAGCCCTGGCCGATCGGGGTGTGCGGGTCGAGCGCGCCCTGGAAGTCGACCTCGCGGCCGCCGGGGTCGAACACGCGCAGGACGGCGAAGATATCGGCGTCGGTGGCGCTCGAAGAGACGAACAGCCTGGCCGCCACCGGGCCGGTGATCTCTGTCTCCTGCGCGAGCGGCGGCGTGGAGAACGTGACCCCCCCGCCCAGCGCGTCGTACTCCACGGCCCCGGACGCGGCGGCCGGCTGCGGGGCGAGCGTCCCGGACGCGGCATCGAGATAGAAACGCGTCCACCGCGTGCGCGGAATCGGCCAGGCCTCCTCCGTGCGCGGGACGAACCGATTGACGTGCCGGATCTGCAGGAGCACCGGCGGCTGCCGTTCCCAGCCGTTGTCGGCACCCTTCAGATAGTGGTCAAAGAAGCGCTTCTGCAGCTCCAGGCCGTAGTCCGTGTAGAACTCGGTCCAGTGCTCCAGGCCGTGCACCTCGAGCCACTTCTCGGTGGACGCGGCCCGCATGAAGCCTTCGAAGTTCCCGCGGGGATGCAGGCCCTGCCCGCCCCAGTTCGCCGCAGACAGGAGCGGGACCGTGATGCGGGACCAGACGGGCGACCGCTCGCGGTGATACGCATCGTCGAGGGGATGGGACAAGATCGCCCGGCGCAGGTCGGCGCGGTTCGCCGCCAGCTCCTCATCGGAGAGCGTCTCGGGTCCGGCCACGGGCTGCCCGGTGTTGGGGCTCACGGGGCCCCGCGCGCCCAGCCCGTGCTGCACCGTGATCACCTGCTTCTTCATCCAGTTGTCCCAGAAGTCGCACACGATGCCGCCGTGGCGGACCATGTCCCGGTACCAGTCCGCCGCGCCCTCCCAGGGGCACATCGCCGCCAGGTGGGGAGGCCCGAGCGAGGCGACGTGCCACTGGTTAATGGCGTAGTAGGAGATTCCGAGCAGTCCGACCTTGCCGTTACTCCACGCCTGCGCGCCGGCCCACTCGATGCACAGGAAGAAGTCGCGCGTCTCACGCGCGCAGAACGGGTCCAGGAACCCTGGGGACCGGCCGGCGCCGCGCGAGTCAACCCTGACGCAGGCATACCCGTCCGGCACCCACTTCTCAGGATCGACGACCTCCCAGTTCTGATAACGGCCGGACGAGCGCCGGGTCACCTCGGGGTGCCCCTCCGAGAGACGCCGCCACTGGTCCGGATAGCCTTCCTGGAACGGCAGCCCCTTGGCGTAGGGCCCGTACGACAGGATCACCGGATAGCGCCCGGCCGCGGCCGGGCGGAAGACGTCGGCGCGAAGCACCAGGCTGTCGTCCATCCGGATGCCGACGTCCCACTCGATCACCATGCCGTCGGCTCGATCAATGCGCCACGGCTGCAGCTCCGGCGCACCTCCCGCCCGTGCCGTCGTGCTCGGACGCCGCCCCGCAGAATTCATATGCGGTGCCCGCGCCCGTCGACGAGCCCCTTGCAGCTCAGGACCTCCGTATCCTCGACGGCGGTCACGCTGTGCCGCGTGTTCGGCGCCGCCATGAAGCCTTCGCCCGGTCCCAGCTCCTGCGCCTCACCGTCGAGCGTCACCCGCAGGCGGCCCCGCAGCACCACCATGATCTGCTCCTGCGGATGGGCGTGCGGTACCGCGCCCTCGCCGGCCGCAAAGCGCAGCCGGCCCACCTCGATCTGCGCCCCGGTCACGAGCGGCCCGAACGCCCGGGAGTATTTGGGGGTCACGTACTCCGGCTTCATCTCGTCAAACTGAAAGAACGGCACCGTCGTCCTCCTTCCGCCTAGCGGGGCTTCGCCGGCCGCACCGACGCGGCCGCCGACCACCCCCGGCTCCCCTTGCCGTCGACGAGGTTCTTGCTGCTCAGGAACACGGTGGGCTCGAGCGCGCGGATCTCGTGCACGACGTTGGGTGGGATGTGGATAACCTCGCCCGGCTCCACGATCCGCTCTTCGCCGCCGACGCGCGCCTTGAGCTTCCCCTCGAGGAGGTAGATGATCTGCTCGTTCGGGTGCTTGTGGGGGTCGGCCCCCGTCCCCTTGGCCATCCGATACCGGCCGACCTCGATCACCTCGCCGGTGACCGTCCCGCCCGTCGCGGTCGAGTAGTGGGGCGAGATGACCTCATCCGTGAGCTCGGTCCACTTGTAAAACGGCATCGTCCATGACCTCCGGCGTGCAGGGATTCCTCACCGTCGTTAGACTCTCGCAACAGGCCATTAGCGACCGGGCTGCCACGCGCTCACCCACGGCTTCTCGACGAAGGTGGTTCCCGCGTCGTCCTTGCTGGGGCAGTTGCCGTACGTAAAGACCAGCTCCGCAGGCTCGGTGTCGCTCATGTTCATGAGGCCGTGGATCACCCCGGGCGGCACGAAGACGAACTGGTTCTCCGTGACGATATGCTCTTTCCGCTCCTCGCCGATGAAGAGCTTGAGCGTCCCCTTGCGGATGAAGAACGACGCCTCGCACGAGTGGTAGTGGGCCTGGTTGCGTCCGGCCGGGGGGATGCGGGTCCGCCCCATCGTGACGGTCCGGGCCCCGACGCTGTGCTTGTCCACGCCGAACGCGATGACCAGCGGGGGCTCATACGTGGCGTCTTTGTTGATCTTCTCCGAGTCTACGATGGCGAACTGAGGCATGATGACCTCCCTGCTTCCGGATGCCTGCACCTTTCGACGCATGCCCGGGGCTCCCTCTCGCGGCCGGGCGTGGGAGGAGCGTCGCCCGAACCGCCGCGCGCGGGAAGGAGTTGTGCGGGCGCCCACCAAAGGGCGTCAGGCGATTTGCGGCGGACGGGAGGCGGTTGCGTGCCGGCTGAAAACTCTCCCGATCTCTCGCGTGTCCCGGGCGTGCTCAGGATCCACCATGTCGGGATCATCGTGCGCGACGCGGAACGCGCGGCCGAGACCTACCGGACCGGGCTCGGGGTCGAGGTGCTGGCGGTCGAAGAGCACCGGGGGATCACGCGCGTCGCGATCCTCCGCGCGGGAGACACGATGCTGCACCTGATCCAGCCGCTCGCGGACGATACCCCCTGGGCGGCCGCGCTGCGCGATCGCGGGGAAGGCGCCCACCACTTCGCCCTCGAGGTCGCCGACCTTGCCGCCGCGGTCGCCTGGCTTGCCGCCTCGGGCGTGGCCGCGCTGGATCCGCGCCCACAGCGCGAGGCGGGAGACGTCCTGAGCGTCTTCCTCGATCCCGCCGCGACGGGCGGCGCGCTGGTTGAGCTGGTGCAGCAGATCCACATGTAGCGCGACGCCTCGCGAGTTCCGCCCCAACGCTCGCGAGCGGCGCCGTCGTGGTCACGACGCTGCTGAGCCCGCTGACGGTGACCGTGCTGCTCGTGCGCCTGCGTTGACGTATGCGCAGGACTCCGGCTTAGGAGTCGGGATGCCGGGCGTCCCGCGAACGGGCCAGGGCGGCCTCCCCCCGGAGCGCCTCGACGAACTGGCGGGCGGTCCGGCACGACCGGCCGTTGTGCCACTGCGACCAGAGCAGCGCCCGGTGCCGGAGATCATGCGCCGGAAGGCGCAGGCCGTACCGGGCGGCCAGGCCTTCGACGATTGCCAGATACCGGTCCTGATCGGGAATCAGAAACGGGGCGTGGATGCCGAACCGGTCGGCCAGGGACAGCTTCTCCTGCGCGGTGTCCTCCGGATGCACCTCGTCGTCGAGCGACGCCTTCTGCCGGTCGGTGAACCGCTCCGTGACGAGGTGCCGGCGGTTGCTCGTCGCATAGAGGACGACGTTCTCCGGGCGGGCTTCGAGACTGCCTTCCAGCGCCGCCTTGAGCGCCTTGTACTGCGTCTCATGCTCCTCGAAGGACAGGTCATCCACGAACAGGACAAACCGCTCCCGCCGCCCGCGCACCCGCGCGATGATCTCAGGGTAGTCGCCGAGATGCTCTTTGGCGACCTCGATCAGGCGGAGCCCCCGGGCGTGGAACTCGTTGAGGAGCGCCTTCACCGTGGAGGACTTGCCCGTGCCGCGATCGCCGTAAAGCAGGACGTTGTTGGCGGGCGCGCCCGCGACGAACTGGCGGGTGTTCTCGATCACCGGCTGCCGCTCGAGCTCGTAGCCGACCAGATCGTCTAGCCGCACCGGATCGGCTGCCGGCACACCCTCGAGCCGCCCGCGCCCGTCCAGGCGGACCCACCGGAACGCCCGGTGGCGCCCGAAGAGGCCGACGCCGGTCCGGGCGAAGTAGCCTGCCAGGTCACGCACGAGTCCCGGCCAGCCGCGGGCGGCGTGGAGGCGCTGCATCATCTGATGGCGCGCCGACCGGTCGCGGGGCGCGCGCAGCGGCCGGAACGCGTCCCACGCCGTCGGCGCGATCCCGGCGAGCGCCGCGGCGGCCTGCACGATCGCGGCCCCGCCCAGCCGGTGGCAGCGTTGGAGGGCGGCAAGATCCGCCCGCGTCTGGGCCAGCAGCGCCGGGCCGATCTCGGCCCAGCCGGCCCGCTCGGCCTTGAGGCTGAACGGGTTTTCGTCGTCGAGGAGGCGCCCGAGCAGGTGGTGCTGCCACGCGTCGCCGACGAGCGGCTCGGCGGCCAGCTCCGCCTCGCCCGCAAGGAGCGTGAACAACCGGCCGTACGCGGCCGCGACCCTGGCCGGATCCGGCGCCGGCGCGGTGGCGCTCTGGACGAGCTCAAGCCAGGCCAGGCCCGGCGGGTCGTCGAAGACGCCGCGCAGGACCGAGAGGGAGGCGGCCGCGCGCCTGGCTTCCTCCCATACGAACGCGGGCCGGAACGCGCCGGAGGGGCGGGGTCGCCGGAGGGGGCGGGAAGCGGCCGCCCCGGGCGTCGATCGGGTGCGGGACCTTCCTTTCACGCTCCGCGCAGCGCGGCGGGCGGGTGCGCCGGCTCGAAGACGGGCAGGTCGGGGTGGATCAGCTCGACGTACTTCAGTCCCGCCCCGGTGTTGAACAGGACGACGCGCTCGTCGGGCTTGATCGCCCCGTCGCGCACCATCGCCTTGAAGGCCCCGTATGTGGCCGCGCCTTCGGGACATGCGAAAAGCCCTTCCCCGCGGGCGAGCTCGTGCATGTCGGCGCGGATCTCTTCGTCCGTAACGGTATACGCCGTGCCCCCGCTGTCGCGGATCGCCCGCAGAATCAGGTAGTCGCCGATCGCCGCCGGCACCCGGAGGCCGGCCGCGATCGTCTGAGCGTTCTCCCAGGGCTCGGCCGATTCGCGGCCCTCCCGGTACGCGCGCACTATCGGGGCGCAGCCCGCGGCCTGCACGACGATCATCCGGGGCCGGTGCCGCCCGATCCAGCCGAGCTGCTCCATCTCGTCGAACGCCTTCCACATGCCCACGATACCGGTAC
Source organism: Armatimonadota bacterium (assembly GCA_047519495.1). Lineage (GTDB taxonomy): Bacteria > Sysuimicrobiota > Sysuimicrobiia > Sysuimicrobiales > Segetimicrobiaceae > JAPVSX01. The sequence continues at coordinate 8,205 of JAPVSX010000246.1, forward strand.
CACCGCCGGTCGGATAGATGATGACGTCGGGCAGGCTCCATCCGAACTGCTCGGCCAGCTCGTACCCGAGGGTCTTCTTGCCCTCCACGCGGTAGGGTTCGCGAAGCGTCGACATGTCGAACCAGCCCTTCCCGGCGGTGCCCTCCCGGATCACCCGGCCCGCGTCGGTGATCAGCCCTCTGATGAGATAGGTGTGGGAGCCGTAGATTGCGCACTCGGCTTTGTTCGCGTGCGGGGCGTCGGCGGGCATGACGAGGTACAGATCGATGCCGGCCCGGGCGCAATACGCCGCGGCCGCCGAGGCTGCGTTGCCGGCGGAAGGCATCGCGGCCGTCCGGACGCCCAGCTCCTTGGCCTTGCTGACGGCGGCGGAGAGACCGCGCGCTTTGAACGAGCCGGTCGGGTTGAGCCCTTCCTCCTTGACGAACACGTGCCGCAGGCCGAACCGCCGGCCGACCGCCGGGAGGGGAAGCAGCGGGGTCATCCCCTCGCCGAGCGTCACGATGTTGGCGGGGTCGACGACCGGCATCAACTCGCGGTACCGCCACATCGTCGGCGCGCGGTCGGCGATCTCGTCACGCCGCACTTCGGACCTGGCGCGGTCCAGGTCGTAGCGGGGATACAGGACCTTACCACAGCGCGCGCAGACCGTGTGGGGAGGCTCAGGGGAGAACTGCGCACCGCACGCGGTGCACTCGAGATGGTGAAGATACCCCCCCATCTTGCCCCTTACCCCCCCTTAGCAAGGAAAAAGGCCCGCGCCCTTGTGCGCGGACCATCAACTACGCGAATTATATCACGTTCAGTCAAGAAACAAAAGAGGCAGAACAATTCTACGTTATCTGCAGATCTTGGCGAGAAATGCCAAACACATGTACGGGATTTCATGCCTGAAAGGGCGGCGAATCGCCGTTGGAGGCGAGACAGCTCTGGCTGCGGATCCCGGGAGGGTAATTCGGATCTATCGGCATTGAAGGTTCATCCGGACTGAGGATGTATCGGGACTGAGGGATTGTATCGGGACTGTGAGGGGCAGAACCGAGAAGTGGGACGCCTCTTTAGGCAGAGGCCTGGGCGATAAACTGCAGCCAGTACCGGGGCACGACGTCGACGAGGTCTACATCCCGCATCGCCCGGCGAACGGTCTGCCCCAAAGCCTCCGCGCCGGCCTCCAGCGGGACGCCGGGCAGCGCCCCTTCGATGAACATCGAGAACTGTCCAATGTCCTGGAGGCTCTCCGGGGAGAGTCCCACCTCATGCAGACGCCAGGAGGCCCCCACGAACCCCGAGTCGGCGACCATCGTCCCGTACTCCTCGGGCGAGAGCCACTGCATCGCCTGGGCCTTCCCCTGCCGGAGGACGGAGATCCCGCGGTTACGGAGGTACTGGGCGGCGCGCAGCACCCAGTAGCGCCAGAACCGCTCCGTGCCGGGGACGTAACACCCCTGGAAGTAGGTCGTGTTGAACGCGAGTGTGCCCCCCGGGCCCAGGACTTTGCGGATCTCGGCCAGGACGCGGCGCTTGTCGGCGATGAGGTGGATCGCGTTGCAGAAGATGACGACGTCGACCTGCGGGACGAGCCGGCTCAGGTTTTCCGCGCTCCCGTGAATGAACCGAACGAGCGAGGAGGTGATACGCCGGCGGGCGCGTTCCAGTTCGGAGAGGGACGGATCGACCGCGTAGACGAGCCCCCGGCCCCGCTCTTTCGCCGCGAGAATCAGCTCTGTGATCGCGCCGGGGCCGCAGGCCAGATCGACGATTCGGGGACCCAGAGACGCCACGCGGTCCACCAGCCAGCGGTTGACCTCGGTGAAGAACGGGTGGCTGGCAAAGGCGGCAAAGGAGAAACGGTCGCCGTCAGACGCCGGCGCGGGGATCTCCACCCCGGATGATGCGCGTGGCTCCTCCAACGGCACTCTCCCCTCGACCCGCGTTCTTCATTATACGGGCCGCGAGCGGCGCCCGCAATGCCCCACCGGCCTCCGCATGCCCAGGCCGGGGAGCGGCGGCCCGCAGCCTTATGAAGCCGCGGGTCGCTGAGGCCGGCGCGAATTCTGGTAGTAGGGCTCCACCGCCGGCGCGGAGGTCACCCAGATCGGGTTGCGCAGATACCGCCCGACCATCGCGCGGATCGGCTCCGGCAGGGTGGCTGAGAACAGCGCGGTCTGCCGGGTCGACGGCGTGCGTACGAGGATCTGCTCAACCTCCGTCCTGAGGCCCATCTTGAGCATGCGGTCGGCGTCGTCGAGGACGAGCATATGAACGCTGCGCAGCGTGAGCGTCCCGCGCCCGAGGTGCTCCAGGATGCGGGCCGGGGTCCCCACGACGATATGAGGCTTCTCCCGCAGCCGCGTCACCTGGCGCGCGATCGGCTCGCCGCTCGAGATCGCCGCGATCCGCAGACGCGTGTGAGCGCCGAGGCGCATGAGATCGCTCGTGACCTCCCGGACCTGCTCGCGGGTGGGCGCCAGCACAAGACCCTGGACCGCCTTGCTGCGGGGGTCGAGGCGCTGAAGCATCGGGATCCCGAACGCGGCGGTCGTCCGGGCGCCCGGCTCCGCCTGGGCGACCAGGTCGCGGCCGATGGTGAGGTGCGGGATCACCTGGGCCTGGATAGGTGTCGGCTCGATCCAGCCGATTTCCTGGATCGCGCGCTGGATGCGCGAATCAACGAGCCCGGAAAAACCTGTCGTAGCACGGGAATCGACGGCCATACCACGCTCCTTATCAGGCTCTGCATCGTGCCCGCAGGCACCTGGCGAGGGGAACCCGGGCAGCACACACAACGGGAGAGCAGTCCGCTCTCCCGCCGTCAAAGGACGCGATTTGAGTTGCCTGCGACCCTATTGTATCATAGGCGTGCGCCGTGTTCAAACTCCCCCGAGGGGGGCGAAAACCTGTGCAAGTGGATCGCGAGCCCCATTCGCGGAAGTCCCCGGACGGCCGCCAGGCGGCCGCAGGCGCCCCCGAGCATCCCCGGGAGCATCCCGCCCCCGACGCGCCCCGGGTGGCGCTGGATATTCGCGACCCGGAGACGGCTGTGCGGCCGGACGTGCTCGAGACGTTCCCGTACGAGTATCCCGGGGCTCCGGCGACCGTCGAGATCTCGACCGAGGAGTTTACCGCGGTCTGCCCCTGGTCCGGGCTGCCGGACTTCGGCCGCCTGACCGTCCGGTATCTTCCCCGGGAGCGCATCCTGGAACTGCGGTCGTTCAAGTACTACCTGCTCTCGTATCGAAACGCCGGCATCTACCAGGAGCACGCCGCCAACAGGATCCTCGGCGACCTGGTGCGCGCGTGCGCCCCGGAGTGGATGGAGCTCGAACTGGACTACCGCATCCGGGGCGGCGTCCACACCGCCGTGCGGACCCGCTGGCCCGGCTCGACGCCGTGAAGGCTCCGGCCCGACGCGCCGCGGAGATCGGCGTGGTGGCCGCCGCATACGCGGCGCTCACGGTCTATCTCGCGCCGGCCTCGTACGGTCCCCTGCAGCTCCGGATCGCCGAAGCGCTGAAGCCGCTCGTGATCTGGGAGCCGCACCTGATCCCGGCGTTCGTCATCGGCAACTTCCTTGGCAACCTCGCGAGCCCGTTCGCGGGACCGTGGGAACTCGGCTGGATGCCGCTCGCGAACCTGGCCGGGGCGTGGGTCTGCTGGCGGGCGGGCCGGATCAACGCCTACCTCGGCGCGGCGGCGTACGCCGTCATCATCGCGGCCGCCGTCTCGACGATGCTCGCGAGCATCATGCACGTGCCGCTCCGCGGGCTCTTCCCCCCGCTGCTCGGGAGCGAACTCGTCCTGCTCATGCTGGGGGTGCCGGTGATGCGCCCGGTGCACCTGGCGCTCCGCCGCGTATTCGGCCTGCCCCCCGGTGAGGGGAGCGGCCGGCCCCGGGAGGCGGCGGGCAGCTAGGCGGCCGGCTCCGGCGGGCGGCGCGTGTGCCAGGGCGTCGCCTGTTCGAACGCATGGGCGACCGCGAGGACGGTCGCCTCGTCCATCGCGGACCCCACCACCTGCAGCCCTACCGGCAGGCCGCCCGCGCCGAACCCGCACGGGACGGAGATCGCCGGCAGCCCGGTCAGGTTCCACAGGCGGGTCATCCGCGTCATCGTATCGCGCACGTTCACCCGGACGCCCCGGATCACGACGGCGTCCTCGTGGATCGGCGCGGCGACCGATGGGGTCGTCGGGCACACGAGCGCCGCGCAGGAGCGGAAAAGGTCGGCGACCTCCTCGCGGACGAGCGCGCGCACGCGCTGGGCGCGGAGATACTGGGTCGCGCTGAGGAACTGCCCCCGCTGGAGCCGCGCCCGGGTGTCGGCCCCGTACTCCCCCGGACGATCGCGCAGCCACCGCTCGTGGACGCTCGCGGCCTCGGCCATGATGATCGCGGTCTGCGCCGCGCCCGCCTCCACCGGCCGCGGGAATCGCACGGGGACGATCTCCATCCCCAGGCTTCGGAGGATCCCGAGCGCCTCCTCGAACGCGGCCCGCACGTCCTCCGCCATCTCCTGGTGGTAGTCGTCCACCAGCACGCCCACGCGCAGCCCCGCGACCGGCCGGTCGAGGGCTTCCGTGAAGTCGGGCACGCGCTGCCCCAGCGTCGCCGGATCGCGCGGATCGGGCCCGGCGATCGCCTGGAGGACCAAAGCGGCGTCCTCGACCGTGCGCGTGAGCGGGCCGGGATGATCGAGCGTCCACGCGAGCGGGAAGACCCCGCGGCGGCTCACGCGTCCGTACGTCGGCTTGAGGCCCACGACGCCGCACAGCGCGGCCGGGATGCGGATGCTGCCCCCGGTGTCCGTCCCGATCGAAACCGGACCGAGCCCGGCCGCCACCGCCGCCCCGGACCCGCCGCTCGAGCCGCCGGGGATCCGGTCGGGGGCCCACGGGTTCCGGGTCGGCCCGTAGTGGGGGTTGTTCGTCGTGACGCCGTAGGCGAACTCGTGGAGCGCCGCCTTCCCGATCAGGATCGCGCCCGCGTCTTCCAGGCGCGCGGCGAGGGCCGCATCGGTCGAAGGCACGTGGTCGGCCAGAATCCGGGACCCGCACGTCGTCCGGATCCCGCGCGTGTCGATGAGGTCCTTGAGCGAGACCGGGATCCCGTGAAGCGGTCCCCGGTACCGCCCGGCGGCGATCTCCCGCGCGGCCTCCGCGGCCCGGGGGCGCGCGCGGTCGCCGGTCACGGTGATGAACGCGTTAAGCGCGTTGGCCTGCTCGATGCGGTCGAGGAGCCCCTCGACCAGCTCGACCGGGGACAGCGCCCGTGACCGGATACGGGCCGCCAGCTCGGCGGCCGAGGCATACGCCAGCTCCTCGGCTCCACCGCCTGCCTGCCCCCTCCCGGGGGTCCTTCCCCCCTCAGGGGGACCGGCGGCGAAGCGGGGAGGCTGCGTGCTCATCGTTCCTCGCCGGGAGGAGCGGCGAGGCTTCCGGCCGCCCCGAAAGCCGGCTCGCGGTCCTCGATCGGGAGATCGGTCAGGCGCTCGAGGTCCCCGAACAGCGCCTGGAGCAGCGGCGCCCACTGCTCCAGGTCTTCGCGGGTCACCCGGAGCCCGAGGAGCGCGGCCATCCGGGCCAGATCGTCTACCATCGCCTGATCGCGGTCCCTCCTAGACGCGGGCCCTGGCCGCGGGCCTCTGCACCCGCTTCCACGAGAGCAGGACCGCGAGCGAAATGATCACCGCGACGATGATCTCGGGGATGCCGTGCGTCAGCCCGACCGTCCACGCCACCTTGGACGCGAGGTAGTGCCGCGCCACCCCCAGCCCGAGCACGAGCACGGTGTTCGTGACCGTGCCGACGATCGCCGCGAGGGTGATCGCCCACCACTCGCTGCCGGCCCGGCGCGCCGCGACGTAGGCCCACGCGGCGAAGATACCGATGAAGATCCGTGGGACGATCGCGATGATCGGATCCTTGAACATCGGCACCGTCGCGTAGAAGAAGCTGTAGAGTCCGAAGATCGTGCCGATGATCCCGCCGACCACGGGCCCTTCGAGAATGCCGCCGATGATGGCGGGGACGTGCATGATCGTGGCGTTGATGCCGGTGGGCATCGGAATGAAGCCGAGCCGGGTGGCGCCCAGGAAGATCGAGATCGCCGCCAGGACGGCGGAGATCACGATGCCGCGCGTGGAGAGTCCCCTCTGCCCCTGCTCCTGCACCGCCTCACCCCCTCAAACGGTGTCGGGCCCGTCACGTCTCGATCGCCAGGCCCTCCCGCAGATTTCGCGCCGCAGGGCGGCGCCCCTGCCGTGCGATCCGGCGGCGCCGGGCGCCGTCAGAACGGGAAGGGCGCCCGCAGCATCACAGCGAGGAACACGAGCGCCGCGGCCGGGGCGAGCCAGTCCCGGGGCGTTCCCGATAGCGCGGTGTAGCGGGTGCGGCCGGCCCCGCCGGTGTACGCCCGGGCCTCCATCGCCACGATCAACTCTTCGCCGCGCCGCAGCGCGTACGTGAACAGCGGCACGAGGATCGGCAGCAGCTGGCGCGTCCGCGCAACGAACTGCCAGCGGCTGCCGCCGAAGCGACCCCCCCGGGACGCCTGGGCCTTCATCAGCCGCTCGGCCTCAAGGGCGAGGGTCGGGACGAACCGGATCGCGATGGTGACGACGAGGGCGAGCTCGTGCGCTGGCACCCGGAGCCGCCGGAACGGGGCGAGGAGGCTCTCGATGCCGTGCGTGAGCTCCGTCGTCCGCGTCGAGAGCGTAAACACGCTGGTCACGAACAGCAGCTCGACGAACCGGGCGGCGGAGATGACGACCAGCCGGGCCACGGCGGAGGTCACGACGATCCAGCCCCAGCGGAACACGACGGGGCTCGCGGGGTCATAGTTCCGTCCGAGGAAGAGCAGCTGCAGGACCGCCAGGATCATGAGGACGGGGACTGCGGGAATCAGCCCGCGCAGAGCGTACCCAAGCGGGATGCGCCCGAGCCCGACGATCAGCATGCA
>JAPVSX010000247.1:0-12006 GCA_047519495.1 Armatimonadota bacterium
GACGACGAGTACGGCTGCGGCGGCCAAGCCGTTCCCTGACGATCATGACGGGAATACTGCTCGAAACACAAACCCGATCGCGGCCAAGGCAAGCACGTAGGCCCAATAGATCATGGGAATGAACATAAAAGTGTCTCTGCGCGGGATGGACTGTATCGGACCGGTTTGCAAAAGACGTCGCCGCAACCGTAGCCCATCCGGCCGCGGCTCCGACTAAAGACAAGCGGCGCGCTCGCCCCAGCGCAAGCGCGCAGTCGCGTCGACGGGTGATCGGGGAAGTGCTATGATGACAGCCATGACGAACCGGCCGAAGATCGGGATCGCGGGCGCCATGCGCACGGACGCAGAGCGCGCGGCGTTCCAGCAGTACGTCGAAGCGGTGGAGGCCGCGGGCGGCGAAGCCGTCCCCGTGCTTCCCGGGTCCCAGCCGGACAGCGCGGTCGAGCGCCTGGACGGGTTGGTGCTCACAGGCGGGCGCGACATCGATCCGCGGCACTACGGCGAGGAGACGCGCGCAGGGTGGGACGTCGACGTGGATTCCGAGCGCGACGCCCTCGAGCTGCCCCTCGCACGCGCGGCGGTCCAGCGGGACCTCCCCGTCCTGGGGATCTGCCGCGGGATCCAGGTGCTGAACGTCGCCCTCGGCGGGACCCTCTGCCAGGACGTCGACGTCGAGCGCACCGGGCGGCAGGCGTGGAGCCACCAGCAGCGCAAGTCGCATCCGGAGGCCCCCCTGGACGCCGCGATCCATGAGGTGACGGTCGAGCCCGGAAGCCGCCTGCGCGAGATCGCCGGCGCCGGCCGCCTCGGCGTGAACACCTTCCACCACCAGGCGATCGCGCGGCCCGCCCCAGACCTCGTCGCCACGGCCCGGTCGGTCGAACCGGGGACCACCCCGGCCCTGATCGAGGCCGTCGAGGCGCCCGCGCGCCGGTTCGTCCTCGGCGTGCAGTGGCATCCGGAGCGGATGTGGCGGCGGGACAGCGCGTGCGCGCGCCTGTTCGCCGCGCTGGTGCGCGCCGCGGCGCGGGCGCGGGTTGGGTAGCGGACGCGCCGTCCCCCTCGTCCGGGTCGATCGGGGGCGCGAGCAGGAGAGCCTCCACCGCGGCGCGGTCGTGGTCGTCGACCGCGGCGGCCGGGTGCGCTACGCCGCCGGCGATCCGGACCTTCCCCTATACCTCCGCTCGGCCGCCAAGCCGCTCCAGGCGATCCCGCTCGTCGAGTCCGGGGGCGCGGATGCGCTGGGGCTCAGCGACGCCGAGCTCGCCGTCATCTGCGGCTCGCACGCGGGAGAGCCTGTGCACCTCGACGCGGTCCGGTCGATCCTCGGGAGGGCCGGATTGGACGAGCGGGCGCTCCAGTGCGGCGCGCACCCACCGCTCAGCGCGCCCCACGCGGCGGCCCTGGCCCGTAAAGGGGACGCGCCCACCGCGATCCACAACAACTGCTCCGGCAAGCACGCGGGAATGCTCGCGGCGTGCCGCAGCCGGGGCTGGCCGGTCGACTCCTACCGCGCGCCGGAGCATCCCCTGCAGCGCGAGATCGCCGCGATCATCGGTGAGTTCTGCGGCGTGCCGGCCGAAGAGATCCCCCGTGGCACGGACGGCTGCGGGGTGCCGACGTTTCACGTGACGGTTCGCCAGTTGGGCCGGGCGTTCGCCCGGCTGGCCGACCCGTCCGACCTGCCGGCCCGGCGGGCGGAGGCGGTCCGGCGGATCACACGCGCGATGGCCGCGCATCCGGTGATGGTCTCCGGCACCGGGCGGCTCAACACCGTGCTGATGGCGGCCCTCGGCGGCCGCCTGTTCTGCAAGGGCGGCGCAGAAGCGGGGTTCGGCCTCGGGCTTCCGGCGCACGGCTGGGGGCTGGCGGTGAAGATCGAGGACGGCAACGCCCGCGGGATGGGTGCCGTCGTCATCGAGGCGCTCCGCCAGCTCGGCGCGGTGCCGCCCGCCGAGCTCGACGCGCTGGCCGCGGAGCACCACCCGGTCGTCCGCAATCACGAGGGACAGGCGGTGGGCGAGATGCACCCTGTGCTTACGCTGGTGCAGGTTTCCTGAAGGAGATCGACCCCCGGTGGCCCGGGAGCAGGCGAATGTCCAGCAGCAGATCGAACGGATGTTGCGGCAACGGCGACCAGCAGGTATCGTAACGACGGTGCGCGTAGTCCGACAAGATTTTGAACGAGACGACAGTCCCTGCGGGGGAGGTTCATGAAGGTCTTCATCTCGGCGGACATGGAAGGCACGGCCGGCGTCACGGACTGGGACCAGGTCATGCCGGGCCGGCCCGACTATACCCGGTTCCGGCGCCTGATGACGGAAGAGGTGAACGCCGCGATCCTCGGCGCGATCGAGGCGGGCGCCAGGGAGATCGTGGTGAGCGACGCCCACAACACGATGCGGAACCTCCTCATCGAGGAGCTGCACCCGCAGGCGCAGCTCGTCAGCGGGAGCCCGAAGCCGTACAGCATGATGCAGGGGATCAACCCCTCGTTTGACGCCGCGTTCTTCACGGGCTACCACGCCGCGGCCGGCACGCAGGACGCGGTCCTGGACCACACCTACAGCAGCCTGGCGGTCCGCCAGATCAAGCTCGGCACCCTGGTCGTCGGGGAGGCCGGCCTGAACGCCGCGCTGGCCGGGCATTTCAAGGTGCCGGTCGCGCTCGTGACCGGCGACGGCACGGCCGTCGCGCAGACCAAGAAGCTGCTCCCGCACGTGGAAGCCGTCGCGGTGAAGGACGCGATCGGCCGGGTGGCCGCGCGCTCCTGCCAGCCGGTCGAGGCGCGCCGCCGCATCAAGGAGGGGGCGGTGCGGGCGGTCAAGCGGGCCAAGGACCTCAAGCCGCTGGTCCTGCCGCGGCCCGTGTCGCTCGAGCTCGAGTGGATGTACACGGGGATGGCCGACCGGTGCATGCTGATCCCTGGGCTCACGCGCGTCGGCCCCCGGAGCGTCGGGTGGAAGGCCAGGGACGCGGAGCAGGCGTTCAGCATGACGATGGCGTGCCTGGTGCTGGCCCGGTCGACGCTCTGATGCCGGCGGCGGCCTTTGCCCCGCTCGCCGCGCTCCTCGAAGAGATCAGCGGAACGGCCGGCACGCGCGCGAAGATCGCGCACCTCGCCGCGTACCTGGCCGGCCTCGCGGACGATGACCTCCGGTCGGCCTGTACGTTTCTGAGCGGCGCCGCGTTTCCCGCCGGCGACCCGCGCCGGCTCATGGTCGGGTGGGCCGCGATCGCCGACGTCCTCCGCGACCTGACCCGGGTCTCGCCGGACGAGTTCGAGTCGACATACCTCCGCTACGGGGACCTCGGCGCCGCGGCGGCCGACCTGCTCGGCCGCTATCCGCCGGCGCCGCCGCTGCTCCCGCGCCCGCTCACGCTTGCGCGGGTCGCCGAGGCGTTCGGCGCGATCGCCGCGGCCCAGGGTGCCTCCTCCCGCCGGGCCAAGCTCGCGGCGGTCCGGGCGCTCCTGCTCGACGCGGCCCCGATCGAGGCGAAGTACCTGATCCGGATCATGACCTCCGACATGCGCGTCGGGCTGCGCGAGGGCCTGCTCCTCCCGGCGATCGCCGCGGCGTTCGGTCGCGAGCCCGCCGCGGTCCGGCGGGCCGCCCTCCTCGTCTCCGATCTCGGGGAAGTGGCCGTACAGGCCCGCGCCGGGACGCTCGACCATGCGGCGCTCCAGGTCGGCCGGCCGTTCCGGTTCATGCTCGCCAGCGCCGTCTCGACCCCCGCGGAGGCGCTCAAGGGCGCCCCCGAACTTCTCGTCGAGGATAAGTACGACGGGATCCGGGTCCAGGCGCACCGCGCGGACGGCCGCCTCGTGCTGTTCTCGCGGACGCTCGAGGACGTGACCGCGGCGTTTCCCGAGCTGCACGCACCGCTGGCGGCGCTCGGCCCCGAATACATCCTGGACGGCGAGGTCCTGGCCTGGAAGGGCGGGCGCCCCCTCGGCTTTGCGCGCCTGCAGCAGCGCCTCCGGCGCCGGGACCCAGGGCCGCTCCTGGGCGAGATTCCCGTCGTGCTCGTCGTCTTCGACCTCCTCCACGACGGCAGCCGGGACCGCCTTGCGGACCCGCTCGCCGAGCGCCGGGCGGCGCTCGAGGCGCTTCCGTGGGGCGAGGTCGTGCGCCTGAGCACCGCGCGCGTGGCCCGGACGCCCGAGGAGCTCGAGATGCGGTTCCGGGAGGCCCGCGGGGCGGGGCACGAAGGGATCGTGATGAAGCGGCTCGACGCCCCCTACGAGCCCGGCCGGCGCGGCCGCTGGTGGTTCAAGTGGAAGCCGGGGATCGCCACGCTCGACGTGGTCGTCGTCGCCGCCGAGTACGGCCATGGCAAGCGCGCCGGCGTGCTGTCGGACTACACCTTCGCCGTGCAGGACGGCGGCCGGCTCGCGACGATCGGCAAGGCGTACTCGGGGCTCACCGACGCGGAGATCGCGCGCCTCAGCGCGTGGTTCCACGCCCATACGCTGCGGGATCTGGGGGCCGCGCGGATCGTCGAGCCGCAGATCGTGCTCGAGATCGCGTTCGACGCGATCATGGTGAGCGAGCGGCACGACTCCGGGTTTGCGCTCCGGTTTCCGCGCATCGTGCGGATTCGGGACGACAAGCCGCCAGAAGAGATCAACACCCTGAACGACGTGCGCGCGCTCCATGCACAGCTCTCCCACGGCGCCGCAGCGCCGTCCGGGGGCGATGCGCCCGGCGCGCCGCCGGCCCGGCGGCGCCGCCGGCGAGGAAAGGAGCCCTCTTCCGGAGCGTAGAACAGCACATCATGTCCCCACGCATCCGTCTCTTTGGCGCCTGCCTCCTCGTCGCCGTGTTGCTGCCGGCTGCGCTGCTCGCGTGGGTCAGCCGCCCGGCGCGGGCGGCTGCGCCCGTGGCGTCGCCGGCCGCAGGCGGCGCGCCCGCCGTGGACGTAATCCGGATCGACGGGATCATCGGCCCGGCGACCGCCCGCTACGCGCTCCGCGGCCTCCGCGAGGCGGAGCAGAGCGGGGCGGAAGCGCTCGTCGTCGAGCTCGACACCCCCGGCGGCCTCCTGAAGTCCATGGACGACATCAGCAAGGCGATGCTCAACAGCGCCGTCCCCACCGTCGTCTACGTCTGGCCCGGCGGCGCGCGGGCCGCCTCCGCCGGCGTGTTCATCACCTACGCGGCGAACATCGCGGCGATGGCCCCGACGACCCACCTGGGCGCGGCGCATCCGGTCGGCCTGGCGCCCGGCGGGGGGGCGGGCGGCGAGGACAAGACGCTCATGGAGAAGGTGACCAACGACGCGGTCGCGGAGATCCGCGGCTTCGCCGCGCGCCGCGGGCGGAACGCGGACTGGGCCGAGCAGGCGGTCCGCCAGAGCGTCTCGATCACGGAGGAGCAGGCCCTCAAGCTCCACGTCATCGACCTGATCGCGGACACTCCCCGCGACCTCCTCACGACGCTCGACGGCCGGGAGGTCCGGACGACGGCGGGGACGCACCGGCTGCGCACGCGGGACGCCCGGCTCGTCGAGATCCCGATGGACGCGGCGGAGCAGTTCCTGCTGCTGCTGAGCGACCCGAACATCGGGTTCATCCTGATGACGATGGCGATCTACGGCATCATCTTCGAGCTGAGCAACCCCGGGTCGGTGTTCCCGGGCGTGATCGGCGGGCTCGCGCTGATCCTCGCGCTCGCCTCGTTCGCGGTCGTCGAGGTGAACGTCGCCGGCCTCCTGCTCATCGCGTTTGCGGTCATCCTGTTCATCGCCGACATCAAGGTCCCGAGTCACGGCATCCTGACCGCCGGCGGCCTCGCGGCGTTCATTCTGGGCTCGCTGCTCCTCACCGAGCGCCAGGCGCCGTTCCTCCGGATCTCGCTCGTGCTCATCCTGACGATGGCGGTCATGACCGCCGCGTTCTTCGCGTTCGCGGTGGGGGCGGGGATCCGGGCCCAGGCCCGCAAGGTCCAGACCGGCCGCGAGGGGCTGGTCGGCGCGGTGGGCGTGGCGCGCAGCGACCTGGCGCCGACCGGCACGGTGTTCGTCCAGGGCGAGCTCTGGAGCGCGGAGAGCGAGGACGGGACGATCCCGGCCGGCCAGCGGGTGCGCGTCACGCGCGTCCACGGGCTGCGCCTCGGGGTGCAGAAGGAGGAGGGAGCAAGATGACGGCGTCGGCGTATCTGGGGCCGGTGATCGTGGCCGTTATCATCGTCCTCGTGTCCCTGCTCGGGTCCATCGTGAAGATCGCGCGGGAGTACGAGCGCGGGATCGTGTTCCGGTTGGGCCGGCTGCTGCGCGCGAAGGGGCCGGGCGTGATCCTGCTGATCCCGATGGTGGACCGGATGCAGAAGATCGATCTGCGCGTCGTCACGCTGGATATTCCGCGCCAGGAGATGATGACCCGGGACAACGTGCCGGTCACGGTGGACGCGGTCGTGTACTTCCGGGTCGTGAACCCCGAAGACGCCGTCGTCAAGGTCGAGAACTTCTCCAAGGCGACCTATCTGCTCGCCCAGACGACGCTCCGCAGCGTGCTCGGCCAGCACGAGCTCGACGAGCTCCTCAGCCAGCGCGACCGCATCAACCAGCAGCTCCAGCGCGTGATCGACGAGGGGACCGAGCCGTGGGGGATCAAGGTCACCCTCGTCGAGGTCCGGGACGTGACCCTGCCGGAGAGCATGAAGCGCGCGATGGCCAAGCAGGCCGAGGTCGAGCGGGAGCGCCGGGCCAAGATCATCAACGCCGAGGGGGAGTTCCAGGCGGCGGAGAAGCTCGTCCTGGCGGCGGCCAAGATCGCGACCCAGCCGGTCGCGCTCCAGCTGCGCTACCTGCAGGCCCTCACCGAGGTGGCCACCGAGCAGAACTCGACGATCGTCTTTCCGGTCCCGGTCGACCTGCTGACGCCGTTCCTTCGAAAGGCGGCGGACCAGGGCGGCGGCTAGTGGCGTTTCTCCTCCGCTCGCGGACGCCGGAGGAGACCCGCGCGATCGGCGAGGCGCTCGGCCGTGCGCTGCTTCGGGCCGGCCCCGCCGGCGCGGTCGTCGCGCTCGAAGGCCCGCTCGGCGCGGGTAAGACGTGTCTCGTGCAGGGCCTCGCCCGCGGCCTCGGCGTCTCCGGCTACGTGCGCAGCCCCACGTTCGTCCTCATCCACGAGTACCGCGGCCCGGTCCCGCTCTATCACGTCGACCTCTACCGGCTCGCCCCCGCCGATCTCGACGGCCTGGGGCTGGAGGAGCTCCTCGACGGGCCCGGGGTCACGGCGATCGAGTGGGCCGAGCACGCGGAGGGCGTGCTCCCTGCCGAGCACCTGCGCGTCCAGCTTGCGTTCGGCGAGGGCGACGATGATCGCCTGGTGGGGCTCGAGGCGCGGGGGGACCGGTACCGCCGGATCGCGGAGGACGTCGCGGCGTGCGCGTTCTCGCGCTAGAGACGGCGACGCCGTTCGCGGGCGTCGCGGTCGTGGACGGGACGGGCGTGCTCGCCGAGTCCACGCTGCGGGCGCCGATGCGCCACCTGGAGTGGCTCCTCCCTGCCGCCGCCGAACTGCTCCGGGGGCTGGGGCTCGGGCCGGAAGGCATTGAGGCGGTCGCGGTGAGCCGGGGGCCGGGCGGCTTCACCGGGCTCCGGATCGGGATCGCGACCGCCTGTGCCTGGGCCCGGGCGCGCGGGGTGCCGCTGCTCGGCGTGGGGACCCTCGAGGCGCTCGCCTCCCTGGCGGGCCCATGCGGCCTCATCCTGCCCGTCCTCGACGCGCACCGCGGGGAGGTGGCCGGGGCGCTGTACCGCGCGGCCGCAGACGGCACGCTGGTCTGTCTCATGGAGCCGCAGGTCGCATCCCCCCTCGTCATCGCTGCGGAGGCCGCGGCCGCGCTGGGCCGCATCCGGCCGAACGCGCCGGCGCCGGAACCCATCCTCCTGCTCGGCGACGGCCTGAACCGCCACGGGCCGGCGCTCCTCGCCGCGCTCGGCCCGCGGGCGCGGGCCGGCGGGCCGCACCTTCATCCGCGCGCTGCAGGGGTCGGCCTGCTCGCGCGTCCGCGCCTTGTGCGCGGAGTGCGCGACGACCCCCTGGTCCTGCTGCCGTTCTACGGGCGCCGTCCCGCGATCCGGCCCTGGCAGGAAACCCCGAAACGAGCGGGAAACGGATGAGGGCCATGGTCATCACCAACCAGGTCACGATCGGCCCGATGCGGATGGAGGACATCGCACGGGTGCTCGAGATCGAGCAGGTCGCGTTCCCGACGCCGTGGCCGCGCGACGCGTACTCCCACGAGCTGCGCGAGAACCGGCTGGCGTGCTACCTGGTCGCGCGCGTGATGCACCAGATCGTCGGCTACGCCGGGATGTGGATCATCCTCGACGAGGCGCACGTGACCACGCTCGCGGTCGACCCCGAGTACCGGCGCCAGCGCATCGGCGAGCGGCTGCTCGTCGCGCTCCTCGACGAGGCGATGCGCCGGGGGGCGCGGTGGGTCACGCTCGAGGTGCGGAAGTCGAACGCCGCGGCGCAGGCGCTGTACCGCAAGTACGGCTTCAAGGAGATCGGCGTCCGCAAAGGGTACTACAGCGATAACCGCGAGGACGCGATCGTCATGTGGACCGGCAACATCTACGAGCCCACGTTCCAGGAGCGCTTCGCGCACCACCGCGCCGACCTCGACCTGGGCCCGCCCACCCGGTAACTCCGCGGCGGCCGCCCCCTCGCGCATGCGCATCCTGGGCATCGAGACCTCGTGCGACGAGACCGCGGCGGCCGTGCTGGACGCGCGGTGGCCTGCGCCGTCCGGCGGCCCCGCAGCCTGCGACCTCCGGTCGAACGTCGTCGCCTCGCAGGTGGACCTCCACGCTCGCTACGGCGGCGTCGTGCCCGAGCTGGCGTCGCGCCGGCACCTCGAGCGCCTCGGCCCGGTGATCGATGAGGCCCTCGAGCGCGCCGGGACGACCCTCGGGGCGATCGAGGGCGTGGCGGTGACCTGCGGGCCGGGGCTCGTGGGCGCGCTCACCGTCGGCGTCGCGGCGGCGAAGGCGCTCGCGTTCGCATCGAGCCGTCCCCTGATCGGCGTCAACCACCTCGAAGGTCACATCTACGCCAACTTCCTCGAGCGCCCCGACCTGCCGCTGCCCGCGCTCGTCCTGATCGTCTCAGGCGCCCACACAGACCTGGTCCTGATGGCGGGCCACGGGCGGTACGACATCCTCGGCCGGACCCGGGACGACGCCGCCGGCGAGGCGTTCGACAAGGCCGCCCGAGCGCTCGGCCTCGGGTACCCCGGCGGGCCGGCGATCGACCGCGCGGCCGAGCAGGGACGGGCGGACCGGGTCGCGCTCCCCCGGCCGTTTCCGGACGAGACGAGTTTCGACTTCTCGTTCAGCGGGCTCAAGACCGCGGTCCTGCGGGCCGTGGCGCGCCTCGGGGGCGGCGCGGCGGTCCCGCAGGGCGGGCGTCCGATAGGACCGCAGGGCGGGCGTCCGATAGGACCGCAGGGCGGGCGGACGATCGTCGCCGACCCTGGGGCCGGATGGGTGGCGGACGTGGCGGCGGCGTTTCAGGACGCGCTCGTCCAGGTGCTGGTCGCCAAGACGATTCGGGCGGCCCGCGCCCATGAGGTCCGGGCGATCCTCCTCGCCGGGGGGGTCGCCGCGAACTCAGCCCTCCGGGCCAGGATGGCGGAGGCGGCCAGGGAGCTAGGGGTGCCGCTCCACCTGCCGGCGCCGTCGCTGTGCACCGACAACGCCGGAATGATCGCGGCTGCGGGAGCCTACCGGCTCGCCCGCGGGGAACGGTCGTCGCTGCGGCTTGGGGCGTATGCCGACCTGGATCTCGCCACTCCGGTGCCAGAGACAGTCTCCATAAGCTAATCACAAACGTCAAATCCGTGGCGCGCGAGCGAGCAATCACGCGATTGGGTGCTTTTCTGGCCCATTTTCGGGTGAATTTGAGGTTGTCCGGTTCCGATGCCTTTTCCTATAGTGAGGTCAGGTTAGCACTCGGACTTCGTGAGTGCTAAGTCCTGTCGTGAGACTCAGCTCAAGGGGAGGGAGGCAGGTTATGAACCTGAAGCCACTCGGAGATCGGATCGTCGTCAAGGTGGTCGCGGAGGTCGAGCGGACGAAGAGCGGGATCGTCCTTCCCGACACCGCCAAGGAGAAGCCGCAGGAGGCCGAGGTGGTGGCCGCCGGCCCGGGCGGGCGCAACGAGCAAGGTGACCGGATCCCGATGGAGGTGAAGGTCGGGGACCGCGTGATCTTCGCCAAGTACTCGGGGACCGAGTTCAAGCAGGAGGACGAGGAGTACCTGATCCTGCGCGAGAGCGACGTGCTGGCGGTCGTGACCCGCGAGAAGGCCAAGGCGAGAGCCTAAGGGGGGAATGTCATGCCGAAGCTGCTCCTGTACAACGAGGAGGCGCGGCGGGCCCTCGAGCGCGGCGTCAACCGCCTGGCCGATGTCGTCAAGATCACGCTCGGGCCGAAGGGCCGCAACGTCGTCCTCGAAAAGAAGTACGGATCGCCGACGATCACCCACGACGGGGTGACCGTCGCGAAGGAGATCGAGCTGAGCGACCCGTTTGAGAACGCGGGCGCGCAGCTCGTCCGCGAGGTCGCCACCAAGACGAACGACGTCGCCGGGGACGGGACCACGACGGCGACGGTGCTCGCCCAGGCGATCATCCGGGAAGGGCTAAGGAACGTCGCCGCCGGCGCGAACCCGATGGTGCTCAAGCGCGGCATCGACCACGCCGTCGAGGCGACCGTGGAGGCGCTGCGGAGCCAGGCGAAGCCGGTGGAGACGAAGGCCGCGGTCGCGCAGGTGGCCAGCATCTCCGCGCACGACGAGGGCATCGGCCAGCTGATCGCCGACGCGATGGACAAGGTCGGCAAGGACGGCGTCATCACGGTCGAGGAATCGAAGGGGATCGAGACGACCGTCGATATCGTCGAGGGGATGCAGTTCGACAAGGGCTACATCTCCCCGTACATGATCACCGACGCGGAGAAGATGGAGGCCGTGCTCGACGACCCCTACATCCTCATCACGGACAAGAAGATCAGCGCTGTCAAGGACCTCCTGCCTGCCCTCGAGCGGATCGTCCAGGTCAGCAAGCCGTTCCTGGTGATCGCCGAGGACGTGGAGGGCGAGGCGCTCGCGACCCTCGTCGTCAACAAGCTCCGCGGCACGCTCCAGGCCGTCGCCGTGAAGGCGCCGGCGTTCGGCGACCGGCGGAAGGCGATCCTCCAGGATATCGCGGTCCTGACCGGCGGCCAGGTGATCACCGAGGAGCTCGGCCTCAAGCTCGAGAACGTCGAGCTCACCCAGCTCGGCAAGGCCCGGCAGGTGAAGATCGGCAAGGAAGAGACGATCCTCGTCGGCGGCGCCGGCAAGCAGTCGGAGATCCAGAAGCGGATCGGCGAGCTGCGCAAGCAGATCGAGGAAACGGAGAGCGACTACGACCGCGAGAAGCTGCAGGAGCGCCTCGGCAAGATGGTCGGCGGCGTCGGCGTGATCAAGGTCGGCGCGGCGAGCGAGACCGAGCTCAAGGAGAAGAAGCACCGGGTCGAGGACGCGCTCTCGACCGCCCGGGCCGCGGTCGAGGAGGGGATCGTCCCCGGCGGGGGCGTGGCGCTCATCAGCGCGATCACAGCCCTCGAGAAGGTGAAGGCCGGAGGCGACGAGCGGGTCGGCGTCGATATCGTGCGCCGGGCGCTCGAGGAGCCGCTCCGCCAGCTCGCGCGGAACGCGGGCGCGGAAGGCTCGATCATCGTCGAGAAGGTGAAGGCCAGCAAGGCCGGGTGGGGGTACAACGTCCTCACCGGCGAGTTCGTCGACATGTTCAAGGCCGGGATCGTCGATCCGGCCAAGGTGACCCGGTCGGCCCTTCAGAACGCGGCCAGCGTGGGCTCGATGGTCCTGACGACCGAGGTCCTGGTCGTGGACAAGCCCGAGGAGGAGAAGGAGCTGGCGGGTCCGCCTACGCCGCCGATGTAGGTGGGAGACGCGGCGGGGGGGCCGCCCGCCACCCCCCCCCC